>NZ_CP088022.1:7200000-7500000 GCF_013373795.3 Bradyrhizobium quebecense
GATCGACGGCAAGGGCCCGATCCAGGCCACCGAACGCAAGCGCGTCGACGTCAAGGCGCCCGGCATCATTCCGCGCAAGTCGGTGAACGAGCCGATGGCCACCGGCCTGAAGGCGATCGATGCGCTGATTCCGATCGGTCGCGGCCAGCGCGAGCTGATCATCGGTGACCGTCAGACCGGTAAGACCGCGATCGCGCTCGATACTATCCTGAACCAGAAGCCGCTGAACGCCCAGCCGGACGAGAACCTCAAGCTGTATTGCGTCTACGTCGCGATCGGCCAGAAGCGCTCCACCGTCGCGCAGTTCGTCAAGGTGCTCGAAGAGCAGGGCGCGCTGGAATACTCGATCATCGTCGCGGCCACCGCGTCCGATCCGGCGCCGATGCAGTACATCGCGCCGTTCACCGCCTGCACCATGGGCGAGTACTTCCGCGACAACGGCATGCACGCCGTGATCATCTATGACGACTTGTCCAAGCAGGCCGTCGCCTATCGCCAGATGTCGCTGCTGCTGCGCCGCCCACCGGGCCGCGAGGCCTATCCTGGCGACGTGTTTTACCTGCATTCCCGCCTGCTCGAGCGCGCCGCCAAGCTCAACAAGGAGCATGGCTTGGGCTCGCTGACGGCGCTGCCGGTCATCGAAACCCAGGCCAACGACGTGTCGGCCTACATTCCGACCAACGTGATCTCGATCACCGACGGCCAGATCTTCCTGGAAACCGACCTGTTCTTCCAGGGTATCCGTCCCGCGGTGAACGTCGGTCTGTCGGTGTCGCGCGTCGGTTCGTCGGCGCAGACCAAGGCAACCAAGAAGGTCGCCGGCAAGATCAAGGGCGAGCTCGCGCAGTACCGCGAAATGGCGGCGTTCGCGCAGTTCGGCTCCGACCTCGACGCCTCGACCCAGCGCCTGCTCAACCGCGGCTCGCGCCTGACCGAACTCCTGAAGCAGCCGCAGTTCTCGCCGCTGAAGATGGAAGAGCAGGTTTGCGTGATCTGGGCCGGCACCAATGGCTACCTCGATCCGCTGCCGCTCAACAAGGTGAAGGCGTTCGAGGACGGCCTGCTCTCGCTGCTGCGCGGCAAGAACGTCGAGATCCTCGACGCGATCCGCACCAGCCGCGATCTGTCCGACGACACCGCCGCCAAGCTCAAGACGGTAGTCGAGGGCTTCGCCAAGACGTTTGCGTAAGAAGACGTTTGCGTAAGAAGACCTTCGCACAAGGGCATCGCCCGGCCGTTGGCCGGGCGATAGGAACAGAGAGGCTTGCGATCTGACCGTTGCGGTCGGATTGCCGGGGTGGACGAAGAATGGCGTCACTGAAAGACATGCGGGTCCGCATCGCCTCGACCAAGGCGACGCAGAAGATCACCAAGGCCATGCAGATGGTCGCAGCCTCGAAGCTGCGCCGCGCGCAGAACGCCGCCGAGGCGGCGCGGCCCTATGCCACCAAGATGGATGCGGTGATTTCCAACATCGCCGCCGCGGCCAACGGCTCGCCCGGCGCGCCGGCGCTGCTGGCGGGCACCGGCAATGACCAGGTGCACCTGCTTCTGGTCTGCACCGGCGAGCGCGGCCTGTCCGGCGCTTTCAACTCCGCCATCGTGCGTCTGGCGCGCGAGCGGGCGAACGCGCTGCTCGCGCAAGGCAAGGAAGTCAAATTCTTCTGCGTCGGCCGCAAGGGCTACGAACAGCTGCGGCGGACGTTCGAGAAGCGGATTGTCGAGCACCTCGACCTGCGTTCGGTGCGGCAGATCGGCTTCGTCAACGCCGAGGACATCGCCAACAAAGTGTTGGCACGGTTCGAGGCCGGCGAATTCGATGTCTGCACGCTGTTCTATTCGCGCTTCCAGTCGGTGATCGCGCAGATCCCGACCGCGCAGCAGATCATCCCGCTCGAGGTGGCTGCACCCGCGGCCAGCGTGGCTCCCGCGACCTCGTACGAATACGAGCCGGAAGAGGACCAGATTCTCGGCAGCCTGCTGCCGCGCAACCTTGCGGTGCAGGTCTTCCGTGCGCTGCTGGAGAACAACGCCTCGTTCTACGGCGCGCAGATGAGCGCGATGGACAGCGCGACGCGCAACGCCGGCGAGATGATCCGTAAGCAAACCCTGATTTACAACCGAACCCGTCAGGCCCAGATCACGAAGGAGCTGATCGAGATCATCTCCGGCGCTGAGGCGGTCTAAGGCAGATTTTCGAAGGAGAATAGTCCATGGCTACAGCAGCCAATCAGATCGGTCGCGTTACCCAGGTCACGGGCGCCGTGGTCGACGTGCAGTTCGAAGGCCACCTTCCGGCGATTCTGAATGCGCTCGAGACCAAGAACGGCGGCAACCGCCTGGTGCTCGAAGTCGCGCAGCATCTCGGTGAATCGACCGTCCGCACCATCGCGATGGATATCACCGAAGGTCTGGTGCGCGGCCAGGAAGTCACCGACACCGGTGAGCCGATCCGCGTGCCGGTCGGCGAAGGCACGCTCGGCCGCATCATCAACGTCATCGGCGAGCCGATCGACGAGGCCGGTCCGATCAAGTCCGAAGGCCTGCGCGCCATCCACCAGGAAGCGCCGAGCTACACCGACCAGTCGACCGAAGCGGAAATTCTCGTCACCGGCATCAAGGTCGTCGACCTTCTCGCCCCGTACGCCAAGGGTGGCAAGATCGGCCTGTTCGGCGGCGCCGGCGTCGGCAAGACCGTGCTGATTCAGGAACTGATCAACAACGTCGCGAAGGCGCACGGTGGTTACTCCGTGTTCGCCGGCGTCGGCGAGCGGACCCGTGAAGGCAACGACCTCTATCACGAGTTCATCGAATCGAAGGTCAACGCCGATCCGCACAATCCGGATCCGAGCGTGAAGTCGAAGTGCGCGCTGGTGTTCGGCCAGATGAACGAACCGCCGGGCGCCCGCGCCCGCGTCGGTCTGACCGGTCTGACGGTCGCCGAGCACTTCCGCGACCAGGGCCAGGACGTGCTGTTCTTCGTCGACAACATCTTCCGCTTCACCCAGGCGGGTTCGGAAGTGTCGGCGCTGCTCGGCCGTATTCCTTCGGCGGTGGGTTATCAGCCGACGCTCGCGACCGACATGGGCGCGCTGCAGGAGCGCATCACCACCACCCAGAAGGGCTCGATCACCTCGGTGCAGGCGATCTACGTGCCGGCCGACGACTTGACCGATCCGGCGCCCGCCACCTCGTTCGCGCACTTGGACGCCACCACGGTGCTGTCGCGCGCGATCTCGGAAAAGGGCATCTATCCGGCGGTGGACCCGCTCGACTCGACCTCGCGCATGCTGTCGGCGCTGGTCGTCGGCGAGGAGCACTACAACACCGCGCGTATGGTCCAGCAGATCCTGCAACGCTACAAGTCGCTGCAGGACATCATCGCCATTCTCGGCATGGACGAATTGTCGGAAGAGGACAAGCTGACGGTCGCCCGCGCCCGCAAGGTCGAGCGCTTCCTGTCGCAGCCGTTCCACGTCGCCGAAGTCTTCACCGGCTCGCCGGGCAAGTTCGTCGACCTCGCCGACACCATCAAGGGCTTCCGCGATCTCTGCCAGGGCAAGTACGACCATCTGCCGGAAGCGGCGTTCTACATGGTCGGCACGATCGAAGAAGCCGTCGAGAAGGGCAAGAAGCTCGCCGCCGAAGCGGCCTAAGCTTTGGGGTGTCGTCATCGCCGGACGTGATCCGGCGATCCATCGAACGAGAAGTATTTTGACTGATGGACCCGCGGGTCGAGCCCGCGGGTGATAGCGCAAAGAACGGAAAGACCATGGCCACCTTCCACTTCGATCTCGTCTCTCCCGAAAAGCTCGCCTTCTCCGGCGAGGTGGATCAGGTTGACGTCCCCGGTGTGGAGGGTGATTTCGGTGTGCTCGCCGGACACGCTCCGGTCGTCGCCACGATTCGTCCGGGCATCCTGACGATCACGACCGCGGGCAAGCGCGAGAAGGTGATCGTGCTCGGCGGCCTCGCCGAGGTGTCGGACAAGGGCCTCACTGTGCTCGCCGACGTCGCCACCACGATTGCGGATCTCGATCGCGCGAAGTTCGCCGAGACGATCAACGAAATGCAGGAGAAGCTCTCCGAGAAGGAAGGCTCCGAACTCGACCACGAGATCGAGCGGCTCGATCACTTCAAGAGCATCCAGCACGAGCTCAACGCGACGGCTATGCACTAAGGCGCGATTGCCGACCAGCGATCGCGCCATAGCGTCGAGTGAGCCGGCTCTCTTTGTGAAATCGCTCACACTTTTCCAGTCATCGTCTGCCAAGACTCGAAGCATTCAACGCTCGCCGTACGCCGGCGGGCGGTGGATTGTTGTCGCGCCCGGAAGCGTGTGACGGCAGGAGTGCGGTTGCGGTTGCGGTTGCGGTCGGGACGGCGTGCCGCGCTGCGCGCCGGCTACCCTCATGCCGCGCGAGAAATCCTGCTGCGCGATCTGCATCGCGCCTCGCTCACGCCGGCCGCGGTCGCCACCGAGCTCGGCATTTCGCTCCGGCAATTGCATGCGCTGTTCGAGCCGACCGGCCTGTCATTCGCGCGAACGCTGGCGGCAACAAGATCGAAGGAGGCGAGGCGGCTTCTCTCAGCGATGCTGGAACGCGGCATCGACGAGATCGCCGTTTCATGCGGCTTCTTCTATCGCGTGTTCCGCGCGACCTACGGCATGACGCCGGGCGATGCGCGGCGCCTTCCGCCGCAGGATCAGCCGGCGAATTCCGCGAACCGGATCGCGACTGCGCGATAGACCTCGCGGCGGAACGGCACCACGAGATCGGCGACGCGATCGAGACGCTCCCAGCGCCATTGATCGAACTCGGCGGGTTGGCCGTTGCGCGGGGTCAATGGATCGATCTCCTCGTCGCGCCCGGTGAAGCGCAGCGCAAACCATTTCTGCCGCTGGCCCCGGAATTTGGCCAGCCGATGCGATGCCGGCCCGTCATAGGCCGGGAATTCGTAGGTCATCCAGTCGGTCTCGCCGAGATAGTTGGCGTTGACCGCCCCGGTCTCTTCCCACAATTCGCGCATCACGGCCTGGCGCGGGTCCTCGCCGTCGTCGATGCCGCCCTGCGGCATCTGCCATTCGAGGCCGGGCAGCACGATCTCCGGGCCGTCGTTCTTGATCCGGTGGCCGATCAGCACGCGTCCGTCGCCGTTGAACAGCGCGATGCCCACATTGGGGCGATAGGGCTTATCTGATGACATCTCGACCGGTGCCGCCGCGCGTTTGTCTGCCCGATCATATGGCCGTCTATTTGGCCGCCAGACCGGCGAATTCCTTCACGACGCGCTCATAGACCGGACGCTTGAACGGCACAATCAGCTCCGGCAGATTCTTCATCGGCTCCCAGCGCCAGGTGATGAACTCGGCCTTGTGGCCGCCGCCGGGGTGGGCGACGTTGATCTCGTTCTCGTCGCCGGTGAAGCGCAATGCGAACCACTTTTGCCGCTGGCCGCGGTAGCGACCCTTCCAGGCGCGGCCTGCGACGGTGCGCGGGATATCATAGATCAGCCAGTCCGAGACCTCGCCGAGCTTCTCCACCGACTTGACGCTGGTCTCTTCATAGAGCTCGCGCCGTGCGGCCTGAAACGTGTCTTCGCCGGGATCGACGCCGCCTTGCGGCATCTGCCAGACATGCGCGTCGTCGACATGCTCGATGCCGCCGGCGCGGCGTCCGATGAAGACCAGTCCCGCCGTATTCAGCAGCATGATGCCGACGCAGGTTCGATAGGGCAGGTCTTCATAACGTGCCATGCCGCCGCTACCTCGCACAGTTCCCGGCGCCGCCCGACCCGGCCCCCCGGCAAGGTCTTAGGTTGCACCAACAGATTGATCTCTAGCCCGATTTTGATTTCAGCATCGCCGTTGTCAATGGCACAAGCATGATGCCCTTGGAGTCCAGTGTCTTGAGCCAGGCGCCGAGCCGCTCGATCGAGACCGGCAGCGCCGAGGCGACGCCCACGGCCGTGCCGCGTTCCTTGGCGATCGTTTCCAGCTTGACCAGTGCGCGGTCGATTTCCGCCGATGTCGGCACCACGTCGATGGCGAAATCGGCCTTGGCGAACGGCAACGATTGGCCGGCCGAGAGGCTCTGTGCGACGCTGCGCGGGGTGGAACCGTCGTCGAAAAAGCTCAGGCCGCGCTTGGCCGCCTCGCGCACGATGGGCTGCATCACGGGATCGGTTGCGACGAACCGGGCTCCCATGAAATTGGCGATCCCGGCATATCCCTGCAGGCGGCTGAGGTGCCAATAGAGACGGTCGAGGTTCTGCTCGCTGCTCAATGTGGTCAGCAGGGTCTGCGGGCCCGGATCGTTGTCGGGATAGTCGAACGGCTCCATCGGGATCTGCAGCAGGATCTCGTGGCGCTGCGTCCGAGCACGTTCCGCGAGCTTGCCGGGGTCGGCGCCGTAGGGCGTGAAGGCCAGCGTCACGGCCGGCGGCAGCTTCATGATGGCGTCAGTGGTCTTGGCGGCGCCGACCCCGAGGCCGGCGACCACGATGGCGACCACAGGCATCCGGGCCGCCTTGGCGCGGTCGGCTTCGGCCGCATAGACCGTGAACGGCTTCAGGCCATCGGCGACCGCTGGGATCATGCCGTGGCGCGACTTCTCCAGCAGGCGCGGGTCGATCCCGGTCATCGCGAGCGGCGGCGCGTCGCCATCCGTCGTCTTTTCGGCCGGATCGCCGGCGCCGATCACCACGTCCTGGCGCTTGCCGCTGGAGCCGTCGATGATGGTGACGGTCTTGGCGTCGTTCTTGGCATCGCCGCCTGCGGCCGGGGCTTTGGCGGCGGATTTGACCACCGGTTCGGCCGGGGCGTGTTTATCGTCGGCGGCTGCGGGCGGGGGATTGCGGAGCGTGATGCGGGCAATCGGTTCGCCGCCGAGCGGATTGTCGTTGAACAGCGCGACGCCGGCGAAGCCGACCAGCGCGAGCCCCAGCAGCACGGCGAGCGCCTGCATCGCCGTGAATGGCAAGCGGACACGGCGCGTCCTGCCCACGGTGTTCTGCCCAAGCGGCGTGCTCAGTTCGTCGGCCGCTTCTGCCATGACCCTCCCCGAATCAACAGCGCGAACGATAGCACGATGCGGTGCATTCCCGCGCGCCGGGCTCCCCGTCAAAGCACGGCTGGCGGTGGACGGCGAAAGCAGAAAGGGCGGCCCGAGGGCCGCCCTGTTCGCCTAAACCATTGGATGGGATCAGTTCGCGGCCTTGTTGCCGGGCTTGTCGACCGCGGCCTTGTCGCCGGGCGCTGCCGGTGCCGGCGTCGCGCTCGAGGTCGACTTGATGCCGTGCAGCAGGTCGTCCGCCATCTTCAGCGCCTTGTCGTCCTTGGCGTCCGGCGGGACGTAGGACTGCGACCCGGTCTTCTCGTCGCCGTCGTTCTTCAGATGCCCGCGCAGCGAGGCCTCGCCCTTGGTGTCGGTGCGCGCCTTCAGCTCTTCCGGCACGTCCTGCAGCACCTCGATGTCGGGCACGATGCCTTTGGCCTGGATCGACTTGCCCGATGGCGTGTAGTAGCGCGCGGTGGTCAGGCGCAGTGCGCCGTTGCCCGAGCCGAGCGGGATGATGGTCTGCACCGAACCCTTGCCGAACGAGCGGGTGCCGACCAGCGTCGCACGCTTGTGGTCCTGCAGCGCGCCGGCGACGATTTCGGAGGCCGATGCCGAGCCGCCATTGATCAGCACGATGACCGGCTTGCCCTTGGTCAGGTCGCCGGGGTGCGCGGCGCGGCGCTGGGTTTCCTCGGCATTGCGTCCGCGGGTCGAGACGATCTCGCCGCGCTCCAGGAAGGAGTCGGACACCGTGACGGCCTCTTCGAGCAGGCCGCCGGGGTTGTTTCTGAGATCGATGATGTAGCCCTTCAGCTTGTCGCCGATCTGGCTCTGCAGGTTGGCGACTTCCTTCTTCAGGCCTTCGGTGGTCTGCTCGTTGAAGGTGGTGATGCGGATATAGGCGATGTCGTCGGCCTCGACGCGCGCCCGTACCGAGCGAACGCGGATGTTGTCGCGCACCAGCGTGACGTCGATCGGATTGTCCTGGCCCTTGCGGATGATCTTGAGCTTGATCTTGGTGTTGACCGGACCGCGCATCTTCTCGACGGCCTGGTTCAGCGTCAGGCCCTGCACAGCTTCGTCGTCGAGATTGGTGATGATGTCGTTGGCCATGATGCCGGCCTTCGAGGCCGGGGTGTCGTCGATCGGCGAGACGACCTTGATCAGGCCGTCTTCCATCGTGACCTCGATGCCGAGACCGCCGAACTCGCCGCGGGTCTGCACCTGCATGTCGCGGAAGCTCTTGGCATCCATGTAGCTCGAGTGCGGATCGAGACCGGACAGCATGCCCGAGATCGCGGACTCGACGAGCTTGCTGTCATCCGGCTTCTCGACATAGTCGCTGCGCACCCGTTCGAACACGTCGCCGAACAGATTGAGCTGGCGGTAGGTGTCCGACGTCGCGGCGCGCGCGCTCGATCCGATCAGCACAGCGCGGGGCTGCGTGACGAAAAGCGTCAGGGCCGCGCCGGTGGCGGCGCTAAGGAGAATTACCGAAGTCTTGCGCATCATCCGCGAACCTTTTCGCCTTCATTTGCGGCCCACCATGGACCTGGATCGATTGGAGTGCCGTCTTTCCGGAACTCGACATAGAGCACTGGCTGGCTCGCATTGGTCGCGAGAATGGATGCAACCTGGGACGTCGACCCCATGGTCGCAACCGGCTCCCCCGTTAGCACAAACTGGCCGATGTTTACCGAAATACGCTCCATCCCGGCGATCAGGACATGATACCCGCCCCCGGCATTGAGGATCAAGAGTTGTCCGTAGCTGCGGAAAGGACCAGCGTAAACAACCCAGCCGTCACACGGGGTTGTGACCTGCGCGCCTGGTTTGGCGGCCAAGGAAATGCCCTTTTGTACGCCCCCTGCGCCGTCGGAACCGCCAAATTCGCGAATCTTGGTGCCATTCACGGGATAGGAGAACAGGCCTTTGGCCGAGGCGAAGGCGACCGCCGGGCTCATGCGGGCGGGGTCCTTGAGCGCCCCCAGATTGGGCTTGCCGTTAACGGTCGCCGGGGCCCCCTGGAGGCTGGCCGTGGCGGCGGCCTTGGCCGCGCTCTTGAGATCCTGCTCCATCTTGGCGATCAGGCTCTGCAGATCGGCGGCCTGCTTCGACAGCGCGATGGCGCGGGCGCCTTCGGCCTCCATGTCCTTTTCGGCCGCGCTTTGCTGCCGCTGCCGTTCGTCGACCAGCGCCGCCAGGCGAGTCTGGTCTTCCCTGAGTTTGTCGCGGTCGGCCGCCAGCGCATCGCGTTCGGTCGAGATGGTCTTGCGCAGCGCCACCAGTTCGCCGAGATCGGCCGCAAGCTTTTCGGCGCGGACGCGCAATTCCGGCACCACCGCGCCGAGCAGCATCGCGGTGCGCAGCGATTGCAGCGCGTCCTCGGGCCGCACCAGGAGCGCCGGCGGCGTGCGCCGCCCGGCGCGCTGCAACGCGGCCAGCACCTCGATCACTTCGGAGCGGCGTGAATCGAGCGAGCCGCGGATTTCGCGCTCGCGGCCGTCGAGCGGCTGCAGGCGCGCCTCGGCGTCGGCGATCCGGGTCTCGACGCCGCGCACCTGGCCGGCAATGTCGATCAGCTGCTGATTGAGCTTGCTGCGGTCCTGGCCGATCGCGGCGATGTCGGCCTTCAACTTCTCCTGCAACTCGGTGGCCTTGCGCTGCTGTTCGCGCGCGGCCTCGAGCTCCTGCTCGCGCTGCTTGATGGCGTCGGGCGATGTCTCCGCTGTTGCGGCCTGCTGTGCCGGCGGGGCGGACTGTTGCGCGGGTGGTGTCGCCTGCGCATGCGCCGCGGTCAGCGGATACGCGGCGAGCATAGCGATCAACAGAGGCAGGGACGCAGGCAACCAGCGGCGGCGCGCGGTGCCGAGATGCGAATCCGAAGCTGTGTCCCGCTTGTGCTGCATTCGCGTGCGTTCAGCGCTTTCGACTGTCCGTCACCGCGCCTCAGGCGCGATGGTAGGGGTGGCCGGCCAAAATGGTCGCGGCCCGATAAATCTGTTCCAGAAGCATGACGCGGACCATTTGGTGCGGCCAGGTCGCGGAGCCGAATGCAATACGCAACGAAGCGTTGCGCTGCAATTCAGGCGAAAGTCCGTCCGCGCCGCCGATCACGAAGACAGTATGTGCTGCCCCCTCGTCGCGCCAGCGGCCAAGCTGCTGTGCAAAGCTTGCGCTGTCGATGCTCTTGCCGCGTTCGTCGAGCGCGACCAGCATGTGCTTTTCCGGCAGCAGCGCCGCGATCGCCGCGGCCTCCTCGGCGATGCGCGCGGCCGTATCGCGCGCGCGGCTCTCCGCAATCTCATGGATGTCGAGGCCGCGAAAGCCGAGCTTGCGGCCGATATCCTCGAAGCGCTCGCGGTAACGCTCGGCGAGCTCCCGTTCAGGGCCCTGTTTCAGGCGGCCGATGCAGATCACGACGAGACGCATAAGAGCGTTTTCCGGCAAAGTGGAAGCCGGTTTGCCGCAGAAAACGCGTCAAATTCACGGCTCGCGCGCTGGAAGCGCGCGTGCAAACTATATGCGCTGCAGCCGATTCGCATCGGCTTCGATACGCCTTAGACCGCCGCGACCGCCGGGTTCTGAGTCCACAACCGCTCGAGGTTGTAGAACTCACGCACCTCAGGCCTGAACACGTGCACGATCACCTCGCCGGAATCGATCAGCACCCAGTCGCAATTGGGCAAGCCCTCGACGTGGATGTTCTTGACCCCGTTTTCCTTGAGGCTCTTCGTCACATTTTCCGCGATCGCGCCAACGTGCCGGTTAACCCGGCCGGTGGTGACGATCATGTAGTCGGAATATGCGGATTTGCCGCGAAGGTCGATGGTGACCGTCTCTTCCGCCTTCATGTCGTCGAGGCGAGAGAGGATCAGGCTCAGCGTCTTGTTGGCATCCGGTTTGTCGGCATCCGGTTGCGCCTGCAAGGCCGCGGTTTTCGTCGATGTTTTACGCGCAGTCTTGGGACCTGAAGTCTTGGGAACCTTGGGTAAAACAGACTTTGACAATACAGATGTGGCCAGGGACCATTCCTTTCACTGTATCGCGGGCACCGAATCCTCGGCCCCACGCGCCATATTACGCATGTGGGGTTAATGGTTTCAATATTCCAGTAACCCTTTTGCGCCTCACGCCGTTCTCCAGCTCCCGTCCGGGTTCCGCAGTCCGGTCGAAGACAGATTGGATTTCATTCCTGTCAGGAACACCCAGGCCGGCGCCTGCTGGTCGGCCAGCCGTGTCGCCTGATTTTCGGGCAGGCGATAGCGCATGAGCGCCTGCGCCGCCGGTGCGGCAAGGGCGCGAAAACTCTGGGGCGGACGGTCGATCACGGCAATCGGCACATCGGACGCGATGCGCCGCCAATCTTTCCAGCGATGGAATTGCGCGAGATTGTCAGCGCCCATGATCCAGACGAAGTGCACGCCGGAGACACGGCGGCGCAAGTGGATGATCGTGTCGACAGTGTAGCGGACACCGATGACAGCTTCGAGACAGCTGATGTCGATGCGCGGATCGTCGGCAACGCGGCGCGCAGCCGCGGCGCGCTCGTTGAGCGCATGCAGGCCGTCATGGTTCTTCAGCGGATTGCCCGGCGTCAGCAGCCACCATACGCGGTCGAGCTGCAAACGCTTGAGCGCGAACTGGCTGATGGCGCGATGCGCGGCGTGCGGCGGATTGAACGAGCCGCCGAGCAGCCCGATGCGCATGCCGTTGGTATAGAACGGAAGCGCCTGGGCTGGGGATAACGGCACGGTGGAAGCTTGTTGCAAGGGTCTACCGTGCGCGTGCGACAATGATCACGGCCGGGTCTGCCCGGTGCCGTGGACGCGGTACTTGAAGCTCGTCAGCTGCTCGGCGCCGACCGGCCCACGGGCGTGGAATTTGCCGGTGGCTATTCCGATCTCGGCGCCGAAGCCGAACTCGCCGCCATCGGCGAACTGGGTCGAGGCGTTGTGCAGCACGATCGCCGAATCAACCTCGTTGAGAAATCTCTGCGCGGCAGCGGCATCCTCCGTCACGATCGCATCGGTGTGATGCGAGCCGTGATTTTGAATATGCGCAATCGCTTCATCGAGACTGCCGACGATCTTCGCCGAGATGATCGCGTCCTCATATTCGGTGTTCCAGTCCTCGTCGGATGCGGGCTTCACCCTGGCATCGGCGCCTTGCACGATGTCGTCGCCGCGCACCTCGCAACCGGCATCGATCAACAACTCGACCAGCGGTTTCAGCTTCGTCGCGGCAGCGTTGCGATCGATCAGCAAGGTCTCGACGGCGCCGCAGACACCGGGACGGCGCATCTTGGCGTTCAGCACGACCTCCTTGGCCATATCGAGTCTGGCGCTGGCATCGACATAGATGTGGTTGACGCCCTCCAGATGCGCGAACACCGGAACACGTGCCTCCGCCTCGACGCGTGCGACCAGGCTCTTGCCGCCGCGCGGCACGATCACGTCGATGCCGCCGTTCAATCCCGTCAGCATCAGGCCGACGGCCGCGCGGTCACGGGTCGGCACCAAGGTGATCGCGGCCTCAGGCAGACCGGCTTCACGCAGGCCCTGCACCAGACAATCGTGGATCGCGCGGCAGGATCGGAAGCTGTCGGAGCCACCGCGCAGGATCACGGCGTTGCCGGACTTCAGGCACAGCACGCCGGCGTCGGCGGCGACGTTGGGGCGGCTCTCGAAGATCACGCCGATCACGCCGAGCGGCACGCGGACGCGCTCGATGGTCATGCCGTTCGGGCGCTGCCAGCTTTCGGTGACGGCGCCGACCGGATCGATGATCTCGCGCACGGTGGCCACGCCATCGGCCATGCCGTCGACGCGCGCCTGCGTCAGTGTCAGGCGGTCGACGAAGGCAGAGGTCATGCCGGCAGCGCGCGCCTCGGCGACATCCTCGGCATTGGCGGCGAGAATGGCCGGCGCGTTGGCGCGGATCGCGGCTTCGATCGCGGCGAGCGCCCGGTTCTTCTGCTCCGGCGGCGCCAGCGCCAGCACGCGCGCGGCAGCGCGGGCCTTGGCGGCGAGGTCGGTCATCAGGGCGGCGAGATCGGCGTTGCCGTCGATCGCCTTCAGGGGCGCGCTCATGGAAGTCCCGGCTTTGGATTAAGGCCATGTTCTAGCATGGCTATTGAGGGGTGGCGAGGCGCGGAACCGGCATGGCAGGTGGGCGGCCGCGCCCCGGGCCGTCGGCCCAGTCGGCTATTTGGGCCTATTTGGCCGGGATCGCGCCGGCCGGGCCGATCACAAGGTCGTCGCGGTGGATCATCTCGGAGCGGCCGCTGATGCCCAGGATGGCCATCACGTCCGGCGAGGAGCGGCCCTTGATCTTCTCGGCGTTCTCGGCGTCGTAGGCGACGAGGCCCCGGCCGATCTCATGGGTGTCGGGGCCACGGACCACCACGGCGTCGCCGCGGGCGAACTGGCCGTCGACCCTGACGACGCCGGCCGGCAGCAGGCTCTTGCCGGCGCGCAGCGCCGCCACCGCGCCGGCATCGATCGTCAGCGTGCCCTTCGGCTCGAGCGAGCCCGCGATCCAGCGCTTTCGCGCGGTGACGGGATTGGCCGGGGTCAGGAACCAGGTGCAGCGGCCGCCGTCGGCGATCGCCTGCAAGGGATGCTCGATCTTGCCGGAGGCGATCAGCATATGGGTGCCGGCGGTGGTCGCGATCTTCGCCGCCTCGATCTTGGTGGTCATGCCGCCGCGCGACAGTTCGGAGCCGGCCGAGCCCGCCATCCCCTCGATCTCCGAGGTGATGCTTTCGACCACCGGGATCAGCTTCGCATCGGGATCGACCGCGGGCGGCGCGGTGTAGAGGCCGTCGATATCGGACAGCAGGATCAACAGGTCCGCGCTCGCCATGGTGGCGACGCGGGCGGCGAGGCGATCATTGTCGCCGTAGCGGATTTCGGTGGTGGCGACCGTGTCGTTCTCGTTGATGACGGGCACCGCGCGCCATTCCAGCAGCTTGGCGATGGTCGAGCGCGCATTGAGATAGCGGCGGCGCTCCTCGGTATCCTGCAACGTCACGAGGATCTGTCCGGCGCCGATGCCGTGATGGCCGAGCACCTCCGACCAGATCCGCGCCAGCGCGATCTGGCCGACTGCCGCGGCGGCCTGGCTCTCCTCGAGCTTCAGCGGGCCGCGCGGCAGCTTCAGGCGGCTGCGGCCGAGCGCGATCGAGCCCGACGACACCACCATGATCTCGCAGCCTCGCTTGTGCAGCTTCGCGATATCGTCGACCAGCGCGGCGAGCCAGGATGCGCGGACCTCGCCGGCCTGCGAGTCGATCAGCAGCGACGAGCCGACCTTGACGACGATGCGGCGAAAGTTCTTGAGCGAGGGGCGTTTCATGGGTTTGGTCTGGCAGGAAGCTGGAAGCAAGAGGCGCCACGAGGTGGCCTAGAAGTAAGGTGGCTTGGGAGATCGATGTGCCGCTCAACCCTGCGGCACCGGCACAGCCCACGGCTCCGTCTGGCCCTTGGCCTTGTTGGACACCGGCGCCTCGCCGATCACCTCGACCAGCGCGCGCAGCGCGTCCTGCACGCCCTCGCCGGTCACGCCGGAGAGCAACAGCGGCGTCTTCTTCGCCGCCCGCTTGAGGCGATCCTTCTGCTTCTTCAACTGGTCCGGCTCCACCGCGTCGATCTTGTTGAGCGCGACGATCTCGATCTTGTCGGCAAGCTGGCCTTCATAGGCTTCGAGCTCGGTGCGCACCGTCTTGTAGGCCTTGCCGGCGTGTTCGCTGGTCGCATCGACCAGATGCAGCAGCACGCGGCAGCGCTCGACATGACCGAGGAAACGGTCGCCGAGGCCGGCACCTTCATGCGCGCCCTCGATCAGGCCGGGGATGTCGGCGAGCACGAATTCGCGGCCACCGTAATTCACGACGCCGAGCTGCGGATGCAGCGTGGTGAAGGGATAGTCGGCGATCTTCGGCCGCGCCGCGCTGACCACCGAGAGGAAGGTCGATTTGCCGGCGTTGGGCAGGCCGACCAGGCCGGCATCGGCGATCAGCTTGAGCCGCAGCCAGATCCAGCGCTCCTCGCCCGGCGCGCCGGGATTGGCGTTGCGCGGCGTGCGGTTGGTGGAAGACTTGAAATGCGCGTTGCCGAAGCCGCCATTGCCGCCCTCAGCCAGCACGAATTTCTCGCCGAGCTCGGTGAAATCATGCAGTAGCGTCTCGCGATCCTCGTCGAAGACCTGGGTGCCGACAGGCACTTTCAGCACGATCGACTTGCCGTTGGCGCCATGGCGGTCCTTGCCCATGCCGTTGGTGCCTTTTGGCGCCTTGAAGTGCTGCTGGTAGCGGTAGTCGATCAGCGTGTTCAGGCCGTCGACGGCCTCGATGATGACGTCGCCGCCGCGGCCGCCATTGCCGCCGGAGGGGCCGCCGAACTCGATGAACTTCTCGCGCCGGAACGCGACGCAGCCGTTGCCGCCGTCGCCGGAGCGAATATAGACCTTGGCTTCATCGAGGAATTTCATGATCCGTACTAGTTAGGGCAGGCCGGTCCCTGCGGCAACCCGCAAGCGCGCCGACTTCGGCGAAAAGCCTTAATTTTCGGGCCTTTTTACGACCCTTCCGCTAGCTGGGCCGTCGCCGCACCAGGAATTTCTGCATGCCGTCCAGCACCAGCTCGCGGCGCTGGTTGTGCACGGTCGAGCGCAGCGTCACGACGCCCGTGGTCCGGCCGGGCGCGAGCTCGACCACCTCCAGCGCGGGGTAGATGGTATCGCCGGCATAGACCGGTTTCAGAAACTTGCTCGACTGTTCCAGGAAGCCGACCAGCGACTCCTCCACGACATAGGGAAACAGTCCGGCGCCCGGCGCGGTGTGCACCAGGGTCTGGAAGCCGTGCGCGAGCAGGTCCGGCATGCCCCGCGTGCGGCAATATTCGACGTCGTAATGGATCGGATGGGTGTCGCCGCTCGCGGTCTGGAACGCCGCGAAAACGGCCGAGGTCTGGGTCCGGCTCGGAATCACGAAGCGCTCGCCGAGCACGAAATCCTCGAACCACCGCTGCTCGGGGACCATGCGATGCTGGGTGGGGTCGAATTCGCTCATGCGGCGTTTCCTGCTCTGCTTCTTGAATGGCTGCCCTACCGGTAGCGCAGGCGCCGCACTGCGACAATTGGTTCGATCTGCAGCCGCCGGGGTTGTCCTGCGCAACGACGTCGGTAAAACCGGCGACAGGACCGGCCCGACTCAGAGGCGGCGACAACAAGAGAACAATGAGCCTGTTCGCAAAACTGTCCTCCTACGACGATCGATCGGCGCGGCTCGCCGGCATCGGACTGATGCTGCTGTCGATCTTCATGTTCTCGTTCGGCGATGCGATGGGCAAATTCATCGTCGCCACCTATTCGGTCGGGCAATTGCTATGGCTGCGCGCCTGCGCGGCGCTGCTCGTGCTGCTGCCGATCGTATGGCAGCGGCGCGCGGATTTCCTGCATCTGGAGCGTCCGTGGCTGCAATTGCTGCGCGTCACGCTGTCGACGCTGGAGGTCGCGGCGTTCTTCCTGGCGACCGTCTATCTGCCGCTCGCCGACGTCATCACCTACTATTTGGCCGGACCGATCTTCGTCACCGCGATGTCGGGTCTCGTGCTCGGCGAGCATATCGGCTGGCGGCGCTGGACCGCCATCCTGGTCGGCTTCTGCGGGGTGCTGATTGCGCTGCGGCCATCGGCGCAGACCATCAGCTGGCCGGCGATGATCGCGCTCGGCGGCAGCCTGTCGTTTGCGGTGCTGATGCTGATCACCCGCTCGCTGCGCGCGACGCCCGATATCGTGCTGGCGACATCGCAATTCGGCGGCACGTTCGTCCTGGGCCTCGTGCTCTCGCCGTTCGGCTGGGTGACGCCGACCCCCGGCAGCCTCGTGCTGTTCTTCACCGCCGGCATCATCTCGGTCGCGGCGCTGCTGTGCGTGAATCGGTCGCTGAAACTTGCGCCGGCGAGCGTGGTGGTGCCGTACCAGTATTCGATGATCGTCTGGGCGGTGATCTTCGGCTTCGTGGTGTTCGGCGACGTGCCGTCCTGGGCCACGATCATCGGCGCCGCCATCATCATCGCGGCCGGCCTCTACATCTTCGTGCGCGAACAGCAGCTCGGGCGCCCGGATTCCTCGATCAATCCGCCGGCGTGATTCTTACCCTCCCCTGGAGGGGGAGGGTCGACGCGAATGCAATGAGCGGCGGGGTGGGGTGAAGGTCTCTCCTCATCCGACAGCGCTAGATGGGAGAGATCACCCCACCCCGTTGCGCCTTCCGCTGCGCTCCACGCGCAACGACCCTCCCCCTCCAGGGGAGGGTGAAAATCAGGGAGGGTGAGGACTCAGCTCTCCCGCCGGGTCGAGTTGTTCCAGCTCTTCAGCGAGGCCCAGACGCCGCGCGACAGCCGGAAGGCGTCGACCGGGCTCGATGAGCCCAGCGCCTCGAAGCGGTGCAGCTCGACGCCGCTCCACTGAAAGCCGCACTTCTCAAGGATGTTGCGCGACGACGGGTTGACGACGCGGGCGCCCGCGATCAGCTGGTCGAGATCGAATTCCTCGAAGAAGTAGTCGATCACCGCGCGCGCGGCCTCGGTGCCGAAACCCTGGCCCCAATGGTCGACGCCGAGCCAGTAGCCGAGTTCGGCCGCGGCTTCCTCGCGCCAGTCGATGCCGACCATGCCGATCGGCGTGTGATTGTTCTCGATCAGGAAGACGGTTTCGCGTCCGCCGGCGCCGAGCGCGCGCACGAAGTCGATGGCGTCGTCCTGGGTATAGGGATGCGGCAGGCGGCGGGTGTTCTCCGCGATGCGGCGGTCATTGGCGAGGCGTGCAATGGCTTTTACGTCCGCGAGCGTCGGCTTGCGCAATGTCAGCCGTTCGGTCTCGAGGACGCAAGCTCTTGCCTCGCGCAAGGTCGGCGTCGGGATGTCCTGCAACATGTCGAGCTCCTGTGATGCGACAATCGGTACGCAACGCTTGGAACGTTGCGCGCGGTCGAAGTCGAACGCGCGCAACAAAAAGGGGAGGCCGGTCATCCCGCCTCCCCTTGGAGCCCTTGTGCTGCTCCGCCGGTTCAACAGGACCCGGCGGACTCATGTGTGTCCACCGTCTACTCGGCCGCCTCTGCCATCGGAATAACCGAGATGAATGTGCGGCCATTGGCTTTGGCACGGAACTCGACATGACCCTCGACCTTGGCGAAGAGAGTATGATCGGTGCCCATGCCGACATTAAGGCCAGGATGCCAGGTGGTGCCGCGCTGACGCGCGATAATGTTTCCGGGGATCACGCGCTCGCCACCGAACGCCTTGATGCCAAGGCGCTTGCCCTTGGAATCACGTCCGTTGCGCGATGAACCGCCTGCTTTTTTATGAGCCATAGCTCGTCTCCGACTTCGCTTTGATCTCTAGATCAATTCCTTGACGGAATCATTTCACGTTTTGTCACGCTTCAAATCTGAATGCGCGACGATCACTTCTTCTTAGCTCTTGGCCGCGGCCTTCTTGGCCGGAGCCTTCTTCGCGGCCGGCGCCTTTGCGGGCGCCTTCTTCTTGGCCGCCTTCGGTGCTGCGTCCTCGCCATCATCGGCGGGCGCTGCGACCTTTTCCTTCTTCGGCCGCGGGCCGACAGTCGGCTTGGCGTTATCGGCGAGGATCTCGGTGATGCGAAGCACCGTGAGCTCGTCGCGATAACCGCGCTTGCGGCGTGAATTCTTGCGGCGACGCTTCTTGAACGCGATCACCTTGGCGCCGCGCTTGTGCTGCAGCACTTCGGCCGCAACGGTGGCGCCTGCCACGGTGGGCGTTCCCAGCACCGGCGTGTCACCGCCGAGCACCAGAACTTCGCCTAGCTGCACGATCGTGCCGACATCGCCGGCGATCTTGCCAATCTCGAGTACATCATTCGGAACGACACGGTACTGCCGGCCGCCGGTTTTGATGACTGCGAACATCGTTTGATTCCTTCGTGTTCGGTTCCGGCCTCGGACGGTTAGCCCGGGTCGGCTTTTTGTTCAGTCGCTATGGGTTATGTGTTTCGCGCGAAGGGAATGAATTCCCAAGCTGGATCGCACAAAAACAATCGGCGCGAGAAAACTCCGCGCCGGATGGGCGGACTTATAGCTGCTGACGACACGGAGTCAAGGTAAAGCAGGGCAAAAACCGGCCAAAAATGAAGGGTTTGGCGTGATTTTGGCCTGGATTGCCCCTCAGGCCGCGGTCTTTGCCGCAGCCCGCGCGTGCCGGCGGATGGTCTGGGGCGGCTGGCCCAGCACCCGCAAGAACGCCCGCCGCATCCGTTCCCGATCGGCAAAGCCGGTCTCACCGGCAATCTCGTCCATCGAATGGCGGCCGTCGCCGATCAATTCTCTGGCGGCCTCGACCCGGAGCTGCTCGATTGCCTTGGCCGGCGACTGGCCGGTCTCGGCGCGGAAGGCGCGGCTGAACTGGCGCGGACTGAGCCGTGCCACCTCAGCCAATTCCTCGACCGAGAGCTCGTTGCGCAGATGCGCCTTGGCGTAGTTGAGGGCGTTCTGGATGCGGTCGGATTTCGGGTCGAGTTCCAGGAGAGCTGAAAACTGCGACTGTCCGCCAGTGCGGCGATGATAGACCACGAGCTTGCGCGCCACCGAACGGGCGACCTCGACGCCCAAATCATGCTCGATCATCGCCAGCGCCAGATCGATCGTCGCGGTCATGCCGGCCGAGGTCCAGATCGGCCCGTCGACGATGTAGATGCGGTCCTGCTCGACCTTGAGCCCGGGAAATCGTGCCTGCAATTCGGGGGCGAATTGCCAGTGCGTAGAGACGCGCCGGCCGTCGAGCAGGCCGGCTTCAGCCAGTGAAAAGGCGCCGATGCAGGGCGCGGCGATGCGCTGTGATGTCGTCATGGCGCGTCGCATATAATCGATCAATTTCGGGGATGCCGGATGAAGCTCGTGACCGGCGCCGATGAACAGCGTGTCGAAGCTGCGCTCGCCAAAGGCTTCGGTTTCGACATTGAAGCCGGCGGAGGATCGCACCGGGCCCCCGTTCTCCGACAGCAGCGTGACCTCATAGAAGGGCGCGCCTGCGATCAGGTTGGCGACCTCGAAGGCGGTGATGGCGGTGAAGCCCATCACCTGGAAGTCCGGGAAGATGACGAAGCCGATCTCCTGCATGGAGCTCTCCCACCGAGTCTATGTCCTAAAAAGGTGTATATATGACATTTGAGACATACAAGGGGGATTGTAGAACCTGACCAGCGGCCAAATTCGGCCGTCCAAGGTCAAACAGGAGACCAACATGACCAAGTCAGCCAAAGGAACGGCGCTCGTTACCGGTGCGTCGTCCGGAATCGGTGCCATCTATGCGGACCGGCTCGCACGGCGTGGCTACGATCTGATCCTCGTTGCGCGCAACCGCGAGCGCCTCGATGGGCTCGCCAAGCGTCTCGCGACGGAGACAGGCCGATCGATCGAGATCGTCGCCGCCGACCTCGCCAAGCGCGGCGATGTCGCACGGATCGAATCCATTCTGCGCAGCAACGAAGGCATCAGCGTGCTCGTGAACAACGCCGGCGTCGGCGCCACTGCACCGCTACTCGCATCCGATGTCGACAAGATGAGCGACATGATCGCGCTCAATGTCGACGCGTTGATGCGCCTGACCTATGCGGCGGTGCCGGGATTCGTCGCGCGCGGCGGCGGCACCATCATCAACATCGCCTCGGTCGTCGGCGTCCAGCCGGAACTGCTCAACGGTGTCTACGGAGGCAGCAAGGCCTTCGTGTTGGCGCTGACCCACTCGCTGCAGCACGAGCTGAAGGACAAGAACATTCGCGTCCAGGCCGTGCTGCCGGGGGCCACCGCCACCGAGTTCTGGGACATCGCCGGCACGCCGGTCGAGCATCTGCCCGGCGAGATCGTGATGAAGGCCGAGGACATGGTGAACGCTGCGCTGGCCGGCCTCGACCAGGGCGAGGTCTTCACCGTGCCGTCGCTGCCGGATGCCGCGGATTGGCAGGCCTATGAGGCGGCTCGCCAGAAGCTGATGCCGAACCTGTCGCGCAGCACGCCTGCGGCGCGCTACGGGGTGAAGGCGGCCTGACGCCCCCTGTGATCATTGTGTTCCGCGCAGGCCGAGCGCCCGAGCGCGGGACGCAACCATTTGAGTTCCCCGTCGTTAGTGCAGGGAATCTCAAGCGGGCAGGGCGAATGGCCGAAGACACGGGACTAACCACGGGAATCGCGCACCACGGCGCTGCGCGGCTGCCATCCGTCGAGATCGACAGCTTCAACATCGAGCTGAAGGACGACGAGGGTTTTCTCGGCGATCGCGCCTCCAAGGGCGCTTTCCGCAAGATCCTCGACCGCTGGCGCAAGCCGCTGCGCAAATCGGAGGAGGATCCGTTCGGCGACGAGCCCTCGGACCAGATCAGCAAGAAGAAGCTCGACGAGTTGCTGGTCGGCGAGGACACCGAGGCCTCCGCGGTCGTGCACAGCGCGATCGAGGAGTTTGCGCAGGAGCTCGCCTATGTGACGCGGCGCTTCCTCGGCACCAAGGCCTGGGCCAAGACCGAGCGCATCGTGGTCGGTGGCGGCTTTCGCGACTCCAGGCTCGGCGAGCTCGCCATCGCGCGCGCCGACATCATCCTGAAGTCGGAGGATTTCAAGGTCGACATGCTGCCGATCCGCTTTCATCCCGATGATGCCGGTCTGATCGGCACGCTGCATCTGGCGCCGTCGTGGATTTTCGAGGCCCATGACGGCGTGCTCGCCGTCGATATCGGCGGCACCAATATCCGCTGCGGCATCGTCGAGACGCGCTGGAAGAAGGCGCCCGATCTCTCCAAGGCGGCGGTCTGGAAATCCGAGCTGTGGCGCCACGCCAATGACGAGCCGACGCGTGAAGGCGCGGTGAAGCGGCTGGTGAAGATGCTGAAGGATCTGATTGCCGCCGCCGAGAAGGAGAACCTCAAGCTCGCGCCATTCATCGGCATCGCCTGTCCCGGCGTCATCAACGAGGACGGCTCGATCGAGAAGGGCGCACAGAATTTGCCGGGCAATTGGGAGAGCAGCAAGTTCAACCTGCCGGCGAGCCTGGTCGAGGCGATCCCGCAGATCGGCGATCATGACACTGCGATCGTGATGCACAATGACGGCGTGGCGCAGGGACTGGCCGAGGTGCCGTTCATGCAGGATGTCGCGCGCTGGGGCGTGCTGACGATCGGAACCGGGCTCGGCAATGCCCGCTACACCAATCGCAAGAAAGACAACGGCAAGGGCGACAAGAAGGCCGAGAAAAAGGACAAGGACGCCGAGGACGAAAACGGCGAGAAAAAGGCCAAGAAAGCCAGGAAGGCCGACGCCTGAGCCGCTCTTGGGCTGGCCGATCGCCCGGTAAGGTTGATCGGTTAGGTTAAGATCGGGTTCGCGTTGCTGATCCAGCGCCGGCCGCTACCGTGGACCGTGCCGCTCCGGCCGACCGGCGAAGCCGCACTTCCCGGCCAGCAATATTGAGAAGCGGCACGGGACCGCCAGTTTTTGTCGCGTCCTGGCGGTCCCACCACTTTCTACTTCCAATTGATCCGCGCGAAGAAGCCGGCGATCTCGGCGGCGGCGCGGTCGGGATCCTCGCGATGCGGGAAGTGCCCGACATCGGGAAACATCTTCAGGTCCAGATTGGAGAAGGTCTCGCCCAGCCGGTCGGTCCAGGCATAGGGAAACAGCGGGTCGTGCTCGGCCCAGCGGATGCAGGTCGGCACCGTGATCGGCGGCAGCGCCGGCGCTTCGCCCTGCATCATCTTCACGCGCCCCGCATGCGAGGCGCGATAATGCGCGAAGCCGCCGACGAGGTTGCCGGGCTTGAAGAAGTTGTCGGCGAAGTCCTCGATCGACGTCGTCGAACGCGGCCTTGCGATGCGTCCAGTCGTGCAGGAAATGGCCGATGTAGGTGCGGCAGGTCTCGTGGCTGGCGCCGACCAGCGCGGGCGCCATCTCCATCTGGTGGAACGACTGGTACCAGATGTGGTTCAGCCGGTCGGGCGCGGCCATCCGCGCCCCGATGCCGGGATAGACGAAATCGAAGAAAAACAGCCCGGCAATGCGCTCAGGTGCCCTGCGGGCGAGCGGCTGCATAACGGCGCCGCCGACGTCGTGGCCGACCACGCCGGCCTTCTCGATCCCGAGCGCATCCAGCAGCGCCAGCATGTCGTCGGTATGCTGATCGGGGCCAAATGAGCCTTGCGGCTTGTCGCTGTCGCCGAAGCCGCGCAGGTCGGGCGCGATCAGGGTGTAGCGGTCGGCCAGGCGCGCCATCACAGGCTTCCAGGTCAGCCAGAACTCAGGCCAGCCGTGCAGCAGCAGCACCGGCCTGCCGCTCCCGGTGCGCGCGACGTGGAACGCCGCGCCATTGGCTCGAATCGTCACATGCTCCATGGGCCGCTCCTGCTGCTTTTGCTTCGCCCGCGTGCCGATCGAACCCGAACCGTCCCGCTAGCGCTTTGTTTCCGCGCACTTTCTTGCATCACCCCGGTGCTTCGATGGGGCGAGGCCCCGGTGACGGAAATATTATTGCAGCGCCTTGTCTGGCCCGCCATCCTCGCCTAGAACACGCCCCGACCGCGGGTGGCGCAAATCACCCGGGCCATCGGAGAGGTGGCAGAGTGGTTGAATGCACCGCACTCGAAATGCGGCATAGGTGCAAGCCTATCGGGGGTTCGAATCCCTCCCTCTCCGCCAGAAATCCGCCCGCGGTCGGGTCAAAGGCCGCCTTGTCTAATTCGACAGCTTTTGGACCCGAGGCGGGACCTCGTCGAACGTCTTCTCGGAGGCCGCGTCGGTTGGCCTTGCGCTCACGGAGATGTCGAATTCGATCACGTAGTTCAGAGGTCCGCTTGTTCCACCGGAAATGGGCGCTTGACCCGAGATTCGACCGGAACCCGCAATCCCTTCGAGACGTAAGCATTGGTTCGATAGTGACCGGCGAGCAAGAGCAACTGCAAGATTGCTTCATCGGAGAAAACGGCTTGCATGTCTTCCCAGAGTGCATCGCTGATCGTCGCCGTATCATGGAGTTCGTCGGCGAGGCGGATGAGGCTGCAGTCATCGGATTGCCAACAGCTATCGTCCGCACTGCCGTGAACCGACGCGTGGAGTTGCTCCTCGGTTAACCCGGCATCGTCGGCGAAATAGTGAACGCGCAGGGTCCACTCAAAGGCGTTTTGACAACGCCCCGTTACACGCAGAAGGAACACCTCGCGCTGGCGCACAGTGATGTGGCCGGGATCGAGATATGCGACTGATCCAAGGCGATAAGCGCGAAGAAGCCGCGGGTCGCGGCCGAGAAGGCCGTAATGCTGGAACGGAGGTTGCCATGATCGCGGCAGCAGGTCGACCTCTGCCTGAACCTCGGCGGAATATGGGGGAATCAAGGGCTGGATTCGCATCGCTAGCTTCTCTGTGCGGGGAACGGCCGACCGACCACTGGTTCGAGCGGAAGCTTCAGCCCGTTTGCGACATAGGCGACCGTGCGATAGTAGCCTGCCATCATCAAGAGCTGCATGATCGCCTCGTCGGAAAAGCTCTCTTTCAGATCGGTCCAGAGCTGGTCGCTGACGTCGACAGTGTCGTGCAGTTCGTCAGCGAGACGAATAAGCACCATATCGGTCGCTGACCAGTCTGCGTCGGTGTGATCGCCATAGACTGTCGCGTAGATCTGATCGTCACTCAGATCGGCTTGGCCGGCGAAGTAATGAACGCGCATGCCCCACTCGTAGGCACATCGGCATCGCGCGGTGACGCGCAGTAGCAATACTTCGCGCTGCCGAACAGTTAGGTGACTGGGCTCAAGGTAACTCACAGCTCCCCGCGTCCAGCGCAACAGCATTCGCTCATCGCGGGCAAGGACGGTAAAGAGCTTGAATGGAGGCGACCACGAGGCAGGCATTCGGTCGAATAGCGCTTGCACGTTTGGTGCGTAGGGGGCCGTGACTGGTTCAATTCGCATGCGCCGTCCTCCAAGCGAAAAAGGAATAGCAGCGAGACAGGAATTATTCCAATGCATGTGCTGGAATTACATTCTCGGTATGAATGTCGAGCACTTCAATCTGAACTTGCTCCGGGTGTTGGACGCACTGCTGACCGAGCGTGCAGTCGGGCGGGCGGCGGTGCGGCTCGGTCGCTGCTATCGTCGCCCCGAGCTATCTCCAGGCGCTGCACATTGCTGCCGAAACCGACCTTGTCGCGTTTGTCCCGAGCAGGCTCGCAAGCCTGCTGGTTCATCGTCTGAATCTGATGATCGTCAAGCCGCCGTTCAATCCCGGAGTTGATGAGCAATTCCTCTTCTATCCGGCCACGGCGCAGCGCGACCGGGGCTCGCTTTGGTTTCGCTCTTTGATGATGAAGATATCGAAACCAGATCGGCCAGACAGACCGCGACGGTAAATCTCCGGCTCACACGAAGGAAAGTCCGCGATCGACGTTGCGGGTGCCCTTATTTGCTTGTGAGCAGATGAGTTCGCCGATCGACCGTGCTCTTCACCGCAATGCGCGCGCGATGGACAGGCGCGGTCACGCCTGCCGGCGGCGGGCCGGGCGCGCGCCGGCAAGGCTAATCCCGCAATTTTTAAGGTCAAGTATGGACAGTACCCACGGTCGAAGCGACTGATCGCACTGCTACGTCCGTCCGGGAGCGCTGACTCAACCCGAGATAACTGCTACCCGGCCTCTGGACAGTGATGCAACCTGCCGTTCGCGGCCGTCCATCGAGGGGGCGCCCTCGATGCCGAACGTTGTGGCAAGTCCTCTAACGCCAGCAGGCGTCACGACGAGCGCGCGGCTATCCCGGACATGCTCAACCCAATCGTGCTCGAGAGCGTGATGAAGGATAGCAGCGCCGAGCGCCCCGGCCAGGTGCGGCCGGCGCTCGCTCCAGTCGAGACAGGGGCGACAGAACACTCGGCGCTTGGAGGCGAGGCGAAGATCAAAGCCGAACTCATCGAAGAATGACCGACCGGCATCGGTCAGTTGTCCGCCATCCTCGTCGAGCAGAATAAACGACTGTTGGACAAGCCGGTCGGCGATCGCGACGGCGATGCGGCCGGCCATGTGGTCATAGCACGTGCGCGCATGTCGGAGCGTCTCTCCGCCGCGCCAGAGATCGCGCCGGGCGGGCCCTTCCTGGGCCACGACCATGAGACCTTCCAGCACGCGCGCGACGTGCGGAGAGGCCAAGCGAAAATATCGTCGTCGGCCCCGCTTTGCGAGCGCAAGCAGTCCGGCGTCGCTGAGTTTCGCAAGATGGCCACTCGCAGTCTGCGGCGCCACGCCCGACACATAGGCGAGCTCCGAGGCGGTCAACGTTCGGCCATCCATCAGCGCACTGAGCATGTTGGCGCGCGCCGGATCGCCGATGAGTGCCGCGACTTGGGCGATTTTGGGTCCCGTATCCATGTCTTTCTCCTACGCCGATGAGGACGCAGTGCCAAGCACGAATACTTCGGCCAAGACCGTAGTGTTTCTGCAAGACCGATTCAATCACGGGACATAGGTTGTCTGGACACCACTAAGCCCAGCGAAAGGCATCGCCGCGACGGGACGAAAGATCGTCTCGCGGCTCCAAGTATTCGATTGGCATCGAATGACAATCGAAAAACGGGCTGGTCTGAGCCATCAAAATCTCACGGACAACCGAGTGTGATCAATGCAAACAACTTCGCTCAGCACAAGGCAGCCGGAACAAGCCGGCTCTGACAGCGCGTCATCCCGTTCGCCTCTCCCCGCGGCGCTGGCGCTTGCCGCCACGAGCCTCGGCCTCGGCGTCGTGCAGCTGGACATCACCATCGTTAATACAGCGCTGAGCAGCATCAGCACCTCGCTCGGCGGCAGCGTGGCCGAGCTGCAATGGGTGGTGACCGCCTATACCATCGCATTCGCTGCCTTCATTTTGACCGCTGGTGCGCTCGGTGATCGCGTTGGCGCCAAACGGATATTCATAGGGGGCTTCGTAATCTTCACGTTGGCTTCGCTCGCCTGCGCATTGGCTCCGTCGGCGATGTTCCTGATCGTTGCTCGCTCCGTGCAGGGCCTGGCGGCGGCAATCCTGGTGCCGAACTCGCTGACGCTCCTCAATCACGCCTATACCGATCCGAAGGCGCGCGGCCGCGCGGTCGGCTTCTGGGCCGCAGGTGCGAGCGTCGCACTGACTGCGGGGCCGCTAGTTGGCGGCGCGCTGATCGCGCTGATCGCGCTGGTCGGCTGGCGCGCGATCTTTCTTGTCAACTTGCCGATTGGCGCCGCCGGCCTCTGGCTCGCCTGGCGTTACGCCGAGGAGACGCCGCGGCTCGCGCAGCGCGAGATCGATCTGCCGGGACAGATCGCGGCGATCACAGCACTCGGTGGGCTGGCCGGCGCCCTGATAGAGGGCGGCGTGCTCGGCTGGAGCCATCCGCTCGTCATCACGGGCTTCGCCGGGGCGGCCGTAATCGGACTCCTGTTCGTATGGCGCGAGGCGCGCGCGCTGCAACCAATGCTGCCGCTGTCGCTGTTCCGCCATCGCATGTTCGCGCTGACTGCTCTGGTCGGGCTCCTCTTCAACATCGCCTTCTACGGCCTGATCTTCGTGCTCAGTCTCTACTTCCAGAACGTCAATGGCTGGTCGCCGTTCGCAACGGGCCTCGCCTTCGTGCCCATGATGGCCATGGTGCTCCCCGCCAACCTGATCGCCGCGTCGATCAGCGAGCGCCTTGGCGCGCCGCAAGCCATCGCGCTGGCTTGTATGATCACCGCCGCGGGCTGCGTTGCGCTGCTGCCTATGACCTCAGGCACCAGCTACTGGGCGATCGGCGCTCAGCTCATCATCCTCGGCGGCGGGCTCGGCCTGCTCGTGCCGGCTTTGACTTCGACGTTGCTCGGTAGTGTCGAGAAATCGCGATCCGGCATCGCCGCGGGTGTATTGAACGCGACGCGGCAGACCGGCAGCGTGCTTGGCGTTGCCCTGTTCGGTTCGCTGGTCGGAGGGAACAACACGTTCATGGCTGGCGCGCATGCCTCGCTCGTGATATCGGCCGCTGTGTTGCTCGCAGGTGCGGTCGCGATCTTGCAGGGCCGAGCAAAGGAGGGACGATGAAAGGGGGCAGGTCGAGCTTATGTGGTACCCCGCCGCCGCGGCAACATCCTCCGCTCCGACTACCTTTGCACGTGAGCGATCGTAATTGTCCCGAGCAAGTTTCGTGTTGTCATAGCTGCGTGCCGCCGTCGCGATGCTGGCGCCACCATCGTCGGCAGATCGGCGCCAACGACTCCGGCTACGATTACAAAAGTCGTTATCGCGCCGTTCGTCGCGCCATGCATCCAGTCACGGAGATCAATGCCGCAGCGACTCCGTTCCAGGATTGCGCGGATTACGGGAACTTGCCTGCGCTCGCGGTCGTCTCGCACACCAATAGCTCCATAACGGTGCCGTCGGAGCGTTGCACCCTTGCTATCATCCGGCGCCGCTTGCAATACAGTCTCAATTCGCACTTCCGCTAATCACTACCATTGATTTCGGTCAAATCAGCGTACTTGATTTGGCGCCAATATTTGCATGCGATCTCGCTCTATCCTCCGGGGGACACTTGGATGTCGGGGCTACTGACTGAAAGGATGTTTCGACGAGCATTGATTGCGATAGCGCTTGGCGGGCTCGCTTTTGGAGTTGTGGCCTGGGCCAAGGGGCGGAGCGATGTTGCAAATTGGTGTTGGGGCGCCGGCACTTTTCCGGTGGTATTAGGTCTATTGATTTCTATGATCCGCGACTTCTTGGCGGGTCGTATTGGGGTGGATTCGGTCGCCTTCGTCTCAATGTCGGGCGCGCTCGTGCTCGGTCAGAATTTGGCCGGCATCGTCGTCGCCATCATGTACGCGGGCGGAAATCTGCTTGAGGACTTTGCGGTCGCACGGGCTGAGCGTGATCTTAGGTCGTTAATTGATAGAGCACCAAGAATTGCCCATCGTTGCATCGACTCGATTATCGATGACGTGCCTATCGAGCAAGTCGTAGTAGGTGATTGCATTCTCGTTCGCGCGGGCGAGGTCATACCTGTCGATGGGTTCATAACCAGCCAGCTGGCCACGATCGATGAGGCGGCACTTACCGGGGAGTCGATTCCGGTTTCCCGTCAAGCTGGTGAACTCGCTCGAAGCGGCTCGCTCAACGCTGGAGATACATTTGAACTCCGCGCATCCGCCCCGGCAAGCGAAAGTACCTATGCGGGCATTGTCCGCATGGTCAGTGCGGCGCAGACGGCAAAGTCGCCATTCATACGCCTGGCAGACCGCTTTGCGCTGCTGCTCTTGCCGATCACGCTGGCAATTGCTGGCGGCGCCTGGTTCTTCTCTGACGATCCTGTCCGCGGACTTGCCGTGCTGGTCGCAGCAACGCCATGCCCGCTTATTCTGGCGGCGCCGGTCGCCTTCATCTCGGGGGTCGCACAGGCCGCAAAGCGCGGAATTCTCATCAAAGGCAGTGGGCCGCTCGAAGCGCTCGCTCGCACTCATACGGTGATGTTCGATAAGACGGGTACGCTGACGGTCGGCGGGGCGCGGCTCGTTGCAATTGAGGTCGCTCCCGCCCAAAGCGCTGACGAAGTTCTGCGGATCGCAGGTTCCTTGGAACAAGGCTCACATCATGTAGTCGCTGCGGCGATCGTCGAAGCGGCCATGGGGAAGGGGCTCAAGCTCACTATTCCATCCGAAGTCCGAGAGACCATGGGCTCTGGTTTGGAAGGTGTGGTTGACGGACAGACTGTTCGAGCGGGCTCGTATCAAATGGTCCATGGGGCTCGCAAGCCGGAGACCTGGGCGTCTCGGGCCCTGAGACGTGCGACATGGCGCTCCGCGCTGAGTGTATTTGTCGCCGTAGATGGACGCACAATCGGCGCAGTATTGCTCGCTGACGAGCTTCGACGCGAGACGCCGCGCGCCGTACAATCGCTGCGAGCGGCCGGAGTTGCGCGGATCGTCATGGTGACGGGCGATCGAGCGGACGCCGCGGAGACGATCGGCGCCGCGCTTGATCTCGATGCGGTTCTTGCTGAACGGGAGCCGGCCGACAAGGTCGATGCCGTCGCAACCGAGCAGCGCCAAAGCCCCACCGTGATGGTCGGTGACGGTATCAATGATGCGCCTGCGTTGGCGGCAGCTAACGTCGGCATCGCCATGGGGGCCCGCGGTGCAAGTGCTTCGTCGGAAGCAGCCGATGTTGTAATTCTCGTCGATCGTCTCGATCGAGTTTCCGATGCCGTCGCCATCGCACGGCGTACCCGCGGCATCGCGCTGCAGAGCATAGTTTGCGGAATGGCACTCTCTGGATTGGCAATGTGCTTTGCCGCCGTCGGCCTGTTGCCGCCAATCGCAGGTGCTTTGACGCAGGAAGCCATCGATGTTGCGGTGATCCTCAATGCGTTGCGCGCGCTGACTTCCGGCCACAAGTTTGGTCATAAAAAAATGCCGGCGGCTGCAGCTACAGCGCTGCGCCAGGACCACGAGCGAATGGAGCCGACGCTCGACCGGCTGAGAGAAATTGCGGATGCGCTTGATGCCGTTGAGGGAGCAGGAGCGGTGACGCTGATTTCCGAAGCTGACGATATCGTTTCGAGGCAGATCGCCGAACATGAGCGCGACGATGAAAGTGTCGTGTATCCGCGCGTCGCTAAATTTTTGGGAAATCGCCACGGGCTAGGGGCAATGAGCCGAGCGCACCGCGAGATCATACACATGGCGCGACTTCTGCGTCGGCTCACCGATGGCCTCACTCCCCCGGATACGGACCATTACCTGATTAGGGACGCGCAGCGCGTCATTGAGGGGATTGAAGCGCTTGTGCGTATCCATAATGCCCAGGAGGAAGATATCTACGAGCAAGCCATTGGAGCTTAGTTGCGAGCACGATAAGTGAAGATATTTCCTGGACACGTCAGGCGGCTCTCGTGTGGGTCCAATGACCTCTAATGGAATAATCCAGCCGTGCTCCCGCCCTGCCAGTAAGAGAAACTGGCATGCGGCGTTGCTCCAATTGACCGCCGCTCAGGCTGGAGCGGTGGTCGCGGGCTACTTTGCATGGGGTTGTTTTCGATATTTTGCTGGAAGCCGCGGCCGCCGGGGGCGATCGACCCTTGCCGGCGCGCCGGTAACCTTAATTTTCCGTTTCGATTGTCGATAAAGTTTTATCGATTATCCTGGTGACACTTGAGCGGTGTGACGAACCGCACGACGAGGGGCACAGCCGAGTGGCTTGACGACCTCTCTGGAATCGAAGGGTGGGCAGAGCGCAGTGCCAGCCACCTTTCGGGCTGTCCGGCTGCGGCCGGCGGGGCAAATCAATTCTGAAGTGCATTTGATTGCCAGGTTGCGGTGCATGTCGCGCCGCATGATGCTTCTCAATTGGGATTTCCAAGATGACGTTCGCGCATTTCTTGATCGCGGCCGGTGGCGGCTTTTTGCTGCTGGCAGGCTTCGTCGCATTTGCCCTCTGGAGAAACGCACTCCATTCGACGGCGCGGATTTAGCAACAGGCGAGATTTAGTTCCGACGGCCTCGCTCTGGGGACGAGCGAAGCCGGCGGGATGGCCGCACCGCCGCGCGGCCTGACAGCCGAGCACCGCGCCTACAACCTACCCCTGGGCGACGCGTGCTCGGCTGTTCACTTTCCGACCAACCTTCGCTGTTCGAAACATGAATGGCGTGAACGCAATTCCTTCGGTTCGCCGCATGACCTCCACTAGGAGAGATCGAACCTGCGGGTGATCGCGATGGCCTCGAGGAAGGCCTCGTCGTGGCTGACGACCAGCAGCGCGCCGTCATAGGCGCGCAACCCGGCCTCGACCGCTTCCATCGATTCGATGTCGAGATGATTGGTCGGCTCATCGAGGATCAGGAGCGGCGGCGGGCTCACGCCGCCGAGAACGCAGGCGAGGCCAGCGCGAAGCAACTGGCCGCCGCTGAGGCTCGCGACGCTCTGCAGGGCGGCATCGGCGCGAAACATGAAACGCGCCAGCGCGGCGCGACAGGCGTTCTCATTGGCATCCGGATTGATGCACCGAAAATTATCCAGGATCGAGGCTGACGCATCGAGCAGGCTGACCGTCTGATCGAACATCGCAAAGCGGGTCATCACCTCGACGCTGCCACGCGCGGCCGCCAGCTCGCCGCTGACGAGCTTGAGCAGCGTCGTCTTGCCGGCGCCGTTGGGGCCTGTGATCGCGACGCGCTCCGGCCCCGACATGGAGAAGGTGAGATCACGCAGGATCGGCGCGCCCGCCGTGTAGCCGGCATCGGCGGCTTCGATCCGCAGCACCATCCGGCTCGCCGGCAGCTGCGTCGACGGCAGTTGCACCGAGAACGGTTGCAGCACCTCGATGCGCTGGCGCGCCGCGGCGGCCAATTCGAGCGCCTGTGTCCGCCGCCGCTCGGCGAGGCGGGCGTTCTCGCCGCCGGTGTCCTCGCTGCGATCCTTGCGCAGCCCGGCGGCGATGCGCGGCAGATCGCGCTTGGCGCGCTTCTTCGCGCCGGCGCCGTCCTTGCGCGCCTGCCGTTCGGACGTTTCCCGTGCCTTGCGGTCGATCTCGGCGACTCGCTTCTCGGCATCGGCCAGATCGTGGCGTGCTGCCGACAGCTCGACGGCCTTGCGGGCACGGTACTCGCTCCAATTGCCGCCGTAGCGTCGGGCTTCCAGCGAGGTCAGTTCGACGATCGCATCCATGGTCTCGAGCAGCTCGCGGTCGTGGCTGACGATGATGGCGCCATGCCGCCAGTCGGCGAGCAGGTCGATGACCACCTGGCGTCCCGCGCGGTCGAGATTGTTGGTGGGTTCATCCAGCAGCAGAAAGTCAGGTCGCGCGAAGGTCAGTGCGGCGAGGCGCGCCCTGGTGGCCTGTCCGCCGGACAGCATCGCCAGCGGCGCGTCCAGCACGTCGTTCAGTCCAACGCGCGCCAGCGCCGACGCGATGCGCGTGTCGAGCGTCCAGTCGATATCCGCAAGCTCTGCAGTGCTGGCAACGCCCTGTTCGGCGCGGCGCAACGCGGCCAGCGCGCGCCGCGCGTCGAACAGATCGATCACGCATTCGTCCGGCTGCACCTGAACCGTCTGATGCAGCATCCCGACGCGGCCCTGAACCGAGATCGTGCCGGATTGCGGCGCGCGGTAGCCTGCGATCAGGCCGAGCAGGGTCGTCTTGCCGGACCCGTTGCGGCCGACAAGGCCGGTCCGTTCGGGTCCGAAGTTCAGATCGATGTTGGAAAGGAGAACCCGGCCGTCAGGCGCGGACAGGGTCAGATGGGAGAGCGTGATGGATGCTGGCATGGATATCCCCGTGGGCAAGGCTGGTGGGCGTTGCGATCAGGGTGAAATCCATGGCTGTCGGCATCCTCTCGAATTGATGATTGAACAGATGTAATCGTCTATTGAGCCGTGATCAAGGCACGACGCTCTTCGTCACGCGGCGTCGGCGAAGATCCAGCGGTCCGGATCAGGGGTGCGGCCGATCAGCGCGAGGCCATAGGCGATCGATTCGAATTGATCCGCCGAGGTCAGCCGCGCTTCGCCGAAACGCTCGGCGAACAGGCGCTGCACCGCCGGCACGAACGAGGTGCCGCCGGTCAGGAACACCTTCTCCACGTCGCGCGCGGTGATGCCCGACTTTGCCAGCGCCTCGTCGACGGTTGCGCCCAGCCGCTCGATGTCGTCGGCGATCCAGGATTCGAAATCGTCGCGCGTCACGGTTGCGCCGATATCGATGCCTTCGCGGGCAAAGCGGAACTCGACGCGGTCGCGGCTCGACAGCGCGACCTTGGTGTCGGACACGGCGCGGTACAGCGCAAAGCCGAGATCGTGGTCGACGATGGTGATGAAATCGTGCAGCGGCGCCGGATCGATCGCGGTGCGCGCGAGCTGCTGCAACTCACGCAAGTCGCCATTGCCTCTCATCATCGCGAGCTGATGCCAGCGCGCGAGGCTCGAATAATAGTGATTGGGGATCGGCAGCACCTTGTCGAACGAGCGGTAGTTGGTGCCCTTGCCGAGCCGCGGCGAGACGATGTGGTCGACGATGCGGTAGTCGAAGGTGTCGCCGGCGATGCCGATGCCGGAATGTCCCAGCGGCTCGGCGCGCAGCACGCCGCCCTTGCGCGAGAAGCGCATCACGGAGAAGTCGCTGGTGCCGCCGCCGAAATCGGCGACCAGCACGGTCGCATCGTGATCGAGGCTGCGCGCAAAGGAGAACGCCGCGCCGACCGGCTCGTAGACATAGCGCGCGTGGCCGGCGCCGAGCCGCTCGAACGCGGCCCGGTAGCGTTGCATGGCGAGCTCGTCATTGGGATTGCCGCCGGCAAACTTCACCGGGCGACCGACCATGATGGTCGGTGCGCCCCAGTCGAAGCCCTCGCCGGCGTGCCGCGTCAGCGTGCGCAGGAATGCCGCGAGCAAATCCTCGAACTTGTAGCGCTGCCGGAAGATCTGGGTGGTGTTGAACGCCGAGCTTGCCGCAAAGGTCTTGAACGACTGGATGAAGCGATGGATCGTCCGGCCTTCGAGGAACTGCTCGATCGCCCACGGGCCACCCTCGGCGCGCGGATGCAGGCCGGCGCCCGGCCGGTCCTCCCAGAAGCACAGCGCGGAGACATAGACGCTATGCGTGCGGCCGCCATGGTCGAAGCGGATCGCCTCGACGCGGCCGTCGCCATCGGACAGCGCGACCACGGTGTTGCTGGTGCCAAAATCGACGCCAATCGAGACGGCGGGCGGGGCGCTCGTCATGTCATGCTCGGATTGTCTGTGAAAGGGGCGCGGACCTTTAGCGGCTTTGGCCGGTCTTGCCAACCCTTCCGGACGCCGCAAAGTTCACGATCCAGCGAATGACAACGGCGTCATGCGCGGTGTCAGAAATTCGCCACCGTCTTCAGGCCGAACACCAATGCGTTTGCGTTCCTGCTGGTCCCACCGGGGTCGATCACGTACTGGATGTTCGGTCGCACCTGCAGGCCGGCGAGTGGCCGGTAGGTGTAGTAGAGTTCCATGACGTATTCATTGCCCTGGACGGCCACGGGACCGAGGCCGACCAGATTTTGCAGCTCTTCCGACCAGGCGATACGGCCGTTGACATGGGTGGTGCCGACTGCAAATCCGATATCGTCCTCGGGCCGCAACTGGAATGGTCCGGTATAGATCATGCCGCCCGCGATTTGATAATCGGTGGTGGCGGTCCGGCGGTCGGCCATGCTCGCATTGAAGAACAGGCTGAGCATGCCGGCGGAGCTGGCTTGCAATCGGCGGATCACCTGCTGAACGAAGCTGACATAGGCACCGTAGCGTCCGCGGCTCTGCAACAGTGGTTGCCCGCTGAGGACTGCCGGGTTGCCGTTGACGTCGGTGACCACATCAGGAGCAGTCGATGTATCGTACCAGCCGCCGAACTTGTAGCTGCCCTGCAGATTACCGAACTTCGGCAGCCAAGCGAGCTCGGCCGGAATGAGCAGGCCGGTGGATCCCGAGTGGAACACCGAAAGCGCCGACTGCGAGACCTTCAGGTAGTTGGGATTGGAGTCATACACACCGAACTGAAAATAGCCGAAGCCTTGCAGGTTGAATTTCAGCCGGGTGGCCCAGTAGCTAACTGGCCAGTTGTAGATGTAATTGCCGACGAGGTTGCCGGGCTGCGCGCCGCAGAAGGTCAGGTTCTGGAAGTCGCACGCGAACGATGCGAAATCCTCGCCGAAGGTGATCCGCCCGATCTTCCAGTCGACCAGGCCGTCGACGAACTTCTGGTCGTACCAGAATTGGGTGAGCCGCAGCGTCTGGCCGCGTCCGAATAGCTCCTGCACCTGCTGTAGCGTGCCGAGGCGCGCGTCATCGCTCAGATTGCTGCCGTTGCGGTCGGTCCATGTGACCTGGATCGTGCCGCCGGGCACGACTCCGAGCTTCGCAAGATCGAACGTGGTGCCGAAGGTCCATTGATCGGTGTAGGCGACCTGCTGTCGCTGACCGCCCGTTGCGTTGCCGGCGAGTTCGCTGGTGTAACCGAATTGAAAATCGATGCCGGCATTCAACAGCCGGGTTCGTGCGCCGTCCCAATCGCCGAGCAGCCAGGGAACTGGAGCAGGGACCGGATCGGCCGCGGTGCCGGGAAGCGTCAGATCGGCAGCTTGTGCGACATGGCCGACGACGCAGACCGATATCGCCGCGAGACCCAGCCAGAGACAGAACGCTGTCGGATACTTCGTTCGGTCGCCGGATGACGCAAGCATGACGACGCTCCCGGTTTCAATGCCTCAATGACTTCAATCCTTCAGTGCGTAGGCGATGACGTAGTCGCCGCGCTTGGTGCCGAACGAGCCGTGTCCGCCGGCCGCGGTGACGATGTATTGCTTGCCGCCGGCCTCGTAGCTCATCGGCGTCGATTGCGCGCCGGCAGGAAGGCGATCTTCCCACAGCACCTTGCCGTCGCGCACGTCATAGGCGCGGATCGTGTACTCGTAGGTGCCGGTGTAGAATGCGACGCCGCCGGCGGTGGTGATCGGCCCGCCCAGCATCGGCACGCCCATCTTGAACGGAAGCGGCAGCGGCGTGGTGTCCCGGATCGTGCCGTTGGGATGCTGCCAGACGACCTTCATCGTCTTGAGATCGATCGCTGCCATCGAGCCCCATGGCGGCCGGTAGCACGGCACGGAGAGCGGCGAGAGGAAGCTCGAGATATCCACCCCGAACGGCGTGCCGTACATCGGCTGCGTCCCGACCTCGCTGCCGACCGGCTTCTCGGCGGTCGGTGCCGGGGGATTCTGCGGGCCGCGCGGAACGAGTCTTGAGACGAAAGGCAGCGACATCGGATTGGCGATGGCGATCTGCCTGACAGGATCGACCGCGATGCCGCCCCATTCGAACATGCCGAGATTGCCCGGGAAAACCAGCGTGCCCTGCAACGAGGGCGGCGTGAACGTACCCTCGTAGCGCAAGCGGTGGAACATGATCCGGCACAGCAGCTGGTCGAAGATCGTGCCGCCCCACATGTCGGCGCCGGTCAGCTTTGCCCCCGGTCGGAATGTCAGCTCGGAAAACGGCTGGGTCGGTGCGGAGCGGTCGCCGGGCGCGGCGCCCTGCGGCACCGGACGTTCCGGCGCCGGCACGATCAATTCGCCGGTCCTGCGGTCGAGCACGAAGATATTACCCACCTTGGTCGGCTGGATGATCGCGGGAACGACGCCCTTGGCCGTCGTCACATCGACTAGGCTCGGCTGCGAGGGGACGTCCATGTCCCAGAGATCGTGATGCACGGTCTGGTACGACCAGGCGCGCTTGCCGGTGTTGACATCCAGCGCGACGATCGAGCTGGAATAGCGCTCGACCAGCGCATCGCGATTGCCGCCCCAGATGTCGGGTCCGTTGTTGCCGGTCGGGATGTAGACCAGATTAAGTTTCGGATCGAACGAGGCCGTGATCCAGGAGTTCGGCGACCCGTTGGTGTAGTGGCGCGTCGGCGACGGCAGCGCGTTCTCGTCGGCCGCGGCGGAGTCCCAGGCCCAGACCAGTTTGCCGGTGTAGACATCGAAGCCGCGGATCACGCCCGAAGGCACTTCGACGGCGTAATTGTCGATCACCGCGGCGGCGACGACCAGGATCCTGTCACTGACGACAGGCGGTGACGTCGGCTCGAAGAAGCCGGCGGTCTTGATCCCCATCCCCTGCTGCAGGTCGAGGATGCCGTGATCGGCAAAGCCATCGCAGAGCTTGCCGCTGTCCGCATCGAGCGCGATCATGCGGCCGTCATTGACCGGCAGGAAGATCCGACGCGTGCATTCGGCCGGCGCCGGACTGCCGCCGCTGTCGACGGCGCCCTGCGCGGTCTCGTGATAGGAGACGCCGCGGCAGGTCATGTGCTGGAACGTCTTGTTGTGCACAAGCTTGGGGTCGTATCGCCAGCGCTCGGTGCCGGTCTTGGCATCGAGCGCGAACAGCACCTGGTGCTGCGAGCAGAGATAGAGCGTGTCGCGCACCTTGATTGGGGTGACCTCGAACGTGGTCTCGCCGGAATCCTCCGGCGTCGGCACGTCGCCGGTGCGAAAGGTCCAGGCGACTTTGAGGTTGCCGACATTGTCGGGCGTGATCTGCTTCAGCGGTGAATAGCGCTGTCCGAATTGCGTGCGTCCATAGGCGCGCCAATCGCCGTCCGGTTGCGGATCGGCCTCGCTTTGCTGCACGGCAGGTCCGGCTTCCGCAATCGTGCCGTTGATGTCGTGATAGCTCGACAGCAGCCCGGCCACGAGGACCGCCGCAGCCGCCACGACGCCGACCCAGAGCGGCGCGGTCGCACGCCTGTAGGATACCGGCTCGTTTCGTTGCAGTCCGCGAACGATCACGGGTGTCAGCAGCCAGAGCGCCATCGGGAAGATGATGTCGCCGCGCGCCGCGAGCGGCCACCAGTCGAATTTCACCTCATAGACGGCCCACGCCAGCGTGCCGACCAGCACGATCGCAAACAGCCAGAGCGCGGAACGGCGCTGCGCCAGCAACAGCGCAGCCGTGGCGAGAATGCCGATGCCGAGGATGATGTAGAAGATGGATCCGCCCAAAGCGGCGAGCCAGATGCCGCCGCCGGTGAGGACCAGGCCGATCAAGGCGTAGACAATACCGGTGATGAAGACTGCCCTGGATCGCTGCATGGTCGCTCCGGTGCGGAAGCGGGACTGGGCTTGTCCCGCGCAAGCGCAACAGACCGCGTCCGCCATCAATAACTGTCGTTCAGTCAGTCGTAACTTGCAACCTGGAACTGCGGCGTCGATGCAACACAAGCGCGCAAAGTTGCGATATCAGTTCTTGCCGAAGCAGGATCATTCAAACTGCGCGCACTTTGTTCAACAAGGAGCAACGCCAGGCGCCTGGCGCTGACGCAGAGGTGACGGGCCCTCAGCAAATCTTGAATCGACGCGCTCTTCCAGTTCTGCGCCAGCGCTGCTTTATACCGTTCCGCAGATCTCATCGCAGATGCCCGGCTCGCAGGAGAAGCACGAATGACATTGAACCCTACAGCCAGGAATTATCGTGTCGCGGTCGCCGCCTACGAGGCGGGCCGGCCCAGTTATCCGGCGGAGATCGTCGCCGCGCTGCCGCTGCAGGCCGCGCGCTGTGTCGTCGATCTCGGTGCCGGAACCGGTAAATTCACCCGCCTGCTGCTTCAGCACTTGCCCGCGACCGCGCGTCTGGTCGCGGTCGAACCCGTCGCCGAGATGTCGGCCAAGCTGATCGAGGAAGCGCGGGTGGAGGTCATCAACACCCGCGCCGATGCGATCGGCCTCGAAACCGGCAGCGTCGATCTCGTCACCTGCGCGCAGGCGTTCCATTGGTTCGACAACGAGGCGTCGGTGGCCGAGATCGCGCTGCTCCTGCATCCCAGAGGGACGCTGGCGCTGGTCTGGAACAACAGGGACGACCGCGCACCGTGGGTCGACGCCTTGTCCGTCATGATCGAAGGCTACGCCGGAGATACGCCTCGGCAGCGGACAGGACGCTGGCGCTGGATATTGAAAGACCCTCGCTTCGCGCTCGAGAAGGAAATCGTGCAGGACCATCCGCATCGGATGGCGCGCCAGGGTGTCTATGAGCGCGTCGTGTCGACGAGCTATGTCGCCAATCTTCCCGACGCCGAAAAGGCGGTCCTTCGCGACAAGACCGATGCCATCCTGCGTGAGGCCGGCCTCGGTGATGCCGACGAAGTGGTGTTTCCTTACGTCACGCAGCTCTTCTTGCTGAAGCGGACCTAGCGCGCGCTATTGCGCGGCGCGTCCTTGCTCGACGGCCTGCTTCAGGCGCGGCAGCGCCATGCGCCAGTAGAACGCGACATGCCTGGCGCCGGAGTCGGCGCCGATTTCCCAACCGTCCCCGCGCCGAATTGGCGATGGTGGCACCTGCTGGGCGACGGTCAGCAGCGTCTCTCCGCTGTCAGCCGCGAGCGTCATCGTGATCGTCGCATAGGATTGCGGAACATCCGGCAGGCCGGAGACCTGCGACCAGTAGGAATATTCGAGCCGTGACGCCGGTTCGACACGGAGGACGCGGCCCTTGTCGCGGTAGCGCTTCGCGCCGATCTCCGCCTCGATCTCGATCGATGCGCCGATCTGCCAATCGGTGTTGAAATGCGCATTGCGCCATGTCTCGCCCGCTTTGGGATCCATGATCGCGTCCCATACATGCCCTGGCTCCGCGGCGATGCGGATCGACTCGGTGATAGTCTGCAAGGTCCGAGGCTCGTCCGTCATCGCATGCTCACTTGTCGCTTACGACTTTCCATTTCCCGTCCGCACCACGTCGCAGCGCTGGATCGCCGATGCGGACATTGCTTGCAAGAAAATCGATGAACGCCCGCACCCGCGCCGGCAGCGGGCCGGCATGGCCGACATAGACCGCGTGGATGTCCTCGCGATCGCCGGGATTGAGATTTTGTAGCACCGGCACGAGGCGTCCGGCTTCGATGTCAGGACCGATGTGAAACAGCGCCAGCCGTCCGAGCCCGATGCCGCCGAGCGTGAGTTGGCGCGCGGCTTCGCCGTCGCTGACGCGGGCGACCGGCGGCGGCAGCGCCTCCTCGATCCGTTCAGCGCGGCGGAACGGCCAGCCGCGGATGCTGCGTGGAAAAGTCCAGCCGATGCCGCGATGGGCGGCGAGGTCTGCCGGATTCTTTGGCGTGCCGAAGCGTGCGAGATAGGACGGCGCGGCGACCACCACCATGCGGCTGGTGCCGAGCTTGCGCGCGATCAGCCGCGAGGCGCCGAGCGGGCCGACCCGGATCGCGACGTCGGCGCGCGCCTGCATCAGATCGACCAGCGTGTCGGTCAGCACGATGTCGAGCGTGATGTCCGGATGCTCGCGCATGAAGCGCGGCAGCAGCGGCATCACCTGCAGCATGCCGAACGGGATGTTGCTGTTCACGGTGAGATGGCCGCGCGGCACGCATGAGGCGGCCTCGCGTTCGGCCTCGTCGATATCGGCGAGGATGCGCTGGGCGCGCTGATAGAACGCCTGGCCCTCCTCGGTGAGCTGGAGCTTGCGGGTGGTGCGGTTGACCAGCCGCGTGCCGAGCCGCGTCTCGAGCCGGGAGACCAGCTTGCTGACGCCCGACGGCGTCAGGCGCAGGCTGTTCGCGGCAGCCGTGAAGCCGCCGAGATCGACGACGCGGACGAACACGTCCATCTCCCCGGAGCGGTTGGCGTCTGTTCGGGACATCTTGAATTCACGTCACAAATGATTGGATTGCGGCCATTCTAATCCTTCCTCGTCCGGACCGCTATGTCGCATTGCGGAATCCTTCCCTCCGGAGCGACACATGCCTGCTGCAGTCCTTGCCTTGACCGCCGGTGCCTTCGGCATCGGCACCACCGAATTCCTCATCATGGGGCTGTTGCTGCAGGTCGCCGCCGACATGCACGTGTCGGTCTCCGCGGCGGGGCTGTTGATTTCCGGCTACGCGCTCGGCGTGTTCGTCGGCGCGCCGATCCTGACGCTGGCCACGCGGCGGATGCCGCGCAAGGCGGTGCTGCTGGCGCTGATGGCGATCTTCACGCTCGGCAACGCGGCCTGCGCGCTGGCGCCGAACTACGAACTGCTGATGGCGGCGCGCATTCTCACGTCACTGGCGCACGGCACCTTCTTCGGCGTCGGTTCGGTGGTCGCGACAAGCCTTGTGCCCGAGGACAAGCGCGCGTCGGCGATCGCCACGATGTTCATCGGGCTGACGGTCGCGACTTTGCTCGGCGTTCCCTTCGGCGCCTGGTTCGGCCTGATGCTCGGCTGGCGTGCGGCGTTCTGGGCGGTGGCCGTGATCGGCGTGATCGCTTTCGTCGTGTTGGCCGTGCTGGTCCCCGGTCATGTCGGAGCCAAGGACAAGCCGGCGCCGCTGCGCGACGAGCTCGCTGTGCTCGGCCGCCCGCAGGTCCTGCTCGGGCTTGCCATGACGGTGTTCGGCTTCGGCGGCCTATTCGCGGTCTTCACCTATGTGCAGCCGATCCTGACGCGCCTCACCGGATTTTCCGACGCCGCGGTGTCGCCGATCCTCTTGGTGTTCGGTGCCGGCCTTGCGATCGGCAATGTCGCGGGCGGACGCCTCGCGGACAAGGGAGTTGCGCGAGCGTTGCTGGTGTCACTCGGTGGCCTTGCCGCCGTGCTCGTCGCGCTGGCGGCGGTGGTCTCGATCAAGGCATTGGCGGTCGCCCTGTTGTTCGTGCTCGGCATCGCCGCGTTCGCGACCGTCGCGCCGCTGCAGCTTCGTGTGCTCGAAGCTGCCGGCGTGGAAGGGCGGACGCTGGCTTCCAGCCTGAACATCGCGGCCTTCAATCTCGGCAACGCGCTCGGCGCCTGGGCCGGCGGCGTCACCATCGATCGCGGTCTTGGTCTCGGCGCGCTGCCGCTGGTCGCTGCCGTCATCACAGCGATCGGGCTGCTGCTCGCACTGTGGAGCCTGCGCCTCGACCGGCCGGTCGTCCTCGCCACGCAATGCCCGGCCGAATGAATCGGATCAAGGGAGTATGCCCATGGAATATCGCAATCTCGGTGCGTCCGGCCTGAAGGTCCCGGTGCTCAGCTTCGGCACCGGCACCTTCGGCGGCCAGGGACCTTTGTTCTCGGCCTGGGGCCGCAGCGGCGTCGACGAAGCGCGGCGGCTGATCGACATCTGCCTCGAGGCCGGCGTCAATTTGTTCGACACCGCCGATGTCTATTCGAACGGCGCATCGGAGGAGATCCTCGGCGCCGCGCTCAAGGGCCGCCGCGACAAGGTCTTGATCTCGACCAAGACCGGCCTGCCGATGGGCGACGGCCCGCTCGACGCCGGCACGTCGCGATACCGCCTCGTCGCTTCGGTCGACGCAGCGCTGAAGCGGCTCAACACCGACTACATCGACCTCCTGCAGCTTCATGCCTTCGACGCCTTCACGCCGATCGACGAGGTGCTGTCGACGCTCGATGCGCTCGTGCGTGCCGGCAAGCTGCGCTATATCGGCGCCTCGAATTTCTCCGGCTGGCACCTGATGAAATCGCTCGGCATCGCCGGGCGGCACGGCTGGCCGCGCTACGTGGCGCACCAGGTCTATTATTCGCTGGTCGGCCGCGACTATGAATCCGAGCTGATGCCGCTCGCGCTCGACCAGGGCGTCGGCGCGCTGGTCTGGAGTCCGCTCGGCTGGGGCCGGCTCACCGGCAAGGTCAGGCGCGGGCAACCATTGCCGAAAAACAGCCGCCTGCATGAGACCGCGCAGTTCGGGCCGCCGGTCGACGACGAGAAGCTTTACGCGATCGTCGACGCGCTGGACGTCGTCGCCACAGAGACCGGCCGTAGCGTGCCGCAGGTCGCGATTGCCTGGCTGCTGGCGCGGCCGAGTGTCTCGTCCGTGATCATCGGCGCGCGCGATGAGGCGCAGCTTCGCGACAACCTCGGCGCAGTCGGATGGTCGCTCTCGGCGGACCAGATCGCGCGTCTCGACCGAGCGAGCGCAGTGATGCCGGCCTATCCGTACTACCCCTACCGTATTCAAGAAGGCTTCGCGCGGCTGAACCCGCCGCCGGTGTGAGCCGGCCGCGGGCCCGCGGGCGTCATGGTCTCACGCTTGCGCGGAATGTTTGCAGACCTGCCGGCGATATTCCGCCGGCGTGACGTTCATGTGCTGCCGGAACACGCGATTGAGGTGGCTTTGATCGGCAAAGCCGCTCAGCAGCGCGATCTCCTTCAGCGCAACGCGGTCCTTGCGCAGATGCTGGCACGCGTGCTCCACCTTGCGCCGCAGGACATAGGCATGCGGCCGCGTGCCGTAATGCACGCGGAACTTGCGGGCGAACTGGATCGGCGTGCAATTGCAGATATTCGCGAGCTCTTCCAGCGTGATGTTCCGGAAGATGTTCTGCTCGATATAGTCCTCGATCAAGCGAGCATGCGCCGGGCGAAAGCGTCCTTGCGCGCACGGCATCTTGAATTCGATCGCCGCATACTTCCGCAGGATGTGCACGCTCGCCTGCAGCGCCAGTGCGTCATAGCAGAGGCGTCCGCCCGGACCGCCTGCGGCAACCTCCTGAACCATCTGGTCGTTGATCCAGGTCAGCATCGGGTCTTCGGCCTTGAGCAGGTCGTGAAGCTCGATCGCCTCGGCGTCGCGGTCGAAGGCATCGCTCGCGGTCTTCATCATGAGCGCTGGAGCGATATAGAAATGGGTGACTTCGATGTCGTTCTTCCAGTGCCAGCTTGATGGCTCGGCACGGGTCAGCAATGACGTGACGCCGCGACCGACGTGATCCTGCTTCCACGCGCCGGTGACGCGGCGGTTCATCGACGTCACGCCGTCGCGATAGAGCACGAGCAGGAAGTTTTCCGACGGGGGAACCCAGATATCCGATGGCTCATAGCGGAAAATCCGCAGCCGGAAGTCGCTCCTCCCGACTGAGGCGCTGTCCAGCTTCAGCTCACCGGGCGCATAGCGCGGCAGCTCCTCGACCGTGATCAATTGGCCCATCCCGCGAGCCTCCTCCGTGGAATCCGTGGCGCGGTTGAGCGCTTCTTCTTGGCTGGACGTCTGAGCGCAGGATAGGCCGCTTTCGCGGTTTGCCAAGCCGACCAACGGCCGATGGCTCGATTGAACGGCCGCGTTCCAGAGATTGTCGGTTTCATCCAAGCCGCTCGGTCGCACGATCCGTAGCCTGCTCTGCGTCTCGGCGACAACGCCAGTGGCCGAGACCCAATTGATGCAACGCACCATCACCCGGCGACACGCGGGTATGAGCGCGTGCGAAGCAAGACAACAGGAGGAAACGATGGCCGAGACCGTCACAAGGTCGAATGGAAGCAATGGTGCGCGTGCAACGACCAAGCTCGACGCCGTGGTCGTCGGCGCCGGCGTCGCCGGTCTCTATCAATTGTTCCGTCTGCGCGAGCAGGGGCTGAGCGTGAAGGCGATCGATGCCGGTTCAAGCGTCGGCGGCACCTGGTACTGGAACCGCTATCCCGGCGCACGCTTCGATTCCGAAGGCCACACCTACCAGTACCTGTTCTCCGAAGAACTCTACAAAGGCTGGAGCTGGAGCGAGCGGTTCCCGGGCCAGCCGGAGATCGAGCGTTGGCTGAACTACGTCGCCGACCGCCTCGACCTCAGGAAGGACATCCAGTTCGGCACCACCGTGAAGAGCGCGCACTTCAACGAGGCGACGCAACGCTGGCTGGTGACGACGGACCAGGGTGATGTGATCGACGCGCAATTCCTGGTCACCTGCTGCGGCATGCTGTCGGCGCCGCATGTGTCCTTCCCCGGACAGGAGACCTTCAAGGGCGAGTTGTTCCACACGGCGCGCTGGCCCAAGGGACCGATCGAACTCGCCGGTAAACGTGTCGGCGTGGTCGGCAACGGCGCGACCGGAATCCAGGTGATCCAGTCGATTGCCGGCGAGGTCGGTCATCTCAAGGTCTTCATCCGCACCCCGCAATACATCATTCCGATGAAGAACCCGAAATGGGACGCGGCGGACGCCGAGGCCTACAAGTCGAAGTTCAAGTTCCTTACCGAACGGCTGCCGAAGACGTTCACCGGATTCGAGTTCGACTTCGAGCACGTCTGGGCTGACCTGACGCCGCAGCAGCGCCGCCAGGTGATCGAGGACTGCTGGAATGACGGATCGCTCAAACTGTGGGTTTCGTCCTTCGCCGAATTGTTCTTCGACGAAGCCATCAACGCCGAGATCACCGAGTTCGTGCGCGAAAAGATGCGTGAGCGGATCAAGGACCCCAAGCTGTGCGAGCAGCTGATTCCGTCCGACTACGGTTTCGGCACGCACCGGGTGCCGCTGGAGAGCAATTTCCTCGAGGCCTTCCACCGGCCCAATGTCGAGATCGTCAGCGTCAAGAACAATCCGATCGCCCGCATCACGCCGGAGGGCATCCAGACCGCCGACGGCACGGTGCACGCGTTCGACGTCATCATCCTGGCCACCGGCTTCGACGCCGGAACGGGGGCGTTGACGCGCATCGACATCCGCGGTCGCGAGGGTCGATCGCTGAAGGATGATTGGGGCAGGGACATCCGCACCACGATGGGCCTGCAGGTCCACGGCTATCCGAACCTGTTCACGACCGCGGTACCGCTCGCGCCCTCGGCCGCGCTGTGCAACATGACCACCTGCCTGCAGCAGCAGGTCGAGTGGATCGCCGACTGCATCAAATATCTGCGCGGCAAGAACCTCAACGTCATCGAGCCGACCAGGGATGCCGAGGATCAGTGGGTCGCGCACCACGACGAGACCGCCAACGCAACGCTGATCGCCAAGACCAACTCCTGGTACCTCGGCTCGAATGTCGAGGGCAAGCCGCGCCGGGTGCTGTCCTATTGCGGCGGCGTCGGCACCTACCGCCAGAAATGCGACGAGGTCGCCGCGAGCGGCTATCAGGGCTTTGCCGTGCAGTAGCTCCGATCGTGACGTGGCGCCGCGGTCTTCGTGAACCGGCAGCGCCGCTTGCGATCGACGACATCACAATCATTATGGGAGAAAGACAATGAGCACGAATTTCGGTGCGACGGCAGATGCGATTCTCGACGGCGTGGTGACCTCGAACCCGCGCGTTCCCGGCGTCGTTGCGATGGTGACCGACCGCCATCGCAACATCTACGAAGGCGCCGCCGGCAAGCGCCGCCTCGACCAGGCCGCGGACATGACGACCGACAGCGTGTTCGCCATCTTCTCGACCACCAAGGCGATCACCGGGACGGCCGTCCTGCAACTCGTCGAGGAAGGCAAGCTCGATCTCGACGCGCCGGCCAAGACCTACGCACCCGACCTCGGCAAGCTCCAGGTCATCGAGGGTTTCGACGACAAAGGCGAACCACGGCTGCGCGCACCGAAGCGCGACATCACCACGCGTATGCTGATGGTTCACAGCGCAGGCCTGGGCTACGACTTCATCAATCACACCTACAATCGCCTCGCGCAGGAGAAGGGGCAGCCCAGCGTGATCACGGCGTCCAAGGCTTCGTTGATGACGCCGCTGCTGTTCGATCCCGGCGAGCGATGGGAATACGGCACCAACCTGGATTGGTGCGGCCAGATCGTCGAGTCGATCGCCGGCCGCCGGCTCGGCGAGGTCTTCAAGACACGGATCTTCGAGCCGCTCGGAATCCAGGACACGGCATTTGAACTCACCGACGCGATGCGCCGCCGGCTCGCCGGCATTCACGCCCGCAACGCCGACGGCTCGCTCACGCCGATGGATTTCGAGCTGCCGGCCAATCCGGAGATCCATATGGGCGGCCACGGGCTCTATGGCACCATCGGCGACTATATGCGCTTCATCCGGATGTGGCTGAACGACGGCGCCGGCGAGCATGGCCGGGTCCTGAAGGCCGAAACTGTGCGGATGGCGGAGAAGAACCATCTCGGCAATAACAAGGTCACCGCCATCACCGGCGTGATTACCTCGCTCGCCAACGACGCCGAGTTCTTCCCCGGCCAGTCGAAATCATGGGCGCTCAGCTTCATGATCAATGACGAGCAGGCTCCGACCGGCCGTCCCGCCGGCGCGCTCGGCTGGGCCGGCCTCGCCAACCTGTTCTACTGGATCGATCGCCAGAATGGTTTCGGCGGATTCTGGGCGACGCAGATCCTGCCGTTTGGTGATCCTACATCCTTCATCGGCTACATCAATTTCGAGACCGCATTCTACGAGGCCCTGAAACTGTGCAAGGCGGGCTAGAACAGTTTTGAACGGCCCGGACGCAGTTTCGCGTAAAGAAAACGCGCCAAAGCAAGAAACGAGAGCGCCGTTCCGATTCCATCGGAACGGCTCTGGTCGCGGCGTGCCGCGACCACCTCTGCTCGATCAGCACGCCGGCTGAGCCGTCGGGAACACCATGCGCATGCAGGCGCCGCCGGACGGTGCCTGATCGACCTCGATCCGGCCGCTGTGCAGACGCATGATGCTCTGCACCAGATCGAGGCCGAGGCCGGCGCCGCGTCCGCCGGGATGCAGCCGGCGGAACGGCTCGAAGATCTGCTCGCGCTCGTCGGGCGGAATGCCGTCGCCGTCGTCGCAGACCTCGATGCAACCGGCTGTCGTCACCCGAACCAGGATCGTGCCGCGCCGCTGTCCGTGGTCGACGGCGTTCTGCACGAGATTGGTGAGGGCCCGTTCGAGTGAGGTCTGGTCGCCGCTCACCATGACCGTCTCGACGTCGTGCTCAAACGACATTTCATATCCCGCCGCGAAGGCGAGCGGCGCGAGGTCGAGGACGACCTGCCGCGCGATGCGGACGAGATTGACGGGCCCGAACGTGTCGGCGCGCTGATCGAGCCGTTGCAGGTCCAGCAGTTGGCCCGCCATGACGCTGAGGCGTGTCGCGTCCTCGAGCAGATGGGTCTTCTCCGGTCCGGCCTCCAGCGAAGCGACCCGTGTCGAGAGAATCGCGATCGGCGTGCGCAGCTCGTGCGCGGCATCGGCAAGGAAGCGGCGGTGGCGTTCGTAACCCTTGTCGAGGCGGTCGAGTGCGGCATTGATGGCCTTGACCAGCGGGGCAATCTCGATCGGCACCTCGTCGAGCGGCAACTGCGCGCCGCGCTGGTCGATGTCGATACGCTCGGCTTGCGCCGCGACCTGTGCGAGGCCCTTCATGGCCCGGCGCACCACGAATGGAGTCGCGACCAGCGTCGCCAGCGTCATCAACACGACGATCGGCAGGATCATGTTGAGGAATAGCAGCGGTGTGCTCTCCAGCGCGCGCCACATCGAGAGCTGGCCGTAAGTGCCGGTCAGGATCTGGATCTGTCCTGCCGAGGTATCGACCCATTTGACGAGACCCGCGGGCCGCGTGGCTTCCGCTGCATTCCATTTGAGCCGCGCCTCGCTCACATGATCGAGCGCTGAGGCGATCGGCGCGAATTGTGCGGGCACCGTGCCTTCGGCCAACTGGTGTCCCTCGGCGTCGCGGATGACGAACCAGAGATCGGCGTGCTCGGCGCGCAAGGCGGCCAGTTCCGGCGTCTGGCGCAGCGTCAGTCCGCCCGCTTCATCGCGGGCGACGGTGTCGCGCAGCGTATCGAGCGTGCTGCCTTCGTACTCGCCGATCAGCAGTCCCGCCCGCAGCAGCCCGATCGCGGCGGCTCCGATCAGCAGAATCAGGAGGGTCAGCGTGACGGCCTGCAGGCCCGCGAGCCGCCCGATCAGGCGCCAGGTGAGGGATCGCGGTCGCAGCACGCTCACGGTGTTTCCCGCAACACGTAGCCGAGGCCACGAACGCCGTTGATGGTGACGCCGGCGTCGGCCTCGGTGAGCCTGCGGCGCAAACGCGACACATGACTGTCGAGCGCATTGGGCTGCACCTCGTCGTCGAGGCCGTAGACCGCCTCCATCAGCGCGGAGCGCTGCACCATGCGTCCCATCCGATGCAGCAGCGTCTCGAGCACCAGCCGCTCGCGACGCGGCATCTCCAGCGGGCGTCCGTCGACGCTGGCCTCGCGATGGGTGAAGTCGAACGACAGGCGGCCGATCCGCGCGGCATGCTCCTGCACGCTCGCGGGCCGGCGCAACAGCGCGCGCAACCGTGCCAGCAACTCCTCGAATGCAAACGGCTTGCCGAGATAATCGTCGGCGCCGCTGTCGAGACCCGAGACCCGGTCCGCGAGCTCGCCGCGGGCGGTCAGCACCAGCACCGGCACGGTGTTGCCGCTCGCGCGCAGTTTCGGAATCAGCGACAGCCCGTCGCCGTCAGGCAACTGGCGATCCAGCACGATCGCGTCGTAACTTCCCGCTGCGGCAATCGCCTCGGCTTCCAAAAGATCCGGCGCGTGATCGACCAGCATGTCGTGGCGCGCGAGTGCCGCACGCAGCGCCGCGACCATGTCCGGCTGATCCTCCACCAACAGCACGCGCATTCGTCGTCCTTATCCCTGCATCGGTTCGTCATTCGATCCGCCGGCTTTATGCCCGATTCATTGCGGCAACCTTGCGGTTTTCTCCGCGCGAATGCGTCGCGGGCCAAAATTTCGCACGCGCGCGCATTCGCGACAGGCTAGCGCAACCTTCGCATGAGACAGAGACGTGCATCGGGACGGTCGAATCGTCTCGACACCGACTGACACTGCTCAACCGGCGGGAGCGTGCCACACATGATGGTGGGCACCCGCAATGCGAAAGACACGCGAATGGCCTTGTTAATGAATCCGTGGCGCGAGACCGATTGCGCGCTTATCGTGCGGGAGCTCCAGCATGTCGGCCGCTGACATCCTGCCGTTCGTCCGTGCCTGGGTACGTAATCCGTTACGTGTCGCCGCGGTCGCGCCGTCCGGGCCTGCTGTCTCGTCGCTCATGGCGCGGGAGATCACCGCGGACACCGGCCCCGTGCTCGAGATTGGCCCCGGCACGGGCGTCTTCACCCGCGCGTTGCTGAAGCGCGGCGTCAGGCAGCAGGATCTGACACTGGTGGAGTACGGCTCCGAGTTCATCCCGCTGCTGCAGCGGCGCTTCCCGGGCGCGCGGGTGCTCTGGATGGACGCGGCTTGGCTGCGGAGGGAAAGGCTGTTCGACGGGGCGCCGGTCGGTGCGGTCGTGAGCGGCCTCGGGCTTCTCATGATGCCGCCGGAGAAAGTCATAACCATCCTCCACGGCGCCTTCGGCTATCTCCGCGCCGGAGTGGCGTTCTACCAGATCACCTATGGTCCGCGTTGCCCTGTCGCAGACGCGATCCTGGATCGCCTCGATCTGCAGGCGAACTGCATCGGGCAGACGTTCCTCAACCTGCCTCCGGCATCCGTGTACCGGATCAGCCGCCGCCACTCCCACGCTTGATCGAGGCGCTATGGACACGTCGAGCACGATCGCGATGTTTCTGCATTTCGGCGTGGTGGGTATCGGCTGCCTCGCCGTCGCCGAGAAGTTCATTCCGCTGCTGCCGTCCTACGTGCTGCTGATGCTGCTCGGCTTGACGGTCTCCGACGGCACGATGCTTGCGATGACCATCCTCGCGACCAGCGCCGGGTCGGTCGTCGGTGCCATCGGCTGGTATGGGCTCGGGCGCGCGCTCGGCTCGCGGCGCATCGAAGGGCTGGTGGCGCGCTATGGCAAGTTCGTGTTGCTGCGGCCTTCACTCTACCGACAGCTCACCGACGCCTATCGCGGCAATCATTTCTGGGTGACGCTGATCGGTCAGACGCTGCCCACCGTGCGGATTTACCTCGCTCTCCCAGCCGGTGTGTTGCACCTGGAGCCACGCGCCTTCGTGATGGGAACGGCGATCGGTACCGTGATCTGGAACATGCCGTTCCTCACGCTTGGCTATGTCCTGCGCGGCAGCGGTCACGATCCGATCAGCCTTGGCTTCTGGGTGGTGGTCATCCTGATCGCTGTGGAGGTCGCGCTCTTCCTCGGATTTCGCTTCTACAAGCGCTCGCTCGGGCCGCGCCCTCTCGGGAAGCCGCGCGCGCTCCCCTCTCGCTTGCCGGTGGAGGAAGGCGTATGAGAGCCCTGTTATCCCGCCTGAGGCCGGGCTCGGATACGCTCGAGCGCGCTGCCGCGACGCTGCTGGTCCTGGCAGCGAGCTATCAGTTCGGTCACGCGGCTTCGGGCGGGAGATATCGCGCGGCTGAGTTCGCGCTGCTGGTGCTTATCGCAGGCATCTATTGGCACCGCTCGATCTTCAGGCGATGCGCCAGCCGCGATGTCACGAAAGTTCTCGCGGGATTGGCCGAGGCCATGGCGGCGGCGTTTCGGCCGGACGGCGGCATGCACGGGGCTGGCGATCGCGCGGACGGCAGGCGGGTCTCGCCGCGCGACGTCGTCAAGGTCAGGAGCCTGTTCGTCTCCGACGTCCATCTCGGAACCCGGGGATGCCAGGCTGAGCGGTTGATCGACTTCCTCCGCCACCATGATGCCGAAACGGTGTTCCTGGTCGGCGACATCGTCGATGGCTGGTGTCTGCGGTCGAGCTGGTACTGGCCCACGGCGCACAATGCCGTTGTGCGGGAGCTGATCGAGCTCGCGCAACGGGGCCGTCGCCTGGTCTGCATTCCCGGCAATCACGACGAGTTTCTGCGTGACTATGCCGGCGCGGCGTTCTGCGGCGTCGAGATTGCCGAACGGGCGATCCATCGTGGCCTCGACGGTCGCGACTACCTCGTCGTTCACGGCGATCATTTCGATCTCGTGGTGCGGCATGCGCGCTGGCTCGCGCTGATCGGCGATGTCGGCTATCGGGCGGCGCTGGCCTGCAACGTCTGGCTCAACTGGATCAGGCGCCGATTTGGGTTCGGCTATTGGTCGTTCTCGTCCTGGGCGAAATTGCGGGTCAAGAATGCGGTCAACCACATCGGCCGGTTCGAGGAGGTGCTGTCATCGGAAGCCGCGCGCAGCAACGTTCAAGGCGTGATCTGCGGCCACATCCACCACGCGGCGCTGCACGACGATTTCGGCGTCCGCTACATCAACACCGGGGATTGGGTGGAGTCGTGCACGGGCGTGGTCGAACGCTATGACGGGCAGTTTGAAATCGTCCGATGGACGGAAGCGCGGGCGGCGTTGAATAGGGCAGACCTCGCGCCGCTCACGCAGGCGGCCGCCTGATGCGCGTGCTGGTGGCAACCGACGCCTGGCGGCCGCAGATCAATGGTGTGGTCCGCTCGCTCGAATATCTCGCCAGTGAAGCGCCGTCGCTCGGCGCGGAAATCAGCTTCTTGACGCCGGCCGATTTCCGCACGGTGCCGTTGCCCGGCTATCCGGAGATCCGGCTCGCGCTGCCGACGGTCGGGCGTATCGCGCGCGCGATCGCGGCTGCGCGCCCGGACTCGGTGCACATCGCGACCGAAGGTCCGATCGGCTGGATCAGCCGGCATGTCTGCCGGACGCGCGGCTATCCGTTCACGACCAGCTATCACACGCGCTTTCCCGAATATCTCGCCGCGCGGCTGCCGGTCCCGCTGCGGTGGAGCTACGCGGCGTTGCGCCGTTTCCATAACGGTGGAGACGGCATCATGGTCGGCTCGCCGTCGCTCGAGCAGGCGTTGAAGGCGCATGGCTTCCGCAAATTGATGCCATGGTCGCGCGGCGTCGATGCCGAGCTGTTTTGCCCGCGGACAGAGCGGCCGCTCGCCTTCCCGGAGCCGGTGTTTTTGTATGTCGGCCGCGTCGCGGTCGAGAAGAATCTCGATGCCTTTCTCGGTCTCGACCTGCCGGGCTCGAAGGTCGTGGTCGGGGACGGGCCGCTGCGCAGCAGTTTGCAGGTCCGGTTTCCGCACGTCCATTTTCTCGGCACGCGCACGGGCCGCGCGCTCGCCGATGTCTATGCGTCCGCCGACGTCATGGTATTTCCAAGTCTGACCGATACGTTCGGGATGGTGATTCTCGAGGCGCTGGCCAGCGGCCTGCCGGTTGCGGCCTTTCCGGTGATGGGGCCGCTCGACGTGATCGGCAAGTCCGGCTGCGGTTGCCTCGATCACGATCTGCGTCGCGCGGCGCTCGGTGCGCTGCTGGTGCCGCGCGAGAAATGCCGCGCCCAGGCCCTGACCTTCACCTGGCAGGAAAGCGTGCGTCAGTTCCTCGACAATATCGGGCGGGCGCACGCCTCGCCGTCGCGCGCAGCAGCCGCGGGCTGACTAGAGCGCGATGAGATCAGGTTGAATCGTCATCGCGCTTTAGCTTCTTGTTTGAGCATGATGTTTTCGGAAAACCGCTTCACACTTTTCCGGATCACGCTTTAGCTGCTCAGCAGCTCCGTGATCAGCCCGGCTGCCTTGATTCCGGTCCCGCTGATGATGACGACGGTGCGCTCTGCCGGCCGGATCGCGCCGCGCTCCTCCAGGACGTCGAGTGCGGCGGCGGCCGAGGCCGAGGTCGGCTCGACGAACAGGCCGGTACGCGCCAGCCGCTTCAATGCGGCGACGATGCCGTCTTCGGGAATTGCGACCGTGCCGCCGCCGCTCTCCTTCAGCGCCGCGATCATCTGCTTCAGGCGTAGCGGATGCTTGATCGCGGTGCCCTCGGCGATGGTCTTGCGGACCGCGCGATCGACCGGCGTGTCGACGCCGGCCGCGAAGCTGGCATCGACCGGCGAGCAGTTGAGCGGCTGGGCCGCGAACAGCCGCGGCAGCCGCGCGATCTGTCCGGCCGCGAGCAGCTCCTTGAAGCCGATATAGCAGCCGAGCAGGCTGCTGCCGGCACCGACCGGCATGATGACATTGTCGGGCGCGGTGAAGCCAAAGTCTTCCCAGATCTCGTAGGCCAGCGACTTGGTGCCTTGCAGGAAGAACGGCTGCCAGTTGTGGCTGGAGTAGAAGATCTGCTTCGACTGGCGGATCGCCTCCGCCTCGGACTCCTCGCGCGGGCCTTCGACCAGCTGCACCTCGGCGCCGAAGGCGTGCATCTGCGCCACCTTCATCGGCGATGTCGTCGCCGGCGCAAGGATCCTGACCCGCATGCCGCCCGCCGCGCCATAGGCCGAGACCGACGCGCCGCCATTGCCGGAAGAGTCCTCCAGCACCGCGTCGACGCCGAGCTGGCGCAGGAACGACAGCATCACGGTGGTGCCGCGATCCTTGAAACTTGCGGTCGGATTGAACCATTCGAGCTTGAAATGCGGCCGCAGATCGCCCCACGCCTTTTCGACCGCGGGTGTGCAGCCTTCACCCATCGTGATCGGCTGCTTGATCTCGACCGGCAGCGCCGCGCGATAGCGCCACAGCGAGCGCGTCCCGCGATCGACCTCGTCGCGGGAGATGCCGGGCAGCGCTGTGACGAGCAGCGGCTTGCCCTCGTCGGAGCACCAGCGCGGGACATCCAGCGGATAGAGCTTGCCGTTGAGCGGGTCGATGTAGCTGGGTGATGGCATCTCAGTTCGGTCCTCAAGGGGCGCGCCGGCCGGACAAGTCGCGACCGAGCATGAAAGCCGGCAAGGTCGCAAGGCTGTCACGAACCATGATCGGGGCGGGCGCCCCATCCGGCAGGTTCATTGCGGCCCGATTATGCCACCAAGTCGGCAGATGCACACGTGCCGTGCCGAACAGATCATAGGCTGACCCCGCGACGAACAGGCATCGATTGGCCGGGACCGGCAGTTCATCGAGCGCGAGCTGATAGGGTTGCGGCTGCGGCTTGTAATAGCCGGCGCGCTCGGCCGTCACGAACACCGTGAAGGGAACGCCGATGCGATCGGCGGCGATGCGGCCGAGCCGCTCCGAGCAGTTGGTCACGACGCCGAGCGCGACGCCGGCATCGTGCAGCGTTTGCAGAACATCGCGAACTTCGGGCCAGGGATCGAGCTCCGCGTAGCGCGCGCCAAGCTCCGCCGCCCGTTCGAACGGCAGCCCGACATTGCGCGCCGCCTCGCCCACCAGATCCTCATAGGGACGATAGCGACCGGTGGCGTAGGTGTTCTGGAGATACTCGGCCCGCCAGCGCAGCCCTGCTTGATCGGAGCCTGCGACCTTGTTCCAAAGTGTCCAGCTGTCGAGCAGCGCGGTCAGCAGATCGAACAGAATGGCGTCATAGGCTCGGGTCATCGGCTGCGCTCCGTCTGCTACCATCCGCGAAATCGCTCCCATTGCCTGACCGAGCCGGAGCCGGCGGCGACGACATGATAGCGGTCGTGCTGGGCTCCGGTGGCGCAGGCATGGTTCGGCAGGATCCGCACCTTCGTGCCGACCGGCAACGTCACCTGCGACGCGGTGCTGCCGGGGCGGAGGGCGATGATGCCGTGCTCCTGATTGGTTTCGGTCACGATCAAATCGGGATAGGGCCGTCCATCGATGTCGCAGACGATGCCATAGCCCTGGTCGATCGGCTGCTTCGCGGTGCCGCGATCGCGCGACAGCGCCATCCAGCCGGCGTCGATAAAGGTCCAGCCGCGATCGGCGCGATGGCCGATCACCGTCGCGAGCACCGACAGCGCGATGTCTTCGACCGCGCAGACCCCGATCCCGGCCATCACCAGGTCGAACATCACGAACACGCCGGCGCGCACCTCGGTGACGCCATCGAGCCGGCGCGCGAAATGTGCCGTCGGCGTCGAGCCGACGCTGACCACGGGGCAGGGCAGTGCGGCCGCGCGCAACGCCTCGGCGCAGGCGACCGCGGCGGCGCGCTCCTGCTCGGCCGCCTGCTCGAGTGCCGCCGCGCTGCGGCAGGAATAGGATTCGCCGGCATGCGCCATGACGCCGCGCAGTTCGGCACCGCCTTGATGCAGCGCGCGGCCGATCTCGACCAGCAGCGGATCGTGCGCGCCGACACCGGCGCGATGGCCGTCGCAATCGATCTCGATGAGCACGGGAATGCGATCGTTCGTCATGCGCGCCATCGTGGCGACGGCGGCCGCCTGCTCCATGCTGTCGAGCACCACCGACAGGTCCACGCCCTGTCGCCGCAGCGCGGCGACGCGATCGAGCTTTTGCGGCGCGATGCCGACGGCATAGAGGATGTCCTTGACGCCTGCCGCGGCAAAGACCTCCGCCTCCTGCAGGGTCGAGACCGCCGCCGGGCCGCCTGGGCCGTCCATCACGGCGCGCGCCGCCGGAATGGATTTCGTGGTCTTCAGATGCGGGCGCAGCGGCACGCCGAGCCGCGACAGCCGCGTCCTCAGGCGGGCGATGTTGTGCAGCATCCGGTCCTCGTCGAGCACGAGACAGGGCGTCTCGATACCGGCAAGCGGATGCGGTGCGTTCGAGGCAGGGGCTGATGACATTCGGCGAGACTAGCCGTTTCCATGCTAAGTACAATTTACCGAATGTCATTCCTATATTAAGTCTGGACTTAATGCTCTCGACCGACGACATCCGCTTCTTCCTGGCCATCGCTGCGGCCCGGTCGCTCGCGGCCGCGGCCCGGGCGCTCGACGTGACGCCATCGGCGGTCTCGCAGCGGCTGCAGAGTCTCGAGCAGCGCCTGGGCGTTCAACTGGTCAGCCGTTCGGCCCGGCGGCTGACATTGACTGATGAGGGCGAGCTGCTGGTGCTGCGCGGCGGCACGCTCCTCGACGAGGCGACGGAGCTGACGGAAGCGCTGCAGGCGCGTCGCGGAACCATCGCAGGTCACCTGAAGATTCTTGCGCCGCTCGGCTTCGGACGCCGTTACATCGCCCCGGTCGTTGCTGCCTTCCGATCCCGCCACCCCGACGTGTCGATCGAGCTCGAGCTGTCCGATCGGCCGGGGCGTGCCGCCGCGAGCGCCTGGGATGTCATGATCCATATCGGTGCGTTGAAGGATTCCACGCTTCGCTTGCTGCGCCTTGCGCCCAATGAACGCTTTCTCTGCGCCTCGCCGGCCTATCTGAAGCGCCAGGGAACGCCGGCGAGCCCGCAGGAGCTGCGCGGGCATCAATGCATCGCGCTGCGCGAGAACGAGGAGGACGTGACGCTCTGGCGCTTCTCGCGCAGGCGCGCGCCGGCGGTACCTGATGTCGTCAGGATCGAGCCGATGCTGTCGAGCAATGACGGCGAGGTCGTGAAGGCCTGGGCGCTGGCGGATCACGGCCTGATCGTCAGGTCGGAGTGGGATGTCGCCGAGGATCTCGCCGGTGGTCGGCTGGTGCGCGTCCTGCCGAACTTCCGCCTGCCGCCGGCCGACATCGTCGCGCTGCTCAATCCGGGCCGCGGTGGCCGGGCCAGGCGCACGCAGGCCTTCGTCGAGCATCTGCGCACCGCCCTCGCGCCGCCGCCCTGGCGCAGCAGGCCGCGCTGACAGGCGGCGCGATCGCTTACGCCGCGCCGGCCTGCCTGCTCAGATAGCTCCTGGCAAAGTCGAGATACCAGTCGAGGCAGCCGGGATTGGCCATCGCATCGCGGTTGATGACCTTCTCGACGGGGTGGCCGAGCAACAGCTTCTTGACCGGCAACTCCTGCTTCTTGCCGGACAGCGTGCGCGGAATTTCCGCTACCACGAAGATGTCGTTGGGCAGGAAGCGGCGCGACAGGCCGGCTTCCACGGCCTTGTTGATCTTCGCCTTCATCGCGGCATCCAGCGCAACGCCTTCGCGCAGCACCACGAACAGCGGCATGTAGCTGTCGCGGCCGAGATATTCGAGGTCGACGACCATCGAATCCAGCACCTCCGGCAGCGCCTCGATCGCCGAATAGAGCTCGCTGGTGCCCATCCGCAAGCCATGGCGGTTGATGGTGGCGTCGCTGCGGCCGTAGATCACGCAGGATCCGTCGGCGTTGATCTTGAGCCAGTCGCCATGCCGCCACACCGGGCCGCGGCCGGTGCCGTCGAAATTGTCGGGATAGGTCTCGAAATAGCTCGACAGATAGCGCGCATTGCCTGGATCGTTCCAGAAGCGCAACGGCATCGAGGGCAGCGGCTCGGTGCAGACGAGCTCACCGACCTCGTCGATCACGGCACGGCCCTGCTCGTCGAATGCTTCCACAGCACAGCCGAGCAGCCGGCATTGCATGATGCCCGGGGTCTGCGGCAGTTCGCGATTGCCGCCGATGAAGGCGCCGGCAAAATCGGTGCCGCCGGAGATATTGGCCCACCACATGTCGGCCTGCGCTGCGTTGCCGTTGCGCTTCGAAAGCGCGGCGAAGCGCTCGTTGAACCAGGCTTGCGTGTCGGCGCTCAGCGGCGAGCCGGTCGAGCCGAGCGTGCGCAGGCCGGAGAGGTCGCCGACCCCTGCGAGATCGATCTCCGCCTTGGTGCAATTGGCGAAGAACGCCGCGCCCGCGCCGAAGAAGGTCGCTTTGGCGTCGGCGACGAAGCGCCATAGCGTGGTCCAGTCCGGCTTGTCCTTGGTGCCGCCGGGACTGCCGTCGAAGATGCAGCAGGTCGTGCCGTTGAGCAGGCCGTTGGTCTGACAGTTCCACATGATCCAGCCGGTCGACGAGTACCAGTGGAAGCGTTCGCCGAACGAGTTCGGCTGGTAGCTGCAGCCGATGTCGTTGTGCAGGGTCGAGAGCGGGAGCGCCACGACGATCACGCCGCCATGGCTGTGCAGGATCGGCTTCGGCAATCCCGTGGTGCCCGAGGAATAGACAATCCAGAGCGGATGATCGAACGGGAGCCATTCCGGCTCGAAGGCGTCGATCTCCGCGCTCTGGCCCGCAAGGATGGACGACAATCGTGTCTCTGACGGTGCGGCATCGCTGTGCAGGATGACATGCTGCACTGTCGGCAGCGCGCGCCGCAATTCCTCGATCACCGACTTCCGGTCATGGCGCTTGCCGGCATAGGTCACCGCGTCGCAGGCGATCAATACCTTCGGCTCGATCTGCTTGAAGCGGTCGATCACCGCGGGTGCGGCCATGTCGGGCGCGCAGACGCTCCAGATCGCACCGATACTCGCGGTCGCAAGAAACGCGATGATCGTCTCGGGGATGTTCGGCAGATAGGCCGCGACGCGATCGCCGGCGCGGACGCCCTTGGCCTTCAGATGCAGCGCCAGCGCCGCCGATTTGCGCTGCAGCTCCGGCCAGCTCGTCTCCGAAAGCTTGCCGTCCTCGCCGCTCGAGATCAGGGCCGGCAGGCCGGCGGCATGCGCCGGCGCGACGTGCCGGAAAACCTGGCGCGCGTAATTCACCGAAGCGCCGGGAAACCACACCGCGCCCGGCATCTTGCGCTCGGCCAGCACCGCCGAATGCGGCGTCGGCGAGCGCAGATCGAAATAATCCCAGACACTCTGCCAGAAGCCGTCGATATCGGTGACCGACCAGCGCCGCATCGCCTCGAAATCCGCAAACGCGAGGCCGCGCGTGTCCTTCAGCCATTGCCGGTAAAGGGCCATTTGCGGGACGTAAGGTGCTGTCATGGGCGTTTCCGAAATATCTTGTGGTGTGGCAGCCGCGATCGAGGCGTGCCGGCGTGTCTTAACATAGTGATGCGAACGCGGGGAACGCAGTCGCGCAGCGGCTTGCGTCATATTCTTACCGCCGTCGCAGCGTGCTATTCCGTAGGGGTGCGGGCTGATTCCATGTGTATCCAACGAGCGAGCGGCGATGACCGTCGGCGAACTTTTCATCCTCGGCTTCCATGGCAAGGTCATCCCGCCCTGGCTGACCGAATTTGCCGCGCAGTTTGGGCTCGGCGGGGTGATCCTGTTCGATTACTCGTGCCAGACCCGGCAATACGACAACAACATCGCATCGCCCGTGCAGCTGCAGTCGCTGTGCGCCGAGATCGCGGCTCTGCCGTCACAGCCGCTGGTCTTCATCGACCAGGAGGGCGGTCTGGTGCGCCGGCTCAAGGACGGGCTGGGTTTCCAGCCGTTGCCGAGCGCGAAGGATTTCAACCGGCTCGGCCATGCGGAAAAGCAGGCGATCCTGGCTGCAAGCTATGGCGAACTGCGTCGGCTCGGCATCCGCTACAACTTCGCGCCCGTCATCGACGTCGATTACAATCCCGACAATCCCAACATCGGCAGGATCAAGCGGTCTTATTCGTCCGAGATCGGTGAGGTCGAGGCCAATGCGCGCCTGGTCGACGCTGCGGCGCGGCAGGCAGGCGTGGGTCTTTGCCTGAAGCATTATCCGGGCATCGGCGGCGCGCACGTCGATTCACATCTGGAGTTCATGGACATCTCCGATGTGCTACGACCGGAGCAGGAAGAGCTGTTCTACGCGCTGGCGCCGCAGATCTTCGGCGATGCGGTGCTGGTCAGCCACGCCATTGTCCGCCAGTGGGACGCGCAGCATCCGATGACCCTGTCGCCGGCGGGAATTGGCCGGCTGCGCCACCGGCTGCCCGCGACGCTGCTGATCACCGACGACATGCAGATGCAGGGGCTGCAGAAGGCGCTCGGCACCAGCGCGGCCAGCTTGCAGGCGATCGCCGCCGGCATCGACATGATCTGCATCGGCAACAATCTGCTCGACCAAGAGCAGGCGATGGCCGGCATCGCCACCGCGGTCGCGGGTGCAGCGCACGACGGATCGCTGGATCAGGCCGCGGTGCAGCGCTCCATTGCGCGGGTGCAACAGCGCAAGGCACTGCTCGTCTGACGGCATTGAACCAAATTCTCTGCCGCGCGACCATAGGGAGCGGAACCAAATTTCATTGCCGCGATTTAACAAAGACGCTCATCGGGGCTAACAACCATGAAGATGCTCAAGCGTCTCTTCCGATTGACCTGGCTACGTCGCGTCACACGCAGCCCAGCCGATCTTCCACCTGCCTCTATCGATCCCGACGAATTCAGCCGCCTGCTTTGCAGCGGGCGCCGCCAGGATCTGCGGACACTGGCGAAGCGGCTGAGCCAGCGCACGCGGGCCCACGCATAGGCAGTGCATCGGGCCAAAGGTGAGCCGGTTCTGACAGATTCAGAAGCGGTAAGTCCGGCGCATGGCTTCAGCTCTACTCTCGCGACCGGCTATTGTTTTGCCTTTTCATGCTTGTCGACTCCGACTGCCTTGTAATCGTAGGTCGGATAGAACTCGGTGTGGTAGGCGCCCCAGGCACTGTTCTCGATGACGCGGTTGACCTCGCGCAATCGCGAGGCCGGCAGCCGCAGGGTCACCACCTGGCCGACCCCCATCATCACGTACCAGCTCACGACCTCGACACCTTCGGGCGGAAACGCCTTGTAGAAGCCCTGCCGCTCGAGTTGCGCATTCAACTCACTGAGCGGGCGTGACTGATCATGCTTGAAGAAGATGGTGACCATGATCGCGCTGTCTGACGTCGGCGCTGCATCGCCGGTCGGGGGCGTGGTCTGGGCCTGCGCACCGGTACCGACCAACAGTGCTGCGGCGAGTGCCGCAATCGTCATCCAGGATCCATTCCGCCCGTTCCGCCCTCGCTTCATTGTCGCGCCCTTTTGTTGTTGATCGAGAGGCGGCGATCATCGCGGCGCATGCCGGGGCTGTAAATTGACATTCGGCTGGCCCCGACGTCGATCGACGCGAACTCGGGCCAATGTGATCCGTCTCATACGCGCGGCGCCCGGCGTCCGGTAATCCGATGCGATCCCGATGCCCGGAGGGGTGGTCGATGACGACCCGGCGAATGGCGTATTGGTGGTTCAGGTTCGTCCTTTCGGGACGGTTCCTGCAGAAATTCTTTCGGCTCCGGCGTCCTTGATGTCGGACGGGCGGCGCGCATCCCGCCCATTTCAACCTGAAGCCAGGGGCGAGCGAATGCTGCCGGGAGCGCGTCAGGAAGGTAAATATCCACCTGTGGGACCATCGAGCTAAAGCGCCTCGATGTCCCGTAAGACTACTGTCCTTCGGCTCAAACAAGCGAGATTCGTTGCCAAATCAGCGGTAATCTGCGCCTGCTTGGCCGATCGGGGCCCGAGGTCACAGTTGCATCACCCGTAGTTTTACGGAGTCCCGTGTTAACGCGGCCACAAGTTCACCTTCGGTAAACCATACTTATGACGCAACATGACAATCGAGCCGAGGCGCGCCTTCCGCCATGGATGGGCGGAACCGCGACGCTCGAGGCGCATCCGCCCGAGATTCAGGGAGCCGCCGTGCCGCGACCGCAGGTGACCGCGGACGCCGGGGCGGCGATCGTCCGGCAGTTCAACGGGCCGGTGACGGCGCTGCTGCTCTACATGAACGAGCTCAAACAGCACAGTCAGCAGTTCGCGCATGCGCCGGGCAACGGCGTCTATCTGCGGCAGGTGATCGAGAACGCGCTCGAGCAGACCGAACGGGTGTCCGCGATGCTGAAGCAGATCTCCGATCTCTACCCGAATGCGATACCGGCCACCGATCTCAGGCCACCGCTTGACGACAAGCCGGCAGGCGCCCGGTCACCCGATGTCATGTTCACGCCGGAGGCAGGGCGCAAGCCGTTGACCAAGCGCGAGCGTGAGGTGCTCAGCCTGATCAGCGACGGCTATTCCAACAAGCAGGGCGCGTTGCGGATGAACATCAGCCCGCGCACGTTCGAGAGCCATCGCGCCGAGGCCATGCGCAAACTGGGTGCGCGCAACACCGCAGATCTCGTCCGCAAGGCCTTGTTGCATTCCGCATAAAGCGTTTTCAAGCGAAGCCTGCCTCGCACTTGATGCGGGGTGGTACCGGTTCGCGCAAAGAAAACGCGTCAAAACAAAAGTCCAGAGCCCTATTCCGATTCGATTGGAGCGGGCTCTGAGCAGTGAATCGGTTCGCGGTTCTCAGAAATCGTCTTCCGCGGCGAAGCACAGGCGCGGCGCGAGCCGCGCGGCGGAGGCGGCTGTCTTCGGCTCGTCCGGAACGATCGTGACCACCCATGCCGCCGTCGCGCCGGATTTGCTTTCGACGATCGCACGCACACGTCCCGTGACCGTCGCGCCGGCGGACCTGATGGTGGCGGTCCGGCCGTTGAATTGGGCCATGCGGAAGCGCCGGGCTTCCTTCCGGTCGGTGGTCTCGTACGTGAACATCGGCTCCCCCGTGCGTCCACGCGACTTTGCGGATGCAGCGTTATCCGACGGTGAAAATCGTACGCCGTAGAAGTACGGCTTGTGCGCCGACTGGAGCGTTTTCGCGCAAAGCGGATCGCGGTTCGCGTGCAGAAGACGCGTCAAGAATGGCAGCTCTAAAGCATGATCCGGAAAAGTGCGAAGCGGTTTTCCGAAAAGATCATGCTCAAACAAAGAGCTAAAGCGCGATGACGCTTCAACCTGATCTCATCGCGCTTTAGCCACCGGTTTCCTGGCAGCTCAGCAGCCCCGCATACTGCGCCTTGACCGTGGCATAGCATTCGCACGCGGTCCTGATCAGTCCATCCGCATTGGTGATCTCGATGTGGCCGCGGCTGTAGTGGATGAAATTCGCCTGTTGCAACGTATGCGCGACCAGCGACACGCTATTGCGGCGTGCGCCGATCATCTGGGCCATCGCCTCCTGCGTCAGGGCGATCTTGTTGCTGCCGGAGAGATCGCGTGTCTGCAGCAGGCATCGCGCCAGCCGCGACTCCACGGTGTGCGCGGCGTTGCAGCCGGCCGTCTGCTGGATCTGGGCATAGACGGCGAGACCGTGCCGAATCAGCTTCGCTCGCAGAGTCGGGCTCTGGCCGGCGGCCGCCCGCAAGGCTTCGACCTCGATCGTCGAAGCGACGCCAGGCACCAGCACCACGGCGCTGTCCAGCGTGGGGGCTTCACCAAGCCCCGCGAACGCACCATAGATGCTGCCGCGGCCGACCATCGCGATCTGCACGCACACGCCTCTTGCCAGCTTGACCACCAGCGAGATCACCCCCTTGTGCGGCATGTATGTCCGCTTGAGCATCTCGTCGGTCTCGATCAGGACCGACTCGGCGGCGAGGTCGATCGTCCGCAAATAGGGCCGGATCAGCCCAAAATCGCTCTCCGAGAGCGAAGACAGAAATCCGTTGGGCGATCGCGGAACCGTATCCAAAGCAACCTCCTGCCTCCCGGCAAAGCTTGTCTCTGGTCATCAGGACTGACGCGTGCAGTTGAGCCGTTATGCAACTTATTCTGGCACGTCTTGGTTCCAATGGAAACATATCTTGGTTCCATTAGGAATACATATCGCCCCGTGATCGCGTTTGTGTTGCCTGGCAATCAGTTGAGCGTGCGCGCCGCCCCGATCAATCTTCCGGCCCGATCAATTGTTCGGCGTGCGCCTTGACGGTCGCATAGCATTCACACGCCGCCTTCCGCAGACCGTCGATATCGGTGATTTCGATATGGCCGCGACTGTAGCGCAGGATACCGGCCTGCTGAAACCCATGCGCGACGATCGAAACCGCATTGCGCCGCACACCGATCATTTGCGCCAGCATCTCCTGGGTCAGCGGCAAGGCTTCGCTGCCGCACAGGTCGCGCGCGCGCAGCAGCCAGCGCGACAGCCGCGCCTCCACCGGATGCGACACGTTGCAGGCGACGGATTGCTGGGTCTGCGCCATCAGCGCCTGCTCATAGAGAGCAACCAGGGTCCGGAACTCCGCGCTGCGATTGGCGGCCTCGCGGAAATCTTCCGCCCGCACCATCGATGCCGTGCCCGGCACCACGACAATCGCGTCGGCGAGCAGCGGCCGCTCATGCAGGGCGGCGGATGCGCCGACGATGCCGTCACGACCGATGGTTGCAATCTCGACAGATTGCCCGTCGGTCAGATTGACCATCATCGAGACCACGCCGCCGTGCGGGAAATAGACCCGCTGCACCGGCGCGCCGGCATCGGCGAGCACCGTTTCCTTGGTCAGGTCGACGGTTTCCAGAAGGGGATGAAGTTGCGCGTATTCCGTGGAGGGAAGTGCTTGCAACAGACGATTGGGCGGACGCGATACCGCAGACATTGGAGCTCCTGCCGAGGGCGGGAGCACTACGGTCTCGCATCACCTACTCTTGGCGTGTGGAGAGCGAACATAGCTTGCCTGTCCAATAGCACAAGGGTTGTGGTGCGAACCTTATACCCTCTAGGGGGCAGACGGTCCGCAAATCGCATCGGCGTGCGCGGCGATTCGAATGCCGCGCATCCGGGATGAGACGGTTGCGACATTGTCTCGCATTTATTGATTTCCATTAACTCTGATGCGTACCCAAGCGTGCGCCGTCGCGATGGCCATTGCGGATGTCGAAGCCCCCCGTCGGCAGCGCGAGCATGCGGCAAGTCCCTGCAAATGCGAGGACAAATTCGTTGTCACGAGATTGATCCGGCGGCGGGTACGCGCCGTTCAGCCGGGCGTCTGCGCGGCGGCCGTAGAATTACCGGCAAAGCCATCTTGGGTATTTGTACGGAGCAGCCCTTTAACGAACGGGTAGCGCGGACGGACCAGTGTGGCATCGGTCGCCGTGCGAAATTTACGGCGTCGCGTCAATCGTGTTCATCCAGAAGGGTATCAGTATGTCCGGCATCGTCCTCTCGGCATCGGTCCGTCAAAACCTGCTTTCGCTGCAGTCGACGGCCGACCTGCTCGCCACCACGCAGAACCGCTTGTCCACCGGCAAGAAGGTCAACACCGCTCTCGACAATCCGACCAACTTCTTCACGGCGCAGTCGCTCGACAACCGCGCCAGCGACATCAACAACCTGCTGGACGGAATCGGCAACGGCGTGCAGGTGCTGCAGGCCGCCAACACCGGCATCACCTCGCTGCAGAAGCTCGTTGACAGCGCCAAGTCGGTCGCGAACCAGGCCCTGCAGGCCGCGGTCGGCTATTCCCAGAAATCGCAAGTGACGACCGCCGTGGTCACCGGCGCGACCACCGACGATATCCGCGGCACCGCCACCTACAGCAACGCCACCCTCGCCGGTACGGTCGTCAACAACAATCTCACGGTGCCGGCGCCGATCACGGCCGCCACCAAGCTCGTCAGTGCGAGCAACTCTGATACCCTGGCGACGACCCCGTCCGGTACGATCAGCGTCAACGGCAAGACGATCACGTTCTCGACCTCGCAGACCACTTCGACGAGCGATTCGTCCGGCAACGTGACCCTCGGCACGGGCGCGGGCAGCAACCTGACCGTCGGCGACCTGCTCTCGGCGATCGACGGCATCACCGGCGCGACCACGGCCTCCACCGTGTCGGCTGGCGCGCTCCAGATCAGCACCGGCACCAACCAGGATCTCAACATCTCCGGCTCGGCGCTGGGCGCTTTCGGCCTTACCGCCGGAACCAAGGCGCGCACCGTTGCAACGCCTTCACCGCTGGATGGCTTGACGCTGACGATCGGCGCGACCGGCAACGGCATTGCCACCAACATCACGTTTGGTAGCGGCGCAGGCCAGGTCAAGTCCCTCAACGACCTGAACAACGCCCTGTCGGCCAACAACCTGCAGGCGTCGCTCAGCGCGAGCGGTGCGCTCACCATCAGCACCACCAACGATGCGGCGTCCGCGACCATCGGCACGATCGGTGGCACGGCAGCCGGCGCAGGCAAGCTGTTCAACGGCCTCGCGGGCAGCGCCCCGGTGCAGGACCCGAATGGGCTGGCGAACCGCGCCAACCTGGTCAATCAGTACAACAACATCCTGGACCAGATCACCACGACCGCCCAGGACGCGTCGTACAACGGCATCAACCTGCTCAACGGCGATCAGCTCAAGCTGACCTTCAACGAGACGGGCTCCTCGACGCTGAAGATCCAGGGCGTGACCTTCAATGCCGCCGGTCTCAACCTCTCCAAGCTGACCGCCGGCACGGACTTCATCGACAACGCTTCGGCCAACGCTACGCTGAAGACGCTCAACAGCGCGAGCGGCCTGCTGCGCACCCAGGCTTCGACTCTCGGTTCGAACCTGTCGATCGTGCAGATCCGCCAGGATTTCTCGAAGAACCTGATCAACGTGCTGCAGACCGGCTCGTCCAACCTGACGCTGGCCGACACCAACGAGGAAGCGGCCAACAGCCAGGCGCTGTCGACCCGCCAGTCGATCGCGGTCTCCGCGCTGGCTCTGGCCAACCAGTCGCAGCAGAGCGTTCTGCAGCTGCTCCGCTAAGCGTAGGCGCGACAGACAACGACTATCGAGGCGGCGGAGGAAACTCCGCCGCCTTTGTTTTTGGGTTCGCTTAACCATGCGACCGGTTTCAACCCATAGGCGATCACGTCTTGATGCAGGTGGATGTCGTGGCCGCCAGCGTTTCGCTGGATTTGACGACCCCTCGATCTCATTTCGTTCAAATTGCGACGACAGGTGGAACGGGCTCTTTCCCGTCCGGGTGGTAAGGGCTGTTCTTGTGAAACTGGCCGCGATGTCGTGATGCATCGTCCTTGAACGGCTTCATCGTCCGTATTTGCACGGACGACGAAATTAACGTCGCCGTGAAGCCGGCCAAGTTATCGATGCGAGGCGTGCGTTCCGTAGCACCTTGAGGGGACCGTTTCATGGACGATCTGTTGCGCGAGTTCCTGACGGAGAGCAGCGAGAGCCTGGATACGGTCGACAACCAGCTGGTGCAGTTCGAGCAGGATCCGAACAACGCGAAGATCCTGGATAACATTTTCCGGCTTGTGCACACGATCAAGGGGACCTGCGGCTTCCTCGGGCTGCCGCGGCTGGAAGCGCTGGCGCATGCCGGCGAGACCCTGATGGGCAAATTCCGTGACGGCATGCCGGTGAAGGCGGAAGCCGTGACGCTGATCCTGTCCTCGATCGACCGCATCAAGGAGATCCTTGGCGGGCTCGAGGCGACCGAGGCCGAGCCCGAGGGCAACGACCGCGACCTGATCGATCAGCTCGAAGCGATGGTCGAGCACGGCATGGCCGCTATGGCAGCTGGCGAAGAAGCGGTGCCTGTCGTTGACGCCCCGTCGGTGCAACCGGCCATGACCGAAGGCACGCTGGTGGTGCAGACGCTGGAGCGCCCGCTGCGCCCGGGTGAGGTCTCGCTCGACGAACTCGCGCGCGCCTTCCGCGAGACCGAGATCGAAGTCCCAGCACCCGCGCCTGTCCCGGTCGCGAAGCCCGCAGCGCCCGCAGCCGAGCCGGCTGAAGCTGCAAAGAAGCCGGCCCGCAAGGCCGCCACCGAGGATGTCCAGGAAGGCGACAAGATCGCCAACCAGTCGATCCGGGTCAATGTCGATACCCTCGAACACCTCATGACCATGGTCTCCGAGCTGGTGCTGACCCGCAACCAGCTGCTCGAGATCAGTCGCCGCAACGAGGACACCGAGTTCAAGGTGCCGCTGCAGCGGCTCTCCAACGTCACCGCCGAGCTGCAGGAGGGCGTCATGAAGACGCGCATGCAGCCGATCGGCAATGCCTGGCAGAAGCTGCCGCGCATCGTCCGCGATCTCTCCGGCGAACTCGGCAAGCAGATCGAGCTGGAGATGCACGGCGCCGACACCGAGCTCGACCGCCAGGTGCTCGACCTGATCAAGGATCCGTTGACGCACATGGTGCGCAACTCCGCCGATCACGGCCTGGAGACCACCGCCGAGCGGGTCGCCAGCGGCAAGCCCGAGCAGGGCACCATTCGCCTCAGCGCCTATCACGAGGGCGGCCACATCATCATCTGCATCGCCGACAATGGCCGCGGGCTCAACACCGAGCGGATCAAGGCCAAGGCGCTCCAGAACGGTCTCGTCACCGAGGCCGAACTGGAGAAGATGACCGAAGCCCAGATCCACAAGTTCATCTTCGCGCCGGGCTTCTCGACCGCCGCGCAGGTGACCTCGGTGTCCGGCCGCGGCGTCGGCATGGACGTGGTGCGCACCAATATCGACCAGATCGGCGGCACCATCGATATCAAGAGCGTGGCCGGCGAGGGCGCCTCGGTCACCATCAAGATCCCGCTGACCCTGGCGATCGTCTCCGCTCTGATCGTGGAAGCCGGCGGCGACCGGTTTGCCATTCCGCAGCTCTCGGTGGTCGAGCTGGTGCGGGCGCGCGCCAACTCCGAGCACCGCATCGAGCGGATCAAGGATACGGCAGTGCTGCGGCTGCGCAACAAGCTGCTGCCGCTGATCCATCTGAAGAAGCTGCTGAAGATCGACGACGGCGCCACCAGCGATGCCGAGAACGGCTTCATCGTGGTGACCCAGGTGGGCAGCCAGACCTTCGGCATCGTGGTCGACGGCGTGTTCCACACCGAGGAGATCGTGGTCAAGCCGATGTCGACCAAGCTGCGGCACATCGACATGTTCTCCGGCAACACCATTCTGGGCGATGGCGCGGTGATCATGATCATCGACCCCAATGGGATTGCCAAGGCGCTCGGCGCCTCCAGCGCGGCGGCCCATGACATGGCCGATGACAATGCCGCCGCGCATGCCTCGAGCGGCGAGCAGCTCACCTCGCTGCTGGTGTTCCGCGCCGGTTCGAGCCAGCCCAAGGCGGTGCCGCTCGGCCTCGTCACCCGGCTGGAGGAGATCGCAACCGACAAGATCGAGCTCTCGAACGGCCGCTACATGGTGCAGTACCGCGAGCAGCTGATGCCGCTGGTGCAGATGGCCGGGGTCGAGGTGCAGACCCAGGGGGCGCAGCCGATCCTGGTGTTCGCCGACGACGGCCGCTCGATGGGGCTCGTGGTCGACGAGATCATCGACATCGTCGAGGAGCGGCTCAACATCGAGGTCGCGGGCAGCCAGGACGGCATTCTGGGTTCGGCCGTGATCAAGGGCCAGGCCACCGAGGTGATCGACGTCGGCCACTTCCTCCCCATGGCGTTCGCCGACTGGTTCTCGCGCAAGGAGATGCGCCCGTCGGCCTCGGCGCAGTCGGTGCTGCTGGTCGACGACTCGGCGTTCTTCCGCAACATGCTGGCCCCGGTCTTGAAGGCTGCCGGCTACAAGGTGCGGACCGCGGGAGGCGCGCAGGAAGGGCTCGCGGCGTTGCGCTCGGGGCAGGCCTTCGACGTCGTGCTGACCGACATCGAGATGCCCGAGATGAACGGCTTTGAGTTCGCCGAGAACATCCGAAGCGACCACAACCTCGTCGGGCTGCCGATCATCGCGCTGTCGGCGATGGTGTCGCCGGCGGCGATCGAGCGCGGCCGCCAGGCCGGCTTCCATGACTATGTCGCCAAGTTTGATCGTCCCGGGCTGATCGCGGCGCTGAAAGAGCAGACCGCCGAGCTGCGCCGCGCCGCTTAAAGGAAACGAGAGTAATGACCAGCAAGACCGAGACCAGTGAAGGCGCAATGGCCGAATACGTCACCGCCGTGATCGGCGGGCAGCTGTTCGGCCTGCCGATCTCGCGGGTGCAGGACGTGTTCATGCCGGAGCGGCTGACGCGGGTGCCGCTGGCCTCCAGCGAGATCGCCGGTGTGCTCAACCTGCGTGGCCGCATCGTCACCGTGGTTGACATGCGGGCCCGGCTCGGCCTGCCGAAGGCCGACGACGGCAAGCCGCCGATGGCGGTCGGCGTCGACCAGCGCGGCGAATCCTATGGCCTGCTGATCGACCAGATCGGCGAGGTGCTGCGGCTGCCCGACGACAGCCGCCAGGACAATCCGGTCAACCTCGATCCCCGCATGGCCAGGCTCGCCGGCGGTGTTCACCGCCTCGACGGACAGCTCATGGTCGTCCTCGATGTCGATCGCGTGCTCGAACTGGTGCCAAAGACACTCGCTGCAGCGTAACGCTCCGCCGCGGAGACGGCGGACTCTACAAGGAGGCCAACATATGAAGACATGTCTTGTCGTCGACGATTCCGGTGTGGTGCGAAAGATCGCACGCCGCATCCTCGAAGGAATGGAATTCACCGTCATCGAAGCCGAGGACGGCGCGGTCGCGCTCGAAGCCTGCAAGCAGGCGCTGCCGGACGCGGTGCTGCTCGACTGGAACATGCCTGTGATGGACGGCTTCGAATTCCTCGTGCAGCTCCGGCGCATGGCGGGCGGGGACGTGCCGAAGGTGGTGTTCTGCACCACCGAGAACGGCATCGACCACATCTCGCGGGCGCTGCATGCCGGCGCCAACGAGTACATCATGAAGCCGTTCGACAAGGACATCGTGATCGCGAAATTCCAGGAAGTGGGTTTGCTGGCGCTCGATGCGTCGGCCGAAGCCTAATACCCAGTTTCACCCTTTGCCTTTGCGAGGCTCCCGTGACGCCCCCCGACTACGAGTATTTGCGTAAGCTTCTGAAGGACCATTCCGGTCTCGATCTGTCCGCGGACAAGCAATATCTGATCGAGAGCCGCCTGCTGCCGCTGGCCCGCAAATGCGGTCTGTCCGGCATTCCCGACCTGATCGCCAAGATCAGGGCCGGCTCATCGACGCACACCGTCCAGGTGGTCGAGGCCATGACCACCAACGAGACGTTCTTCTTCCGCGACAAGGTGCCGTTCGACCATTTCCGGGACACCATCATCCCCGAGGTCCTGAAGGCACGTGCCGCGCGCCGCAGCATCCGGATCTGGTGCGCCGCCGGCTCGACCGGTCAGGAGCCCTATTCGCTGGCGATGTGCCTCAAGGAGATGGGCGCGGCGCTTGCGGGATGGCGGGTCGAGGTCACAGCGACCGACCTGTCGCAGGAGGTGCTGGAGAAGTCGAAGGCCGGCATCTACAGCCAGTTCGAGGTGCAGCGCGGGCTGCCGATCCAGCTGCTGGTGAAGTATTTCAAGCAGTCGGGTGAATACTGGCAGATCAATCCCGAGTTGCGCGCGATGGTGCAGCATCGTCAGCTCAATTTGCTGCACGATTTCGCCCAGCTCGGCACGTTCGATGTGATCTTCTGCCGCAACGTGCTGATCTATTTCGATCAGGACACCAAGATCAACATCTTCAATCGGCTCGCCCGGTTGATGGAGGCCGACGGCTTCCTGGTGCTCGGCGCCGCCGAAACCGTGGTCGGCCTGACCGACACGTTCAAGCCGATTCCCGAACGGCGCGGCCTGTACCGGCCGAGCGGTGTGCGGCCAGCGCTTGCGATGCCGAGGCCTGCCATGGCGGTCGGATATTGAGCGATGACGGAGAACGGCAAATCCATTGAGCGTGTCACGTTCAGCCGGGGCGTCGATGTCTGCATCATGGCTATCGACGGCACCTGGCGGCGCGACTGCCAGCTCAATGCCATCTCCGACAATGACGCGGCGCTGACCGTCGAGGGTTCCATTCAGGGGCTCAACCTGAAGGAGTTTTTCCTCTTGCTGTCGTCGACCGGGCTCGCCTATCGCCGCTGCGAGCTGGTCCGCGTCAATGGCACCGAAATGGACGTCAGCTTCCTCAAGGGCAAGCCGAGCAAGCGGCGGTCCGGCTCCGACGAAGAGCGGGCCAGAGCCTGATTTCAAGAAGGCCTGACGTGAAGAAGGCCTGACCCGGCTGGACGGTCGATGCCTGCCGCCAATCCGAACGTGGAACGGATCGTCGCCTCGAGGGTTGGGGCGTCGTCGGCACAATCTGCGTGATGGCGCCGAATTCGGTGGCGGCCGGTCCGGCTGGTCAGTTCAGGAGGCGGGCCGGTGCCCCTGAATCGCGCAGCCAATCGAGCGCCGTGCCGAGGCCGGCGTCGCAGGCTTTCAGGGCCGTGGACGCCACGGCATAGCGCGGGGTGACGTCGTCAAGCACGAAGATGTCGGCGGCGGCGTCCTGCTCGGCCAGAAATGCCTCGCGTGCAATCGCCGCCTCGATCAGCCGCAGGCTCGCCTGGACATGGCCGATCAGCGCGACCAGGTCCGTCACGATCAGGCTGTAGGGATCGCTGCCCTCGTCCAGGCACACCGCAACGCCGTCCGCCGCTGCATTTTCCATGCATGTTTCTCCACTGTCCCCACTTTTAGGGACCGCGGTGCTACTTGTGCGTTAAGCGGACGTCCCGTACAAATACGGGTCCATTGATCGAGATGGTCGAGTTACTTCTTGTGCAGTCTGGGCAGCACGCTTCACCACTGATGGACGAGACATATGGTTGAGAATGGCGCTCCTCGCGGGGAAATCTTTGTAGTTGACGACGACCCCGCCGTTCGCGAGACGCTGTCCGTCGTCCTGTCGACCGCCGGCTACAAGGTGATCTGCTTTGCGGACGGCGCCGCGCTGCTCGCGGTGGCGCGCAGCCGGACGCCGGCCTGTATCCTGCTCGACGTGCATATCCCGGGCAAATCCGGCCTCGATATCCTGAAGGAGCTGCACGGCGAGGATTATCCGGCGCCGATCTTCATGATCTCCGGCCAGGGCGACATCACGATGGCGGTCAGCGCCATCAAGAACGGCGCGCTCGACTTCATCGAGAAGCCGTTCCGTGGCAACGAGATCGTCAGCCGCCTCAATGAGGCGATCGACGCCTATACCAGGCGCCAGGCCGAGACCTCGGCATCGCGCATCGCCTCGCTGCACTTTCCGGGGCGCGAGCCGCTCACCCGCCGCGAACGCGAGGTGCTCGAGCAGTTCACCGCGGGCGCCTCCAACAAGGAGGCCGGGCGTCACCTCGGGATCAGCCCGCGCACGATCGAGGATCACCGCGCCAACATCATGAAGAAGCTCGGCGCGCGCAACGCCGCCGATCTCGTCCGCATCGTGATGACGGCGCAGCAGAAGTAAGCCAGCGCCGGCCAAGCCCGGTTTACGCTCCGATTTGCACATCGCGGGGTTTGTGCGGCACACGGGCGGCGAACGGCACGTCTGCGCCGCGCGCGGGACGAGACGTCCGGAAATCCTGTATATGCGTGGCGCAGGGCATGCGTGCCGAGACCATGCGTGTGCGAGCAATGTCGAGACACGCGATATCGAAACACGCAATATCGAAGCATATGGCGCCAAGATGACCAAGAAGAACAAGACCCCGGATCAACTGCGCAGCGCGCGCTGGTTTGCGCCAGATGATCTCAGAGCCTTCGGCCATCGCTCGCGCGCGATGCAGATGGGCTACGCGCCGGAGGAATGGCGCGACCGGCCGGTGATCGCGATCATCAACACCTGGTCGGATGCGCAGCCCTGCCACATGCACTTCAAGAGCCGGGTCGACGACGTCAAGCGCGGCGTGCTGATGGCCGGCGGCTTTCCTCTCGAGCTGCCGGCGCTGTCGCTGTCGGAATCGCTGCTGAAACCGACCACGATGCTCTACCGCAACATGCTCGCGATGGATGCCGAGGAGCTGTTGCGCGGTCATCCGGTCGATGGCGTGGTGCTGATGGGCGGTTGCGACAAGACCACGCCCGGCCTGCTGCTCGGGGCCACCAGCATGAACCTGCCGGCGATCTATCTGCCGGCCGGACCGATGCTGCGCGGCAATTGGAAAGGCAAGACGCTCGGCTCCGGCTCGGATGCCTGGAAATACTGGGACGAGCGCCGCGCCGGCAAGATTTCCGACAAGGACTGGGTCGACATGGAGGCCGGCATCGCCCGCAGCTATGGCACCTGCATGACCATGGGCACGGCCTCGACCATGACCGCGATCGCGGAAGCCATCGGCATGACACTGCCCGGCGCTTCGTCGATTCCCGCGGCCGACGCCAACCATATCCGGATGAGCTCGGAAGCCGGCCGCCGCATCGTCGAGATGGTGTGGGAGGACCTCACCCCGCATAAGATCCAGACGCGAAGTGCGTTCGAGAACGCGATCACGGTCGCGATGGCGATGGGCTGCTCGACCAACGCCATCATTCACCTCATTGCGCAGGCGCGCCGCGCCGGCCAGGACATCTCGCTCGACGATTTCGAAGTTGCGAGCCGCAAGGTGCCTGTGATCGCCAATGTGCGGCCGAGCGGCGACCTCTATCTGATGGAGGATTTCTTCTATGCCGGCGGGCTGCCCGGCCTGATGAACCGGATCAAGCAGCATCTGCATCTCGACTGCATGACCGTCACGGGCAAGACGCTCGGCGAGAACATCGCAGGCGCGGAGGTCCACAACGACGACGTGATCCGCACCGTCGATAACCCGATCTACAAGGAGGGCGCGCTGGCGGTGCTGAAAGGCAATCTCGCGCCCGACGGCTGCGTCATCAAGCCGTCCGCTTGCGATCCGCGTTTCCTGAAGCACACCGGACCTGCGCTGGTGTTCGACGACTATCCCTCGATGAAGATGGCGGTCGATGACCCCGATCTCGACGTCACGGCCGATCACGTGCTGATCCTGCGCAATGCCGGCCCGCAGGGTGGGCCCGGCATGCCGGAATGGGGCATGCTGCCGATCCCGACCAAGCTCGTGAAGCAGGGCGTGCGCGACATGGTACGGCTGTCGGACGCGCGGATGAGCGGCACCAGCTACGGCGCCTGCATCCTGCATGTTTCACCGGAATCCTATATCGGCGGCCCGCTGGCGCTGGTGAGGAACGGCGATCGCATCACGCTCGACGTCGCCGCGCGCACCATCGATCTCGATGTGCCGGAGGCGGAGCTGGCCAAGCGCCGCGCGGAATGGAAGCAGCCTGAGAAACGCTTTGAGCGCGGCTATGGCTGGATGTTCTCGAAGCACATCAAGCAAGCCAATGAAGGCTGCGACTTCGATTTCCTCGAGACCGGTTTTGGCAAACCGGTGGGCGAGCCGTCGATCTATTGATGCTGTCATTCCCCGGTGCGCAATTGCGCACCTGAGAGCACCGCGTAGCGGTGAGCCCGGAATCCATCGGGCCGCATGCGCTGTGGTGAAATGGATTCCGGGCCTGCGCCTTCGGCGCATCCCGGAATGACGAATGGAAAGAGCAAGCAAGTCATGTCAAAACTCAGCGACGCCACCCGCAACAGGCTGAAATCCGTTTCCACCGCCACTGTCGCGACCGCGCTGTTCAAGCGCGGCTTGCGCATCCAGATGATCCAGGATGTTCACCCCTTGAGCCCGGATCAGCCGACCATGGTCGGCGAGGCCTTCACGCTGCGCTACATGCCTGCGCGCGAGGATCTCAACACGATCGAGGTGTTCCGCGACCGCGCGCATCCGCAGCGCAAGGCGATCGAGGATTGCCCGCCAGGTGCGGTGCTGGTGATGGATAGCCGCAAGGATGCGCGCGCGGCGTCGGCCGGCGCGATCCTGGTGACGCGGCTGATGAAGCGCGGCTGCGCCGGCGTCGTCACCGACGGCGGCTTCCGCGATTCGGCCGAGATCGCGCAGCTCGGCTTCCCGGCGTTTCATCATCGCCCGAGCGCACCGACCAATCTGACGCTGCATCAGGCGATCGAGATCAACGTGCCGATCGGCTGCGGCGACGCGCCGGTGTTTCCCGGCGACGTGATCCTTGGCGACAGCGACGGCGTCATCGTGATCCCGGCGCATCTCGCAGACGAGATCGCGAACGAGACTTTCGAGATGACCGCGTTCGAGGATTTCGTCACCGAACAGGTCCAGAACGGCCGCGGCATCTTCGGCCTCTATCCCGCGACCGACGAGCAGACGCTGAAGGATTTCGCGGCCTGGCGGAAGGCGAAGGGGCGGTAGTCCGCGCCAACATTCCGTCGTCGTCATTGATAAGCGATCACCCCACACTCTGCCGTCGTCCCGGCGAAGGCCGGGACCCATAACCACAGGGAGGAGTTTGGCGAAGACTGGCAGTGCCGCGGTTACTGCGACTTCCTTGCTCGATAGATCACGCGGTATGGGTCCCGGCCTTCGCGGGGACGACGATGGGGAGGGGACCGCGCAAGCCAACCGGCACCTTACGTCTCCGCTCTCTCTGCCATGCCCACCGCCCACAGCGCGAAGGCGTAGACGATCGCGACTTCGTCGAGGCGGTTGAAGCGGCCGGAGGCGCCGCCGTGGCCGGCGCCCATGTTGGTGCGCAGCAGCACCGGGCCGCCGCCGCGCATGGTGGCGCGCAGCCGGGCGATCCATTTCGCCGGCTCCCAGTAAGTGACGCGCGGATCGGTGAGCCCGCCCATCGCCAGGATCGCCGGATAGTCCTTTGCCGCGACATTGTCGTAGGGCGAATAGGACAGGATGGTGCGGAAATCCTTTTCGCTCTCGATCGGATTGCCCCATTCGGGCCATTCCGGCGGCGTCAGCGGCAGCGTGTCGTCGAGCATGGTGTTGAGCACATCGACGAACGGCACCTCGGCGACGATGCCGGCGAACAGCTCGCCGGCGCGGTTGGCGACCGCGCCCATCAGCATGCCGCCGGCCGAGCCGCCATGACCGACGATGCGTTTTTCACCCGTGTATTTCGCCTCGATCAGCGCGCGCCCGGCGGCAGCGAAATCGTCGAACGTGTTGGTCTTCTTCTCGCGCTTGCCGTCGAGGTACCAGCCCCAGCCCTTGTCGGCGCCGCCGCGGATATGCGCGATCGCGTAGACGAAGCCGCGGTCGACCAGCGACAGCCGGTTCGCCGCAAACGACGCCGGCATCGCCATGCCGTAGGAGCCGTAGCCGTAGAGCAAGAGCGGCGCCTTGCCGTCGCGAACAAAATCCTTGCGGTGCAGGATCGAGACCGGCACCTGCGCGCCGTCATGCGAGGTCGCCATGATGCGCGTGGTGACGTAATCGGCCGGGTTGTGGCCGGACGGAATCTCCTGCCGCTTGCGCAGGACACGCGTCCGCGTCGCCATGTCGTAGTCATAGACCTCCGACGGCGTCGTCATCGACGAATAGGCAAAACGCAGATTGGTGGTGTCGAATTCGTAGCCGCCCATCGTGTCGAGCGAATAGGCTGCCTCGTCGAAGGAGATCGCGTGCTCCTCGCCGCTCTTGAGGTCACGGATGATGATCGCCGGCAGCGCGTTGGCGCGCTCCAGCCGCACCATGTGGCCGGCATAAAGCTCGACGTCGAGCACATAGACGCCCTCGCGATACGGTATCAGGTCGCGCCAGTTGGCGCGCTCGGGCGCGGCGAGCGGCGCGGTGACCACCTTGAAGTCGATCGCGTTGTCGGCATTGGTCAGGATGAAGAGCTCGTCGCCGCGGTCGGCGATCGAATATTGCACGCCTTCCTCGCGCGCCGCGACCAGCCGCGGCGGCGCTTCGGGATCGGCGAGATCGATCAGCCGCTGTTCGGAAGTCTCGTGATCGCCACCGGCGATCACGCAGAAGCGGCCGCTGGCGCTCTCGTGCAGATGGGTGAACCAGCCAGAATCCTGCTCCTCATAGATCAGGATGTCGTCGGCCTGCCGGGTGCCGAGCCTGTGCCGCCACACCTGCATCGGGCGGTGATTGTCGTCGAGCTTGACGTAGAAGAAGCTCTTGGAATCCGCGGCCCAGACCACGCCGCCGTCGGTCTCCTCGACGAGGTCGTCGAGGTCGCCGCCGGTTGCCCAGTCGCGCATGCGGATCGAGAAATATTCGGAGCCCTTGGTGTCGGCGCTCCAGGCGTGCAGGCGGTGGTCGTTGGAATGCCGGCTGCCGCCGAACTTGAAATATTCGTGGTCCTTCGCGAGCGCGTCGCCGTCGAGCACGACATGCGCGTCGCCGCCATCGCGCGGCGTCCGGCAGTACAGCTCGTGCTGGCCGCCTTCGCGGAACTTGCGGAAATAGGCGAACGGGCCGTCCGGCGACGGCACGCTGGAATCATCCTCCTTGATCCGCCCACGCATCTCCTTGACCAGCCGCTTCTGCAAGCCGTCGGTATGGCCGAGCAGGCTCTCGGTGTAGCCGTTCTCGGCTTCGAGATAGCTGCGGATGTCGGGATCGAGGATCGAGGGATCGCGCAGCACCTCCTGCCATTTCGGATCCTTGATCCAGGCATAGTCGTCGGTCACCGTGATGCCATGGGTGGTGAAGGAATGCGGCCGGCGCGGCGCGACAGGGGGCGGTGTTGTGGTGGCGGATTTGGTCACACGATCCTCATGGTGCGGGGTTCCGCCTTATATCGGGATGAATGTGGCGATTGCCAGATGGGGCGCGCATTCCCGCGCGCCCGACGGCATTGCGCTGAGAGGTCGAGCTACCCGTTCCGCAGCTTCGCACCTGCATTGCCGCCGGACATCGGGATCTGGTTCACCGCCAGCACCACGGCGAATGTGATCACCAGCATCGCAATGCCGAGCACGGCGATCGCGGCGAGGTCGCCGCCTTCGTTGAGGTCGTAGATCAGGACCGACAGCACCTTGGTCTGCGAGGTGAACAGCACGATCGCCGCCGACAGTTCCCGCATCACGCCGATGAAGATGAAGCACCAGGTTGCGATCACGCCGGTGCGCAGCAGCGGCGCGGTGATCTGGCGCAGCGCCTGCAGCCGCGTCGCGCCGAGGATGCGGCTCGCCTCCTCGAGCTCGGGATGAATGGTCGTGAATGCCGCCTGCAGCTGCTGATAGGCCGACGGCAAATTGATGGTGAGGAACGCCAGCAGCAGGATCCAGAGCGTGCCGTAGAGCACGAAGGGCGGCCGCGTGTAGCTTAGAAAAAGGCCGACGCCGAGCACGATGCCGGGGACGGCCACCGGCGCCGTGGCGAGGAACCCGAGGATGCGGTGGCCCGCGATCACCTTCCGCGTCGTGACATAGGCGATGACCAGCGCGAGGAGGGTGCCGATCGTCGCGGTGGCGGTGCCGAGGATCACGGTGTTCTTGAGCGCGAGCTGGGTCGACGACAGCTCGGTGAACACGAAGACGATGTTGTGCAACGTTGCCGTCGACGGCGTCACCAGCGTGGTGGCGTTCGGCGAGAACGCGGCGTTGAGCAGCGCGAGGTAAGGCAGGAACACGGGATTGAGCAAGACCAAAAGGCAGAAGCCGAGGGCGGCCCAGCGCCAGCCGCGCAGCTCGACCCGGCGCGGCGCGCCATATTTGCCCCCGATCACTGAATAGCCGCGGCGACCGAGCAGCGCCTTCTGGCCCTGCAGCAGCAGGATGGTCAGCACCAGCAGCGGTACCGCGGCGGCGGCCGCGAGCTCGAGCTTCGGCGGATACTGAGAATAGGCTCCAGATCTTGGTCGTCATCGTGTGGAAGCCGGCCGGCAGTGCCAGGATCGCCGGCGAGCCGAACAGCGTCATCGCCTGCAGGAATGCGATCAAGGCGCCCGCGACCAAAGCGGGCAGCGCCAGCGGGATGGTGACCCGCCGCGCCGTGGTCCAGGCATTGCCGCCGAGGATCGCGGAGGCGTCCTCCAGCTCGCCCGGCATAGTGTCGAGCGCATTGGCCACCAGCACGAACACGAACGGGAACGTGTAGCAGGAGATCACGAAGATGATCCCGGTCATCGAATAGATGTTGAACAGCGCGTCGGCATCCTCGCCCGCGAACAGCCGGTAGAGCTGGTTGAGCAGCCCGGAATTCGGCGCCGCCAGCAGTTCCCAGGCGACCGCGCCGAGGAACGGCGGCGTCACGAACGAGGCCGTCACCAGCGCGCGGATGGTCTGTCGGCCCGGCATGTCGGTGCGCGACACCAGCCAGCTGAGCGGCGCCGCGACGATGCAGCAGATCAGCGCCGACGTTGTCGCGATGATCGCGGTGGTCAGCAGCGGATCGAGGAAATCGGGATTGCTGAACAGCGTAACGAAGTTCTGCAGCGTCGGATGGCGGTTCTTGTCGGTGAAAGCGTAGACCGCGAGCCACGACAGCGGCAGCAGGATCAACAGCACGAGCACCGCCGCGAACAGCCACAACACGGGGCGCGTCCAGTCGATGCGGGCGCGGGTGGTGGGGGAGATGGTGGGCGTGAGGATCATGCGAGACATCTCTCCTCGTCATTCGCGGTGCGCAATTGCGCACCTGAGGGCACGCAAAGCGCGAGCCCGGAATCCATACTCACGATCGTGGTTATGGATTCCGGGCCTGCGCCAAGAGGCGCATTCCGGAATGACGATTGTTGTGAGGGCCGTACCATCTAAACCCTGAACAGCCGCGCATAGCGCGTCTTGATCTCTTCGGTCATCGCCTCGACCCCCGCCGGACCTTCCTTCATCAGCTTGATGTCGGCGAGCTTGCGCCGGCCGGCCTTCGGCTGCACCTGCGCGTGCACCGAATACTGCCCGGTGAAGTCGACGAAGAATTGCTGGGTCTCGCGGGTGTGCAGCCAGGCCTGGAACAGTCTTGCGGCGTTCGGGTGCGGCGCGCCGGCGAAGATGCCTGTCGGACCCGAGATCGTCGGCGTGCCCTCGGTCGGGTAGACCGGCTCGACGGGCTGTCCGGCTTCCTTCAAGAGCACGATGCCGTATTCATTGCCGTCGGCCATCACGGCGCGCTCGCCGAGCGAGAGCTTCTTCGGCGGATCGGTCGAGGACTGCACCTGCATCACGCGCTGCTTCGAAAGCTTCTCCAGGTAGGGCCAGCCGAGCTCGCGGACGATCTGGAACGTGGTGGTCATGATGGTCCCGCTATAGGCCGGATGGCCCTTCACCATCTTGCCGGCCCATTTCGGGTCGAGCAGATCGGCAAAGCTCTTCGGCGCATCCTCCGCCTTCACCAGATTGGTGTTGTAGGCGATCGACGACAGCCACAGCCGCGTGGTCACGGCCATGCCGTCCGGGTCGCGATATCCGTCGGGGAAGTGCCTGGCGACGTCCTCGGGGACGAACGGCATCAGCCAGCCGCTCTTTTTCCACGGGATGAAGTGCGAGGCATCGGCGCTGTTGACGACGTCGGCGGCGTGGATGTTGGCGTCGAATTCCTGCGCCACGCGCTGGAACAGCCGCTCCGAGCCGGAACGCTCGATCTGTACGCTGATGCCGGGATAGGCGGTCTCGAACGCCTTGCCAAGCTTTTCGCCGACCGGCAGGTCCATCGACGAATAGAACACGAGCTTGCCTTCTTTGGTCGCGGCCGCCACCAGATCGGGCGTGATCGCGGCCGGCTCGGGTGGCGCGGCGCGCACGGGCGACGCGAATACATTGCCGAGCGCAAGCGCCGCAGAGCCTTTCAGGACGTGGCGTCTGGAGATTTGTTTCCGCATCGCGTCCCTCCGTTTCTTGTTCGTTATCGGCTGAGGGCCCGGCAGCGTTCCGCCGGCAGTGTCAGCCAGACCTCGCTGCCCTTCTCGACCGCGGTCTCGGTCGGCGTGGTCACCCGCAGCGAGGTGCCGTCAGAGGTTTCCACCATGTAGTCGCGGTTCATGCCGAGATAGACCTGTCGCGTCACGATGGCCTTGAGCGTGTTCTGCGCTGCGGCGGGGGCTTGCGTCGAGAGCTGGATCTCGTGCTGGCGGATCGCGACCGGCGCGCTCTGGCCGGCCGTGAGCCTGGCGCCGACCACCGCGAGCGTCGCGCCGGCGAACTCGACATGGGTCGCATCGCGCGCGGTGCCCTTGATCACGTTGGCCGCGCCGATGAAGCGCGCGACGAATTCGGATTCCGGCCGGGCATAGATGTCTTCAGGGCTGCCGAGCTGGTCGATCTTGCCGGCATTCATTACCGCGATCAGGTCGGCGGTCGTCATCGCCTCGGATTGATCGTGGGTGACGTAGACGGTGGTGTAGCGATATTCGTCGTGCAGGCGGCGGATTTCGAACCGCATCTCCTCGCGCAGATTGGCGTCGAGATTGGACAGCGGCTCGTCGAGCAGCAGCGTCTCGGGGCCGACGATCAGCGCGCGTGCCAGCGCGACGCGCTGCTGCTGGCCGCCGGAGAGCTCGCCCGGATAGCGCTGCGCCAGCGGTTCCAGCTTGGTGGTCGCCAGGATCGCGGCGAGCTTCTTGGCGATGGCGTCGCGATCCATTTTGCGCAAGCGCAGCCCATAGACGATGTTCTCGGCCACCGTCATATGCGGCCACAACGCGTAGCTCTGGAAGATCATCGACATGTTGCGCTGCTCGGGCGGCAGCGTGCGCGCCTTCGATGACACCACGCGGTCGCCGACACGGATCTCGCCGCCGGATGGTTCGAGGAAGCCTGCGATCAGCCGCAGCGTCGTGGTCTTGCCGCAGCCGGACGGCCCGAGCAGGCAGACCAGCCGGCCGTGATCGATCGTGAGCGAGACATCATCAACCGCGACAAACGATCCAAACCGCTTGACCAGGCCACGCAGCTCCACCGATGCCAAGCGATCCCTCCATCTTGTTAAGTTGCAGGGATCCGCGCCCGGCTGTTGCCGGCAGTAAAGCGGAAAATGATGACGGCGAATAGTGTTGATGCATCTCTAGCAATGCGCCTCGCGCAATTCCCTTCCCGTCATCCTGAGGAGCGCGCTCTTGCGCGCGTCTCGAAGGATGGACGGCCCGGATTTCTCGGCGCGCTCATCTTGCCGCGCGGCGGCAGCTTGGCCGTCGATCCTTCGAGACGGCCGCTGCGCGGCCTCCTCAGGATGACGGGGAAGGAGTTGCTCCGCGTCGATGGGCCAGTTGGCTGATCGTAACCCAATCCGATCGGATCAGCGCTTCCTTCTTCGCCCGGCCCCAGCCCTTGATCTGCCGTTCTGCCGCGATGCCGTCGGTGATGCGCTCGAAGTACTCCGACCAGACGAGGACGACTGGTCGCCGATTGTAGGTGTAGCCGGGGAAGGTGCCCGCGTTGTGCTGCTCGATGCGCGGTGCAAGGTCATCGCCCGTTGCGCTGCCGACATAGTACGAGTTGTCGGCGCAGCGAAGCATGTAGACGTAGATGCCCATTGTGATGACCCCGTGACCAGTGTCCCGTCATCCTGAGGTGCGAGCGGAGCGAGCCTCGAAGGATCGACGGCCCGGATATCTCCGCGCGCCTGTGTCAGCTTCGCGGCGGCAGCTCGGCCGTCGACCCGTCGAGACGCCGCGCGAAGCGCGGCTCCTCAGGGTGACGGATTCGGCGGCGGTTCGATCTTCTGCTCGCCCGTTACGCCTTCACGTTCTCGCCGAGCCACTGGATGGCGGCGTCGGCGCCGGCCTTGCCGTGCGGGATATTCAGCGCGGTGAGCGCGACTTCGACGACGCCGAGCGTGCCGAGGATCATCGGCGCGTTGACGTGGCCCATATGCGCGATGCGGAAGGCCTGACCCTGCAGGTCGCCGATGCCGGTGCCGAGCACCACGCCGCACTTCTCCTTGGCATAGCGCTGGATCGCGGCGGGATCGGCGCCCTTCACGGTCACGGTCGTCACCGTGTTGGAGCGCTCGGCGGGCTCGGCGATGTTGAAGCCGAGCACCTGGCCCTCGCCCCAGACGGCGACGGCGCGGCGCACGGCTTCGCCGAGCAGCCGGTGCCGTTCGAAGGCATTCTCCAGGCCCTCGGCGTGCAGCATGTTGATCGCCTCGCGCAGCGCGAACAACAGATGCACCGGCGCGGTGCCGGCATATTTGCGGTAGTGCTCAGAGCCCTCGCGTTCGGTCCAGTCCCAATACGGCGTGCGCAGGTCGGCCTTCTTGTGCGCGTCCCAGGCGCGGTCATTGGCGGCGACGAAGCCGAGGCCGGGCGGCGTCATCAGGCCCTTCTGCGAGCCGGACATCGCAACGTCGACATACCATTTGTCCATCTCGAACGGCATGCAGCCGAGCGAGGCGACGGTATCGACCATGAACAGCGCGGGATGGCCCGCGGCCTTGATCGCCTTGCCGATCGCCTCGATGTCGTTATAGGCGCCGGACGCGGTGTCGACCTGCACCGCGAGGATCGCCTTGATCTTGTGCTCCTTGTCGCGGCGCAGCCGCTCCTCGACCTCAGCCGGGCGGATCGCGCGGCGCCAGTCGCCCTTCAGCACCTCGACATCGGCGCCCATCGCGGCCGCCGCCTGGCCCCAGCCGATCGCGAAGCGCCCGCTCTCCAGCACCAGCACCTTGTCGCCGCGCGACAACACGTTGGAGAGCGTCGCCTCCCAGGCGCCGTGGCCGTTGGCGATGTAGATGTAGGATTTGCCCATGGTGGCGAACAGCTTCGAGAGATCGCGCAGCAGGCTTTCGGTCAGTTCGAACATCTCGGCGGAGTAGATATCGAGCGCCGGGCGATGCATCGCCTGCAGCACCTGATCAGGCATCGTGGTGGGCCCGGGGATGGCCAGAAATTCCCGGCCCGCGCGAACGGTCATCGTCCTGTTCCTTTTGGGTAAAGCTACGCAAATCATGCGTCTGAGGGGTCAAGCGTGGAGGATATGCCATCGTGGCCGCGATTGCGAGCCGGACGAAGCAATCCAGCGTTTCCAAAAGCGCGGGACACAGCCTTATTTGTCGATGGTCTCGACCACAGCACGCCAGATCTGGTCCTTGAACTCGGTCGCGGCGGGGCTTGGAATCTGCTCGACGGTCCCGTCGTTCTTGCGGCAGGCCTCGACCAGCCGCATCACCCAGATTTCACCGTCGGTGTAATAGAGGTCGCCGCCGCCATTATGCCCGTCGAAGGTCGGGCCGATGCCGGTGACCTGGTATTTCGCGGTGACCATGCCGGCGGATTCGAGATCGGTCGCGAGCAGCGCGCGCTCGGCGTCGAGGTCGGCGGCGATATGATGCGTCACCGCGCCGGTGTAGCGACTGATGCCGACACTGCGGTCGAGCGTCGCAGCGCCAAGCCACACCGGGCGCTTCTCCTGACCCTGATCGAGCACCCGCCAGAAACGGACATGGTTGCGGCGATCCGCGCTCGATCCGACCGGCCGTTCGAAGGCGAGGTCCTCGCGGCGGCCGAGATAGAACAGGTTGCTCACCGGCGCATCCTTGTAGGGACGGTCGAGCAGCACGCTGCCTACGATTTCGATCGAGGATTTCAGCGTGACCGGATCGGCCGGGAACCAGCCGGCCTCGTGCATCGCGCAGACCACGTCCTTGGTGTCGCCGATCAGCCCGACATTCATGGGGTCGCCGGGAATGCCCTGCGCTGTGCGGGTCACCATCGGCAGATTGGCGAGGCCCTTCTGGTGCTCGTAATGCGTCCACAGCGCCGGCAGCACCAGATAGGCCGCGATCAGATAGGTGACCAGGACGAACAGCAGCAGCTGCAGATAGCGCACGCGTTTGCGACGGCGCGCCGCAGGCGGGTTGATTTCGATGTCAGTCACGGCACACGCTTCCGGATCAGTGCGTCGCGCGCCTTAGCGCCGCGTCTCACGGCAGCCGGCGGCTTCGGCTTCCTCGACCGAGCAGAACCAGCGCGTGCCCTTGCTGATCTTCATCTCGATCTTGGCGTACCAGCGGCTGGTCGGCTGGTGAAAGATGCATTCGCCGGAGCGGTTGACGTTGCCCTTGATGGTGCAGTCGGGCGAGGGCGCCACCGGGCCGGAGGCCGAGGCGAGCAGGATCGAGTGTGCACTCTCCGGCACTTTCACGGTGCCGAGCACGGTGGTCTTCTTGTTGCGCACGCGCCAGTCCCACGGCGCGATGAATGCGCCCTGCCACATCCCTGCCTTGGCCTCGCGCGCCGCCTTCTCGTCCGGCTCGTAGTCATGCGAGATGCGGGTGTAGGCCAGCGCCCAGCCATTGCTGACCATCCATTTCTGGATGTCCTCGCCGTCGACCTCGCAGCGCGCAATGGTGCGGCCGCGGCGATCGACCGAACGCGCGTGACAGGTCCAGCTCTTGTTGCCGGCATGCTTGATCAGCTCGTCGCGCGCGGCGACGCCGCAGGTCCAGCGCTCGCCCTTGGTGTTGAGGCAGAGCTGGTCGGTCGACGGCGCGTCGATCCCGCCGAGCCGGATCTTGACGCTGCCGATCATGAGCTGGTCGCCGTCGCGGATCTTCGGCACGCCGGTGACGTCGGCGGCGACAGCCAGCGTCGGCAGCGACAGCAGCAGGCCAGCAGTGAGCAGCGTCTTGAGCATCGGCGTTTCCGGCCAGTCTTTCGTTCAGCGTTCCGGGCCCAAAGGATCGGCGAGGATTGTGCGGGCAATTGGGCAACCCTGCCAGTGGTGTTGCGTTTCCGCCAGTTTCAACTTCGCGTCATCCCGCTCCGCGATGTCATCCTCCCCTGGAGGGGGAGGATCGGTTCGTATGAAGCGAAGCGCAATGCGAACCGAGGTGGGGTGACAGCTCTCCGCAGAAACGGTGCCCGTGTGGAGGGATCACCCCACCCCGTATCGCATCTTGCTTCGCGCGATGCTATACGACCCTCCCCCTCCAGGGGAGGGTGAACCGGGCGACTGCGCTCTACCATCCTACGCCGCAAGCATCCGCTTCCTGGCCAGCGCAAGGGCCATCAGCACGAAGGCCGACGTCACCTCGGGCCCGCCGACCAGGATCCGCGTCGGCGTCTTCATCTTATTCCATTCATATGCCCTGTAGGGTCCCTTGCGGCCGCCTTCGCCGAGGCCTTGCACGATGCAGTGCAGCGCCGGCGTGAAGGTCGAGACCTCGGCGCCAAGATGCGCCAGCGCCATCAGCGCGAGCGCGGCGTCGAACGGGTTCATCTCATGCGCGATCAGCTCGCCCTGGACGTAGCCGAGCACGCGGGCGCGGATCAGCGCGAACACATTGCCGGGGTCGATGACGCGCTGCGCCGCCAGCGGCAGCGCGATGAAGGCGGCGTAGCAGCGGCCGAAATAGGCCGAATAGAGCTCCGGCAGATAATAGATATGCGAGCGCGGATTCCTGAACGCGCCGCTTTCGACCAACCTCTTCTGGAAGGCGATGATGCGATGCACCGTCTCGAGCCGTTGCGGCGTCTCGATGATCCGCCAGCGGGCGAGGTTGCGGAACGAGACCTCGAGGATGTCGAGGTTCAGCGTCGGATCGAGGTCGTTGCCATAAGGCCGCTCGCCGGCGAGATTGTCGATCCAGGTGACGACACCGCCCTCATAGTCGATGTTATCGTTGAGCGGCACGGTGACGCGCGGCTCGTTGGCGCCCGATCGCACCTGGTAGCCGCGGTAGAAATCCAGCAGCGGCTGCTGCAGGATCGGATCGTCGGAGCCGGCTTGCGTCGCGGCCGAGAACGCGCACGCCGTGGTGTCGCAGTCGGGCACATAGACGCCGAAGCCGAGGTCCTGCTTGATCTGGGCGAAGAAGCGCGAGAAACGCGGATGCCGTCCCGGCGCCAGCGCGGTGATCACCTTCACGACCGAGCCGTCATGCGAGGGCACCTCCTCGGCGCTGGTCTTCAGGCAGAACTCCACCATCTCGGCGACCGCGCGCCGCGCCGCGCCTGCCTCATCCGGTGACGCGAGCCCGGTCTCGACATAGCTCAGCAGCGCCTCGGTGAAGAAGGCATCGTAATAGGCCGAGCGATGGCGGATCTGCACCGGCTCCCACATCGGCTCGGCGATGCCGCGCCATGGCGGGTTGATCAGCCCGCGCGCCGGCGAATGCGCGATGAAGACCCGCGCCAGGCTGAACAGCAAGGTCGAGTTCTTGTAGCCGCGCGCGTTCAGCCCGGTCAGTGCCATCAGCATCTCGCGCCCTCCGATGTCGGCATCGCCGATCAGGTTGAAGGCGGCATAGGTCGGGATGAAGCCGCATCGGCCGAACGAGCCGAGCAGATGCGCGCCGGTTAAGCGGATCACGCGGTCGATCTCGGCCGTCGCCGGCGGATGGCAAGCCGTCGTCGCGGCCGGCGGGGCGGGGTGGTGCACGCCGATGCCGTCCATCAGGTCGGCGACCGGGGCGCCGATCGCGGCCCAGTCAGGCGCCGCGGCGTCGCGCGCCTCGGTCAACGCCGCGCGCAGGCCCGCCAGGCGGTCGGCGTCGTTGAGGGCGGGCAGGCCGGTGCGGCGGAGCAGCGCGCGCAGCGCCGGATTGCCGAGCGCGGTCCGGTAGAACTTCCCGAGATGGGCATCGCCGCCGCGATAGGCCTGCAGCACGGGGTCGCAGACGTCGTAAAGCGACGGGCCGTCCTTCTTGGCGGTCAGCGCCCGGCATACCGCGCCAGCGATCTCGTGAAGGCTCATGAATCCCTTTCTCGAGGAACCGGTTAACGCCGCCGCCCCCGGCGGTGTTTCCTCCGGTCCTCCCCCAAACTCGCAAGCCGTTGGAAAGCTACATGAATCCGTACAGAATACAAATGTGACCGAAGTCACGTAACGGGATCTTAACGGCGTCAATGGCCTGTGCCGGGCGGCAGCATGCTGCAAACCGGGTTGCTCCGGCGGTCCAGCCGGGTTAAGGGAGTGTTTGTTGCGGCGCCGCAAATTGAGCTGAATTCAACGGCACACACACCTCAACCCCATTAAACCTGATCGTCACTGACGCGACTAACTGGCGCGATTTCGCTCGAACGCCATCGGGATAGAGATTGGGACTAGAACGTTATGAACCTTAGGCAGCTTCATATTTCCCGTCGCACCATCGCCGTCTGCGTGGCGGTGGCCGGCACGGTGTCGCTGGCGATTGGCGCCCATGCCGCGCTCAACAAGCGAACACCGGATGTTGCCAGGGAGACTGTCGCAGGCGCCGTCACCGCCGGGCAGACCGGCAGCATTGCGGGCGGCTCCTCCCGCCTCGCGCTGGTCATCGGCAACGGCCATTACCCGGACGCTGCGGCGCCTTTGGCCCAGCCGATCAACGATGCCCGCACCCTGTCGTCGGCGCTGCGCCGCGAGGGCTTTGACGTCGACGTGGTCGAGGACGCGACCAAGGACGACATGTTCCGCGCGGTCGAGCGCATGAAGGCCAAGATCCGGCCCGACACCGTCGTGATGCTGTTCTTCGGCGGCTACGGCGTGCAGGTCGGCCGCGAGAGCTACATGATCCCGGTCGATGCCACGATCTGGAAGGAAGCCGACGTCAAGCGCACCGGCGTCAGCGTCGAGTCCGTGCTCGATGCGATGAAAGAGCGTGGCGCCAAGGCCAAGCTCGTCGTGCTCGATGCCTCGCGCCGCAATCCCTATGAGCGCCGCTTCCGTGCGTTCTCGCACGGCCTCGCCCCGATCAGCCCGCCGGAGAATACGATCGTGCTGACTTCGGCGACGCCGGGCAAGGTCGCCGACGATTCCAAGGCGCCGAACAGCGTGCTGGTCTCCGAGCTCATCAACAACCTCAACGCCCAGGCCGGCGCCGAGACCGCCTTCAACAAGACCCGCGTCGCGATCTCCCGCGCAAGCGAAGGCGAGCAGGTGCCGAGCGTATCGTCCTCGCTGCTGGAAGACATCAAGCTCGGCGGCTGAGGCCCCAGCTCTATCCCCACGTCGTCCCGGCGCAGGCCGGGACGACACTGAGTGTGGCGGCGCCTACTTCGTCTACTTCGCGTCCGCGCTGGCACCCACCGGCCGCACCGGATCGCCCTCGCGCAGCAGCGCGCCGGCGCGGGCGACGACGATGTCGCCTTCCTGGATGCCGTCGCGGATCTCGACCTGGCCGGCCGACATCAACCCGGTCTCGACCCGCCGCGTCTCGACGCGGCCGCCGCGCACCACCTGCACCACAGTGCCGGCGGTGGAATAGAGGATCGCGGTCAGCGGCACCGCGACGCCGCAGCTCTGCCCGGTCTTGATCTGCGCCCGCCCGCTCGAATTCACCAGCAGGCGCTTGTTGGAGGCGATGCCGACGAACACCTGTCCGAGCTGGCTGTTCGGCTCGATGGTCGGCGCGATCGTCCGCACCTTGCCGTCCATCTCGCCGGCGCCGATGATCTTCAGCCGCGCGGTCTGCTCGGTCTTCAGCTTGGCGATGTCGCGGGTCGGCACCATGCCGACCAGGTCGTATTCGTTTCTGGCGATGATCGAGAACAGCGCGTCCTTGCCGGAGGCCGGCGCGCCGACGATCGCCGAGGACGCCGAGATCGTGCCCGCCACCGGCGCCGTGAGGTTGATCGCGTTGGTGCCGTCGGTCAGCCGCGCCAGCACCTGGCCCGCGGTGACGGTGTCGCCGGGATCGGCCTTCACCTCCGCCACCTTCAGCCCGAACCGATCGGGCCGGATCTGCTGCTCGTCGCGCGGCAGCACGATGCCCGAGACCTCGACGATATTGCCGAAGCAGAATTTCGAGGCCTTCAACACCGTCACCGCCGCGCCCTTCGGCACCGCGTCGGCCTCGCCCGCGGCAAGCGCGGGAGAAGCCGCGAGCAGAAGCAGCGCGACGACAATCGACGGTCCGTAGGATGGGTAGAGCCAACGGGTCCGCGCAACGCGCGGCCCGATGATAAACTCCGCGAAACCCATGAATCGCTCGAGCCTCAAACTCATCTGCAAACTATTCCCAAAATGAGGGCCTCCTGAATATCAGATGCGGCCTCGCCGAGCCAGCCGGCTGCGCCGTCGTGGCAGCCGCCTCAGTTGGCCCGGCACACGCCGCCAGCTCCAGCTTCGCCAGCTCCTCGGCACGCCAGATGTGCCGCAGGATCTCCGGATTGACCCGCTCGGCATGCGTCACCGGCAGCATGTGGCCGGCCGCCGGCAGATGCCGCATCTCGGCGCCGTCAATGATCGCGGCGAGTTTTGCGACGATGCGCTGCGTCACATAGGGCGACAGCCCGCCCGACACCAGCAGCGTCGGCACCCGCAAGGCACGCGCGGCCGCCGCCACGCCGTCGAGATCGAGCGCGGCGTTGAAATCGTAGGGCAGCTTGTCGGCCTGCTCGATCATCCGCAGCCGCCCGCTCGGCGAGAACTGCTCGCGCGGGCCGGAGCCGGCCCAGAACGCGGTGAACGCCTCGACCGCCTCCAGCGCCGCGCCGTCGAAAATATCCTGCGACACCACCTGCGCGATCCGCGCGAAGCGGTCGTACAGCCGCACGTCTGCGGAGCCGTCGCGCAGCAATGTCGGAAGGATCGGCTCGATCAGCGTCAGGCTGCGGATGCGCTGCGCATAAGGCGATGCCGTCGCCAGCCGAAACGCGATCGCCCCGCCATAGGAATGCCCGATCAGATGGATCGGCGCGTTGGCCTTGGCGAGCCAGGGCTCGAGCCGCGCGATCTCGCCATCCAGCGTCCGCGGCCAGTCGCGCCCGCAGGCGGCGACGCCATAGCCGGAAATATCCGGCGCCATGAACGGCGTGCCCCCGAGCGCGCCCGCAAGCTTCGTCCATTGCCGTCCCGATCCCAGCGAGCAGTGCAACGCCACCACCGACGCCGCCGCGTGCGTCCCGTCCAAACCTGTCATCAAACCCAGTCCTCGCGTGTTCTTGTTCTCGGCGAACGCGCGGTTCCGCGCGCCCGTCATGACGCGAGCGAGGTGGGGGAGGGGTTATTCCTGGAAACGAAGGCAGAGGTCGCGATCGTGATCACGGGGACAACCAGATTCACTGGATGGTGATTTGAGGCTCGTGGGAGTTCGCGGAAATGCAAGCAATATCGCAACAGTTGCTATCTTCTAGCTGCTTACATTATTCTGAGTATCAGAATTTTCCCTGACATCCCAACTCGGCGCCCGGCCTTCCCTAGGCCCTCTCACGATCAATGAGGGTGAGTTGATCGCATCCCTCGGGCGCAACGCGCCGCGAGAGCGCGAACGCATATCCTGTTTGCTGTTTGACAATGTTGATCGGGACCTAATGCGATTCGGTCATGCTGCCGCTCAGTCATGTTGAGGAGGCCGTATCGCGGCCGTCTCGAAGCACGACGGCCACCAGCGGGGCCGTGCATCCTTCGAGGCTCGCTGCGCTCGCACCTCCAGCGACAAAGGCGAAGCCTTTGCGCGGGGATGACGGAATTGATACCGTCATTGCGAGGAGCGATAGCGACGAAGCAATCCATCGTTCCGTGTGCGAGGTGGGATCGATTGCTTCGCTTCGCTCGCAATGACGGCAGTCATTGCAGCAGCAACATCGCAGCGTCAGCGCACGATGCGCTTCACGCGCGCTTTCTTCTTGGCGATGGGTGCCGGCGCCAGCTCGGCTTCGGCCGCAGCCTTGGCCTCGCGCGCTTCGCGGAGCGCCCGCAGCCGCTCCATGTTCTTGCGGATCGAGGCTGCGTCGCGCTCGACCTCGGCGATGGCGCGCGCGCCTTCCTCGGCAGCCAGGCGCTGGCGGTCGGCCCTGGCGAGGCTCGCGGGCGATGGCGTGGGCTTCCTGGCGGTCATCGGCATTCTCTCCAAGGCATCATCCCTCTGCGAAGGCTTCGCGTCTGTTGCACGGAGCGGCGCGATGCAGCGTGCTTTGGGATCACGCGCAGCAAGACATGCTAAAACCCGCCCAATCCGGGTGGATCGAGCGGGCAGCAACGTCATCCCAGTACATCCGTGGAATGACGAACCGGCATGATCGCGACAAACGCGGAACGCGTTTGCGCGGAAATCACGCCGAAGCAAAAAGCTCAGACGATCTGAAGATTCTCGGCGCTGGTCTTGCCGCGCATCTTGTCGGTCTTCAGCTCGAACGAGACCTTCTGGCCTTCAGCCAGGCCAGTCAGACCGGCACGCTCGACTGCGCTGATGTGAACGAACACATCCTTGCTGCCATCGCTCGGCTCGATGAAACCAAAGCCCTTCTGACCGTTGAACCACTTCACAGTACCTGTCGCCATCTTCTCTTCTCCAAAATGCGCATCTGCGCATGTGTTGCGCAGAATCGCGCGCCATCCATTCAACTGACGATGTCTTTGGAGGAGGGCCGTTCTGACCATTCAACAAGGCGCAACGGCTAATCGAATGGCGGGTACTATACACACTTTCCGCGCGAATGCAAGGTTCCGACGGTAGTGGGTTCCCGCTCGAAAATGAGGCCGGCGGGGCCCGTCATTGCTTCGCTCTTCGCAACGACGAGTGGAGAAAGCGTCGCCTACTCCGCTGCCGCTTCCGCTGACGGCTCGCCCTTCCAGCGCAAAATCTCCGCGGCGAGGATCGGGTGATTGAAACCCTTCAGCACGAGGTCGTCGATGGCGCGGCCTTCGACGTGCGGTTCGACCATGCCGTAGACGCGGCGGCTCACCACGATCTGGCCGGCCTTGGCCTCGCCGCACAGGCGGGAGGCGAGGTTGGTGACGCTGCCGATCGCGGCATATTCCAGCCGCTGCTCGAAACCGACCTGGCCGAGCGTGGCATAGCCGAGCGCGATGCCGATGCCGAAGCCGAGGCTGTGCCCGCGGTTGCGCCACTTCTCGGTCAGCGCGCCGATGGTGTCGCGCATCTCGACCGCCATCTTCACCGCGCGCAGCGTATGGTCGGCGAGTTGGATCGGCGCGTTGAACAGGATCATCACGCCGTCGCCGGCATAGCGGTCGAGCGTGCCCTCGTACTTGAAGATCAGCTTGCCGAGCGCTGCGTGGTATTCGCGCAGCACGTTCATCGCCTCTTCCGGTTCGGTCGCCTCGGTGAAGGCGGTGAAGCCGCGCAGGTCGCAGAACACGACCGTGACCTCGCGGCGGTGGCTGTCGAGCAGCCCCTCATGGCCATCGGAGGAGGCGATCAGCTGCGCCACCTGCGGCGCCAGGAATCGCTCGAGCTTGCGGATGCGTTCGATCTCCGTGAGCTGGGTCTCGACGCGTGCCTCCAGCGACTTGTTCCAGTCGGTGAGCTCTTCGGTCTGCTGCCTGAGCTTGTCCGCCTGCTCGCGCACGGTGGCGTTGGCCTGCTCCAGCGCGTGGCTCTTCTGGTCCACTTCAGTGAACAGCCGCGCATTGCGCATCGCCAGCACCGCCTGGTGCGCAAAAGTCTTCATCAGGCCGATCAGGCTCGCGGGGAAATCGCCGGCCGACTTGCGCAGCACCACCAGCGAACCGAGCACGCCCTGTTGATCGACCAGCGGCACCACCAGCACGGAGTGGAAGCCGGCGCCGACCACGACATCGCGCAGCGGATGATCGGCACTGGATTCTTGTTCTGACGCGTTTTCTTCACGCGAACCGGTATCCACTTCGCTCGAAAACGCTCTAGTGGCGAGATCGGGAAACGCCAGCGGCTCGCCCTTCGTCGCGGCCTCGGCGAGCGGGCTGTTCGCGGCGTCGATCGCGCGGTGATGGCCCTCGGCCTCGGCGTCGATGCCGATCGATTGCGTCAGGTTGAAGCTGCGGCTCGTCGCGTCATAGCCATAGATCAGCACGGCGTCGGCATGGGTGATCTCGAGCGCGCGGGCGGCGATCGTCGGCAGCACGGCGTTGAGGTCGAGCGAGGACGCCACCGCGCGGCCGACCTCCTCCAGCACCTTCAGCTCGTTGATCGATTGCGCGAGATCGCGCGTGCGCTCCCTCACCTTGCCTTCGAGGTCGGAATAGGTCTCGGCAAGCTGCGAGGCCATGCTGTTGAATTGCCCGGCGAGTTCCTCTAGCTCATCCGCGGTCTTCACCTCGATGCGGTGGCCGAAATCGCCGGCCCCTAATCGCCGCGCGCCGGTGCGCAGGGCGGTGATCGGCACCAGCATGCGCCGCGCGAGGATCGTGCCGGCGATGATCGCGACCACGAGGCCGAGCGCGATCAAGAGCGCAATGCGCACCAGCTGGTCGCGGATCGGGGAGAGCGCCTGCGCGGTCGGCTGCTCGACAAAGACGTGCCAGCCGAGGTCCGGCGCTGCTGTCGCAGTCGTCAGCACCGCGTTGCCGTCGACATCCTTGCCGGAGGCGATCCGTCTGCCGCTCGCCGACAGCACCGCCGCGACCTGCGGCAGCGCGGCAAGGTCCTTGCCGACCTCGGGGCCCTTCGACGAGCTCGCCAGCACGCGGCCCTTGGCGTCGACGAGATAGGCATAGGCGGTGCGGCCGACCTGGGAATCGCCGAAATAGTCGTTAAGGAAGCGCAGGTCGATCTCGGCGACGGTGACGCCGGCGTTGAAGCCGGAATGCTGCTCGCCGATCGACATATACGGCCGCTCGTCGCGAAAGTACGCCGGCGCGTAGGCGGTGCCGCGCTCGACAGCTTCGGTGAAGCGGAGGTCGCGAGAGAAGTCGGCGTTGGAATTCAGCGTGTAGGTCTGGCGCGACAGCCGCAGCACCTCGCGGCCCTGGCCGTTGATCAGGGTGAGCTGGTTCACCGCCGGCACCTGGCCGAGCAGCTGGGCATAATCGGCGCGGCGCAGCTCGATGGTGTTGGAAGACGCGCGGGTCACCCAGGAGATCTGCCGCTCGAGATCGGAAATCGATTGCGCGATGTGCTTGGCGGTGGCGTCCGCCTTCTCGCTCATCGCATCCGTCAGCGTGCTCTTGATGCCGCGGTAGCTGATCCAGGTCTCGAGGGCGCCGTTGACCGCCAGCACGAACACGACGAGGCCGACCAGCGCGAGGACGTATTTGGCGAACAGGCCGCCGCGCAGGAACCAGTTCTTGCCCTTGTCCGGTGCCCCGTTCATCCAGCCTCGTCCGTCCCCCTCCAATCAGTCGGGTGCGCCACTGTATCCGCTGCTGTTTAGCACGGATCGACGGGGCGAGGCGGCCCCTCGGGCCGCATGGTTAGCCCTGCATTCCGGCGGGGGATATGCGGGAATATTCAGCGGTTGAACAGCTGTCGCAGCACGTCGTTCATCGCGGGATTGTCGTGCTGCTCGGCGGTGTCGGCCGGCGGAGGGGAGGGCGGTGGCGTGGCGGCCGGCGGCGCGTCCGGAGTGGGTTGGGCGAGGCTGCGGCTCGGCCGGGAGGAGTTGCCCTGATTCAGGGTGGAGAGGCCCTGCTGCAGCAGGTTACCGATGGTGTCGCCGAGCTGCCCGCCGAGCGGGTTGTTCTGGCCGGCGGTCGCACCGCCAGGCGCCTGGCCCGTGCCGGGCTGTGTGGCGGTCCCACCGCCCTGCAGGCCGTTGAGGAGGTTGGTCAGTCCATTCAGACCTTGGCTCAGCCCCTGGCCGTTCGCGCCGAACAAACCCTTGCCCATCTCCTTGAGCTTGGCATAGGCGGCCTGGGGATTGTCGAGGATGCCCTGCATCTCCGGATAGATCCGCGGGGACACCCAGGGCCCCTCGATCATCACGGGGATGCCGAGGCCGACCGGATTGCCGGTGCGGCCCTGGCCTTCGGTGGTCATCACGAGCTGCGGCTCGACGCGGAACCCGATCTGGCGGGTGTTGAGATCGACGGTGCCGACCCCGGTCATCTTCACCAGCGGGCCGATCAAATTGAGGTCGGTGGTGACGGCCTGACCCTTGTCAAGCTTGAACGAAGCCGAGAGCTGGCTGAGATCGGTCGACAGCTCCTGGCCCTGCTGCCAGCCCGACAAGGTGCCGGTGGTGAGGTTGCGGATCATCTGCGCGACGTTGAGGCCGAGGATCTTGCCGTCCTGGAACACGACGAAGGCCGTGCCGCCGAGATTGCCGACGATCGCGCGTGCACTGCTGCCCTGCGAGGTCAGCGCGATCTTCGCCTGCATCGTGCCGTCGAGCTTGTCGAACTCGGCGAGGCTCTTCAGCACCGGCAGCGCGCGCACGCCGGCGAGGTCGAGTCGCAACGCGTAGGTCGGAGTGGTGGTTCTCGCATCGATCGTGACGTCGCCATTGGCGGTGCCCTCATAGGCGCCGAGATCGGCGAGGCGGGCCTTCAGCACGCCGCTGTCAACAGATGCATCGATCGACGCCTGCGCAAAGCGGCCGTCGCCGATCACGAGCTCCGCCGTCGAGATGCGCACCTGCGCGTCCACATAATTGAGCCCGCCAAGATCGATCGTTGCGTTGCTCCAAATGTTGGTGCCCAGCGCCTGCGCGGCATCGGGCTGGCTCGGCGTCAGCGCCATCGAGATGCGCTGGAAGTCGAGATCGAGCTTCACCAGCGGCTTGTTGCTGGCGAAGTCGACCGAGGCCCAACCGGTGAAGCCGCCATCGCCGAGCGTGCCCGACACGCCGTTGAACATCACCACCGTGCCGTTCAGGCGCACTTCCGCATTCGCCTTGATCGCCGCGGGCAACAGGCCAGGTGCGTCGATGTTGAATTCGGCCGGCACGTTTTGGCGTTCCAGCGGTGCCTGCGGCGCGGTCGCGCGGATCTCGAACTTCAGCGGCTTGTCACTGGTGCTCGCACTCCCCGTGACGACGATCTTGCGGTCGTTGCCGATGGTCGCATCGGCATTGAGCGTCTCGATCCGGTTCTCGACCCGGTCGCGCACATTGGAGAACACGATGGTGGCGCCGCTGACGCTGACATGCCGGATCGTGAGGCCGCCGCTGTCGGACGCAGAAGACTTCGCCGGCGGATTGTGGTCGCGGGTGCGCTCGCGCTGCAGCGGCAGATTGATCACCGGCTTGACGATCACGAGGTCGGTGATGTCGGGCTGGCCCGACCACAGGCTCGACAGCGTCATCTCGACCTCGACCCGATCAGCTGCGAACCGGTTGTTGGCCTCGCGCTCCCGCGGATCCTGCAACACGACCTCGCGCAGCGTCAGATTGGCGGTCGGCCAGAGGCCAATCCTGGCGCCGCCATTGATGCTGAGTGTGTAGCCGGTCTCCCGCTCGACCCGCTCGGTGATGGCCGATGTGAGGAACGAGGACGGGATCCCGACCGCGGCCACCAGCGCGATGATCACGATCACGGCAGCGATGGCGGCCCCGGCGAATTTCAGTGCTCTCATCTCGATATTCCAAGCCGGGCAGACAGGGTTCCGCCGCGGAAAGGCACGGCCGATCGCAGGAGATTATCCCGCAAACGGGACCTCGCTCCAACGGTTGGAAAAATAATCCGTTACCAGCATGAACTTATGTGACCTCTCACACACTCTTATGAGGGTGATTGTTGCTAACCGGGCGGAGGGGACCGCTCGGATGGATTTGGAAGGCAATACAATGAGCAAACAGGCCGAATTTGCGGTCATTCTGAAAATGAACCCGATGTTCGCCGATCTCGGTGCGGACGAATTGGCGCGCCTTTCGGGCCTCTGCCACACCCAGCAGCTCGCCACCGGCGAAGTGCTGTTCCAGAAAGGCGATCCCGGCGACGCCCTGTTTGGGGTGCGCCGCGGCCAGATGCGCATCGAAACCGGTGCCTCCGACGGCAGCCGGCTCACCCTGAACTTCATGGGATCCGGCGACCTGTTCGGCGAAGTCGCCGTCCTCGACGGTCAGGAGCGCACCGCGGATGCGACCGCGGGCGAGCCCACCGAATTGTTCGTCCTGCGGCGGGAAGATTTCCTGGGCTTCCTCGAGCGCGAGCCGAAGGTCGCGGTCCGCCTGATCGAATTGCTGTGCCAGCGCATCCGCTGGCAGAGCGAGCGGATGGAAGAATCCGTGCTGCAACCGTTGCCGGTCCGGCTCGCACGCCGGCTGTGCGCGCTGGCTGAGGATTTCGGTTCCGAGGTGCATATCTCGCAGGAACAGCTCGGCATCTTCGTCGGCGCGGCGCGCGAGAGCGTCAACCGGCAGCTGCAGACCTGGCGCAAGGACGGCATCGTCGACCTGCAGCGCGGTCGGATCATGCTGCACAACATGACCAAGCTGACGGCGGTCGCACGCAACGACTAACACGCAACGACTAAACGATTGCATGCAACGCGCGCGCGAGGATCGCCGTCCTCTCGCGCGCCTTGCTTGCGAATGTTGACGCACTCCTGCCTAAAAGACTTGCTTGCATGACGAGGCGGGTATCGCTTTCATCCGCGTGCCGGTCCTTGGGGTGACACCCAGCCTTGCTGGCCTCACGCCATCCACCTGCAAACCCCTGCGGTCTTTCCCGTTGACCGCAGGGGTTTTGCGTTCCGCGGGTGCGTGAGGCGAATTCGCCTACCTCATCACCACTTCGGGATTGGCCCAGCGCAGATACTGGCGCGGCGCGGCGCCGAGCTCGCGCTTGAACATCGCTGCGAAAGCACTCGGGCTGTCATAGCCGACGTCGAGCGCGACGCAGGTGACGGCTTCGCCGGCGCCGAGCCGCGCCAGCGCTTCGAGCAGCCGCACCCGCTGGCGCCAGGCCGCAAAGCTCTGTCCGGTCTCGCGGCGGAACAGGCGCGTCAAGGTCCGCCGGCTGAGCTGGCTACGATCGGCCCATTGGTCGAGCGTCAGATCGGAACTCGGGTCGACCAGCACCGCTTCGCAGATCGCGGCGAGCCGTGGATCGGGCGGCACCTGCACATGCAGCGACACTTCGGGCATCCTGCCGATCTCATCGAGCAGGAAATCGACCAGCCGGCCGTCGCGCCCTTCCGGGTCGTAACGGGTCGGCATATGCACCGCTTCTTCCATCAGCGCTTCGACCAGTGCGGAGACCCTGATCAGGCGGCAGGTTGCCGGCGCATTCCGCACGCGATCCGGCGTGACATAGATGGTCTGGATCTCGACCTCGCCCCATGCTCGCGACTGGTGCGCGACGCCGGCCGGAATCCATAGACCATGGCCGGGCGGCACGACGAAATGGCCGCGCTCGGTCATCATCGAGGTCACGCCTGCGGTCTGCAGGATGAATTGATCGCGTCGATGCGCGTGTCGCGCGCTCGTGCTTTCGTTTGGATAAGAGGCCGCCATGGCGGCGAGCGGCCGTTCGACCTGTTGCAATTGTCCGGCATAATGCGCGGCGGCTACGGGACCGGCTTGCTTGCGGCACACGCGCAAACCGGCGGTGTCATTTCGTCGCGCTGCGACTTTCAAGTGTCGTGAGCTCCTGATCGATCGTCGTTTTCGCAGGGTGCTCATGCATCTTCCGGGCCAATTGGCCCGATCGCGATGGTTGTTGTCCCCAATCAGGTAGCGCGGGATACGGCGTTTGGCAACAATGCCTCACCCCGCGACATTCGCCGAAATCGAATGCCTGACGCGCGGCGACGGAGAGGTCCGATGAACAGACGCGAATTCACCAAGGCGATGCTGGCCTGCGGTGCAGCCATCCCGTTCGGCATCACGCGGGCGGCGGGCCAGACCCGCGGTGGAACGCTCAACACCATCATCCAGCCGGAGCCGCCGGTTCTGGTGACGGCGCTGAACCAGCAGCAGCCGACCCTGACGCTCGGCGGCAAGATCTATGAAGGCCTGCTGAAATACGGCGCCGACCTCAAGCCGATGCCCGGCATGGCGCAGTCCTGGGAGATCTCGCCCGACGGCCTGACCTACACATTCAAGCTGTTTCCGGGGATCACCTTCCACGACGGCAAGCCGATGACCTCGGAGGACGTGGTCTTCAGCTGCATGAAGCTGCTGGTGGAGACGCATCCGCGCGCGCGGCAGAACTTCGCACGCGTGGCATCGGCCGAAGCGCCCGATCCGCTCACCGTCGTGTTCAAGCTGAAGCAGCCGTTCGCGCCGTTCATCGGCTGTTTCGACTGCACGTCCGCGCCGATCGTGCCCAAGCATATCTACGAAGGCACCGACTATCGCAAGAACCCGGAGAACGACAAGGCGATCGGCACCGGCCCCTTCAAGCTGAAGGAATGGGTGCGCGGCTCGCATGTTCACCTCGTCCGCCACGACGGCTACTATCTGAAGGACGAGCCCTATCTCGACGAGATCGTCTACCGCGTGATTCCCGATGCGGCGTCGCGTGCGCTCGCGCTCGAGAACGGCACCGTGCAGCTGGTGCAATGGTCCGACGTCGAATTCTATGACGTGCAGCGCTTCAAGGCGCAGAAGAACCTCGAATTCACCACCAAGGGCTACGAGTATTTCGCGCCGCACCAGTGGCTCGAAATGAACAACCGCATCGCGCCGATGAACGACAAGCGGTTCCGGCAGGCGGTGATGCACCTGATCGACCGCGAGGCGTTCAGCAAGCGCGTGTATTTCGGCAATGCCAAGGTTGCGACCGGCCCGGTCTCATCGAAGACGCGGTTCTACGATCCGAACGTGAAGCGCTACGAGTTCTCGGTCGACAAGGCCAAGGCGCTGCTTGACGACATGGGACTGAAGGTTGGCGCCAACGGCAAGCGGGCCGAGATCAAATACATCGTGCCGCCCTATGGCGAGTCCTATCAGCGCGCCGGTGAATTCTTTCGCCAGAGCTTTGCACGCGTCGGCATCGACCTCGTGCTGGTCGGCACCGACATGGCCGGCTGGGCCGAGAAGGTCGGCAACTGGGATTACGAGATGACCCAGAACCTGCTCTACCAGCTTGGCGATCCCGCGCTCGGCGTGGCACGCACCTATATTTCGTCGAACATCAAGAAGGGCATCCTGTTCTCGAACACGCAAGGCTACTCGAATCCCGAGGTCGACAAACTGTTCGACGAGGCCGCCATCACGCTCGACGAAGCCAAGCGCCAGGAGCTCTACAGCAAGGTGCAGCAGATCCTGGTCGAGGATGTACCGGTGGCCTGGACGCTCGAGATCGAATATCCCATCATCTACGACAAGGCGTTCAAGAACATCGTGACGACGGGCATTGGCTCGCACGAAACCTTCGGGTCGGTCTACAAATCGTGACCCGGCTCGGGAGCGCAGCGGCGATCGGGCTCCAGGCGATCAGCCGCATCGCCCAGCTCGTCGCGGTGATCCTCGTCATCGCGACGTTCAACTTCGTGTTGGTGCGGGCCGCCCCCGGCGACCCGGCCCAGGTGATGGCCGGGCAGTCCGGCGCGTCCGATCCAAAACTGCTCGACGATCTGCGCAAGGAGTACGGGCTCGACAAGCCGTACTTCGTGCAACTCGTGAGCCACCTCGGCCGCGTCGTCAGGCTCGATCTCGGCTATTCCTATCGCCAGCGCCGTCCGGTCGTCGATCTGATCCTCGAACGGCTTCCGGCGACGCTCTTGCTGACGGTCACGGCGTTCTGTCTCGCGCTCCTGATCGGCACCGCGCTCGGCGCGCTGGCGGGGCTCGCGGCCGGCAGCGTTCTCGACACGGTGTTCACCGTGCTCTCGCTCGTGCTCTATGCGACGCCGGTGTTCTGGCTCGGCCTGATGCTGGTGCTGGTGTTCTCGGTGACGCTCGGCTGGCTGCCGCCGTTCGGCTACGAGACCATCAACGTCCAGCTCTCGCCGATCGAGCACGCGCTCGACATCATGAAGCACATGATCATGCCGGTGACCTCGCTGGCGGCGATTTATCTCGCGATCTATGCGCGACTGATGCGGTCCTCGATCATCGAGGTCGCGCAACAGGATTTCATCAAGACGGCGCGCGCCAAGGGCCTGTCCGGAACGCGGATCGTCGTCGGCCACATGCTGCGCAATGCGCTGGTGCCGGTCGTCACCGTCGCCGGCATGCAGGCCGGCGCGCTGGTCGGCGGCGCCGTGGTGATCGAGACGGTGTTTGCCTGGCCCGGCCTCGGCCGCCTGACCTTCGAGGCCCTGCTGCAACGCGACTATCCCGTCCTGCTCGGCATCTTCCTGATCCTCTCGATCGTCGTGATCGCGCTCAACCTTTTGACCGACCTGGTCTACCGGCTGATCGATCCGCGCATGACCACGGGAGCGGCGTGATGGAGACGGTGCGCGCCTTCTTGCGTCATCCCAGCGGCATGATCGGGCTTGTCCTGCTGCTCGTCGTCGTTGTCGTCGCGATCATCGCGCCGATCGTGTTTCCGGTCTCGCCCTGGGAGATGGTCGGTGCGCCGTTCACGCCGCCCGGCGAGGACGGGCTGTGGCTCGGCGGCGATACGCTCGGCCGCGATGTCGCGGCCGGCGTCGCCTATGGCGCGCGCGTCTCGCTGCTGATCGGCATCGCGTCCGCGCTCGCGGCGATGGCGATCGGCGTCGTGGTCGGCGCGATCTCAGGCTATTTCGGCGGCAAGGTCGATCTGGTGTTGATGCGGATGACGGAACTGTTCCAGACCATCCCGGCCTTCGTGCTGGCCATCCTGCTGGTCGCGACCTTCAATCCGTCGCTCCTGACGATCATCCTGACCATTGGGGCGGTGAGCTGGCCGCCGCTGGCGCGGTTGACGCGCGCCGAGTTCCTGCGCCTGCGCCATCGTGAGTTCGTCGAGGCCGCGTTGTGCCAGGGCGAGCGCACCTGGCGCATCGTGCTCGGCCACATCCTGCCGAACGCGATCTCACCGATCCTGGTCGTGACGTCGCTGACGGTGGCGACCGCGATCCTGTTGGAGAGCGCGCTGTCCTTCATGGGGCTCGGCGATCCCAATTTGATGTCGTGGGGCTTCATGATCGGCGCGGGGCGCACTGCAATCCGCAATGCGTGGTGGATGAGCGTGTTTCCCGGCCTTGCCATTCTCGTCACCGTGCTGGCGATCAACCTGTTCGGCGAGGGCCTGTCCGATGTCCTCAACCCGCGCGTCTCGAGGCGCCGGTCATGAGCGAAGCCATGCAGGCCAGCGCGCCGGTTCTCGCCGTCGATCGCCTCTCGATCGCGCTCCCGAAGGGCGGTGACCGGCCCCTTGCAGTCGAGAACGTCTCCTTTGAGATCAAGCCGAACGAGGTCGTTTGCCTGGTCGGCGAATCCGGCTCCGGCAAGTCGATGATCGCCCATGCGGTGCTGCAGCTGTTGCCGCGGGGCGTCGACATCGTGTCGGGCGCCGTGACGGTCGCGGGGCAGGATCCGTCGAAGCTCGACGGCCGTGGCCTTCGGAACTTGCGCGGCGGCAATGCCGCGATGATCTTTCAGGAGCCATTGTCCTCGCTCAATCCGCTCAAACGCGTCGGCAAGCAGATCGAGGAGATGATTCTGGCGCACCAGCGGCCTGTGCCATCGATGGCGGAAGTCCGCGAGCGGGTGCAGACGCTGCTGACGCAGGTCGGGCTGCCGAGTCCTCAACTGCTGGAAAAGAGCTATCCGTTCGAGCTGTCCGGCGGTCAGCGCCAGCGCGTGATGATCGCGATGGCGATGGCCAACCGGCCCGCGCTGCTGATCGCGGATGAGCCGACGACCGCGCTCGATGTCACGACCCAGCGCCAGATCCTGCGCCTGATCGACGATCTCCGGCGCGAGCGCGGCATGGGCGTGCTGCTGATCACCCATGATTTCGGCGTCGTCGCCGACGTCGCCGACCGCGTCGTGGTGTTGCGCCATGGCAAGGTGGTCGAGCAGGGCACGGCCAGTGAGGTGCTGCGCAATCCACAGGCCGCCTACACGCGCGAATTGATCGACGCGGTGCCGAAGGCGCGGCTCGCCGACATCCATGACACGATCGTGCGACCGGAGCCGCTACTGGACGTCGTCGGCCTGCAGAAGACCTTTCGGGTCAAGCGCGGCTGGTTGCAGCCGCCGCGTGAGGTGGTCGCCGCGGAGGGCATCTCGCTGACGCTGCACGAGGGCGAGACGCTGGCGATCGTCGGGGAATCCGGTTCCGGAAAATCGACGCTCGGGCGCATGATCATGCGGCTCACCGAGCCGGATGCCGGCGCCATCCGTTTCGGCGGCGCCGATCTCCGGCAGTTGCGTGGTGAAGCGTTGCGCCAGGCGCGGCGGCAGCTTCAGATCGTGTTCCAGGATCCGTTTGCCAGTCTCGATCCGCGCCAGAAGGTCGGCGATGCCATCGCGCGCGGGCCGATGGCCTACGGCACCTCGCGCGCCGAGGCGATGGCGCAGGCGAGGAAATTGCTGGTCCGGGTCGGATTGTCGGAGGCCGCCGCGGGTCGCTATCCGCACGAATTCTCCGGCGGCCAGCGCCAGCGCATCTGCATCGCGCGGGCGCTCGCGCTGAAACCGCGGGTCTTGATCGCCGACGAGGCGGTGTCGGCGCTCGACGTCTCGGTGCAGGCCCAGGTGCTGGGACTGCTCGCCGAGCTGCGCCAGGAAATGCGGCTTGCGATGATCTTCATCACCCATGATTTGCGGATCGCCGCCGAGATCGCCGACCGCGTCATCGTCCTGCAGAAAGGGCGTATCGTCGAGGAGGGCACCACGGCCGAGGTCTTCACCGCGCCGCGTCAGGCCTACACCCGCGACCTGCTCGATGCCATTCCCGGCCGCGATTTCTTCGACCAGCCGGGCTTTGCGGCCGCGGACGGCGCACGCCAGACGGCGAGGATCGATTCCGGCATCGACGCGGTATAAACTAACAACAAAGGGAGGTTCGCTATGGGTCACAAGGGCGCAGGCGGCAAGCCGCCGGTCAAGTCGCAGGAGGATCTTCGCGCGCATTTCGGGCAGTTGAGCCCACTCGCCGAGAAGAAGGTGCTCAACCATCTCGACAAGTTCTGCCGCGACTTCATCGCGCTGTCGCCGTTCCTGGTCATCGCCTCCAGCGACGGCAAGGGCCAGGCCGACGCCAGTCCGCGCGGCGATGCGCCGGGCTTCGTCTCGGTGCTCGATGACAAGACGCTGCTGATCCCGGACCGCCGCGGCAACAACCGGGTCGATACGTTCGGCAATATCCTGGCCTCGCCCGGGGTCGGCCTGATTTTCATGGTGCCGGGTATCAACGAGACGTTGCGCATCAACGGGCGAGCCGAGATCTCGCAGGAGCCGGATCTCCTGACGCCGCTGACGGTGCAGAACGTCACGCCGATCATCGGCATGAAGGTGCATGTCGATGAGACCTACTTCCATTGCGGCAAGGCGCTGATGCGCTCAAAGCTCTGGAATCCAGCCGCGCAGGTCGAGCGCCACAGTTTTCCGACGCTTGGCCGGATCATCGCCGAGCAGACCGCCGCCGTCGAGGTCGAGGTCGCCGAGAAGACGATGGAAGAGGCCTATCGCACCAGGCTCTACTGACGGCCGAGCTGGGCTGACGTGATTTGCTTCAGGAGCGCCGTATCGCCGAATTCGACGAGTTCGGCGATCTTGCCATTTTCGAACCTGAAGAGATCGACGACCTTCGTGGTGACGGTCAGATCCCTCGGAATGAAGCGGACCGTGATGGTCGAATGCACGGCAGCGCGATCGCCGTCGACGAGGAAGCTCGTGATCTTGCGATCGATGAACTCAAAGGCCTTGATAAACTCCTCCAGCGCCTGCCTGACGTTGGCGTGCCCCTCAAAGGCCCCCGTCAAATGAAAGGCCTCCTTGTCACCGACCAGTTCGAAACTGGCATCGGGAGCAAATGCGTCCATCAACGAATTAATATGACCCTTGCCGCGAGCGTCGTAGGCCTGGGTGACCAAGCGATGTATTGCGTCCCGATCTGCCATAGGGAGCCCCTCTCTTCGGTCTGAAAGGCAGGTAATCTACCACATCGCGAACACGATAGGATCGACAACTTTTGGGAGGCCTCGGTTCATTCCGCGGCAGGCGAGATCACGCTTGGCGGGCCGGGCGGCCGCTTGGTCTGGTCGGTCTGGCGCTCGCTCGGGGTTAGCTCGTGGTCGGCATGCGAGACCACGAGCCGCTTGCCGAAGCGCCAGATCAAGCCGCCGATATCGTCCATCACCATGAACATCGCCGGCACGAACACCAGCGACAGCACGGTCGAGAAGATCAGGCCGCCGATCACCGCGAGCGCCATCGGCGAGCGGAATTCGCCGCCGGCGCCAAATGCTAGGGCCGACGGCATCATGCCGGCGGCCATTGCGATCGTGGTCATCACGATCGGGCGGGCGCGCTTCATTCCGGCGTCGATCATGGCTTCCTCGCGCGCCTTGCCGTCGCGGATCGCCTCCACCGCGAATTCCACCAGCATGATGGCGTTCTTGGTGACGATGCCCATCAGCATCAGGATGCCGATCCACACCGGCGTGGTGAGCTGCTTGCCGGTCAAAAGCAGCGCGCCGATCGCACCTCCGATCGAGAGCGGCAGCGAGAACAGGATGGTGATCGGCTGCAGGAAGGTGCCGAACAGCAGCACCAGCACGGCGTAGACCATCATCAGGCCGGCGGTGATCGCGGTGGCGAAGCCGTCGGACAGTTCAGCGAGGCTCTCGGCGTCGCCGGACGGGCTGACCTTCACGCCCTTCGGCAGGCTCTTCATGACCGGGAGGTCGTAGATCAGCTTGGTGGCATCGCCGAGCGCGGCATTGCCGACGAGGTCGGCCGCGACGGTGGCCTGCCGCTCTCGGTCGTAGCGGTTGATGCTGGTCGGGCCCTGGTCGAGCTGGATGTCGGCGACGACGGAGAGCGGCACGCCACCGCGTTCGCCGCGCTGACCGAGCGGCACGCGCAGTTGCTCGAGCATCTGAAGGTCGCTGCGCGCATTGTCCTCGAGCTGGACGCGGATCGGGACCTGGCGGTCGCCGGCGTCGAACTTCGCCAGCGCCGGGCCGACGTCGCCGATGGTGGCGACGCGGATGGTCTGCGACAGGCTCTCGGTCGAGACGCCGAGCCGAGCCGCGAGCTCGGCGCGCGGACGGATGCGCAGTTCGGGCCGGTCGAGCGCGGTCTCCGAGATCACGTTGGCGATGATCGGGATCCGCTTCATCTGCGTCGCCAGCTCGCTGGCGACGTTATTGACGATGTTGCTGTCGGTGCCGGTGACGACCAGCGAGATGGCGCGCAGGCCGTTCTCGTCGAGGAACCAGAACCGGATATCGGGGACGTTATCGAGCTCCTTGCCGATCGACAGCTCCAGCTCGCGCTGGGTGATCCTGCGATCCGCCTTCGGCGTGTAGTTGATGATCAGCGCGGCGCGGCGGACTTCCTGGATACCCGGCGGCACGCGGCCGCCGTCGACGAACACGCTGCGCACCTCGGGCCGCTTGCGCAGGCGCGCAACGATCTCCTCGGTGACCTTCTCGGTATAGGCAAGCTGCGAGCCGGGCGGCAGCTCCATCGCGAGCAGCGAGCGCGCGGTGTCCTGCGCCGGCAGGAAACCCTGCGGCAGCAGCGTGATGCTCCAGATCGATGCGGCGAACACCGCAAAGCCGATCAGCACGGTGATATAATGGTGCTTCACCGACCAGGTGACGAGGCCGTGATAGCTGCGCAGGATGCGGCCGGGCGGCGGGTCGTCGTGGTCATGATGCTTGAGAAAATAGGCGGCCAGCATCGGCGTCACGAAGCGCGCGGCGAGCAGCGAGAAGAACACCTGCACCGACACCGTAATGCCGAACTGCTTGAAGAATTGCCCGGCGATCCCGGACATGAAGCTCGCCGGCGCGAAGATCGCGATGATGGTGAGCGAGATCGCGATCACCGCAAGCCCGATCTCGTCCGCGGCTTCAAGCGCGGCCCGGTAGGGCGTCTTGCCCATCCGCATGTGGCGGACGATGTTCTCGATCTCGACGATGGCGTCGTCGACCAGAATGCCGGTCGACAGCGTGATGGCGAGGAAGGAGACGAGGTTGAGCGAGAAGCCGAGCAGGTCCATCGCCCAGAACGCCGGGAAGATCGACAGCGGCAGCGAAACCGCCGCGATGATGGTGGCGCGCATGTCGCGCAGGAACAGCAGCACGATGATGACGGCGAGGATCGCGCCCTCGAACAAGGTCGAGATCGCGGCCTCGTAATTGCCCTTGGTGAATTCGACCGAGGTGTCGATCAGCTTGAGGTCGACGTCGGGATAGGCAACTTTCAGGGCGTCGATCCGCTTCTGCACCGCGGCCGCGACGACGACGTCGCTGGCGCCCTTGGAGCGCTTGATGCCGAGCGCGACCACCGGCTCGCCGTTGAAGCGGGCGAAGGTGCGCCGGTCGGCGATCGTGTCGGTGACGGTGCCGAGATCGTCGAGCCGGATCTCGCCGCCGCCGAACAGCGGAATCATGGTGCCGGCGAGCTCGTTCAGCGTCTTGGCGCCGGCCAGGGTGCGGATCGCCTGGTCGTTCTTGCCGATCTCGGCGCGGCCGCCGGCGACGTCGACATTGGTGCCGCGCAGGATCTGGCTGACATTGACCGCGGTCAGCCCCACAGCCTGCAGCTTGTCGGGATCGAGCGAGACCAGGATCTCGCGCTCGACACCGCCGATGCGTTCGACCTGGGCGACGCCGCGCACGCCCTGCAGCGCGCGCTTGACCACGTCGTCGACGAAGTAAGAGAGCTGCTCCGGCGTCTTGCCGGGCGAGATCGCAGCGTACGTCACGATCGGCAGGCCGATCACGTCGACGCGCTGGATCAAGGGCTCGGTGACGTTCTGCGGCAGGTTGGCGCGCACCCGCGTCACCGCGTCCTTGACGTCGTTGAGTGCGCGGTCGGTGTTGGTCTCCAGCGCGAACTGGATCGTGGTCACCGACAGGCCGTCGGTGATGGAGGACGAGATGTGGCGCACGCCCTCGACGCCGGAGACGCCGTCCTCGATCGTTTTGGTGACCTGCGACTCAAGTTCCGAGGGCGCGGCGCCGAACTGCGACACCGCGACCGAGATCACCGGAATGTCGGCGCTCGGCAGCCGCGTCACGGCGAGCTTGGTGAAGGAGACCCAGCCCAGGACCAGCAGGATGATCGAGAAGACGATCGAGGGAAGCGGGTTCCGGATCGACCATGCCGAGATGTTCAAAGCCATTAGCGTGCCCGAATTAGCGTGATCGCGTGCGATCGAGTTCGTCGGCGAACATGGTCTTGATCTGGTCGCCGTCATGCAGCGAGGTGCCAGCATCGGCCACGACGATTTCGCCGACGTCGAGGCCTTCAAGGATTTCGGTCGAAGTGTCGGAGGTCAGCCCGACGCGCACCCTGCGGGTCTCGACCGTGTTGCCCTTCACGACCTGCAGGGTCAGGCGGTCGATCGCGGTGCGCGGCACGGCAACGCCGCAGGAGCGCTTGGCGTCGATATTGGCGCGCGCGAACATGCCGACCTTCAGCGTCGGATTGTTGTTGATGGTGATGCGGACATGCCCGAGCTGGGTGGCGCGATCGATCTGCGGCGAGATCTGGCGGACCTTGCCGACGATGTCGGGCGCGTCGTCGCGGCTGATCCGGACATTGGCGCCGGGATTGAGCTTTAGGAGCTGGAAGCCCGGCACCTCGGCGTCGAGCTCGATCTCGTTGTTGACGGAGATCTTGAACATCGGCGGAGCCTGCGGCGAGGCCGGAGCGCCGGGCGCGGTGCGCACCTCGGTGACGAGGCCGGCCGCCGGCGCGCGCAGCACGATCGGCTTGGCATTGCCCTGCGCCGCCTGCTGCGGCGGCGGGGTCAACCGCGCCAGTTCCTGGTTCTCGGTCACGGTGTCACCCTCGCGGACCAGCACGTCGGAGACCTTGGAGCCGTCCTGGTCGACATTCACCTGCGCCTCGCGGCGCGGCACGATGAAGCCGGTGACGCGGACCATGTCGGAGAAGCAGGCATTGGTCGACTTCGTCACCACGACCAGCGCCTGGCCCGGCGTCTCCTTCTCCTCCGGATGGGAGCGGTGCTCGAACGCGTAATAGGCGATCGCCAGCGCGAGGAACACCACCGTGCCGAGCGCAGGCTTGAGGTACTGGGAGAAATTCATCGCCTGATCAATCCAGAACTTGGCGCGTATCGACAGTGATTGTCTTAGGCGCTCGTCGAAGTCTCATCTCGCCGTCGTATCGTGTGGGCATCGGAAAGGCCGGGGTCCATTGTTCCGGATCGTGCCCTGACGTCATGTGAGGCGGGTCACCTGTGGGCCGCTTTGGTCGTACGCCCCAAAGCAAATGCGCCCCGCCGGGGTGCGGGACGCATTGTAACCTCAAAAAGCGGCCACGCCACCGCCCATCGCCTCTGGATCACTTGGCGGCGGTGTCCTTGTTTTCCATGTTCACAACCTGCACGCGCCGGTTGACGTCCGCCATCGGGTGGCTCGGGTCCTTCAGCTTGCTCTTGCCATAGCCGACGGTGACGAGATCGGTGCCGTTGATGCCATATTTGTCGACCAGATAGCGTTTGATGGCGTCGGCGCGGCGCTCCGAGAGGCCCTGATTGTAGTCCTCGCCGCCTGCGGCGTCGGTGTGGCCGGCGACCACGAAGGTCGAGCCCTTCAGGTCCTGATTGGTCAAAGCGCGGCCGAGCGCCTGCACCGAGGCCAGCGACTTCGCGCTGATGTCGGCGGAGTTGTAGTCGAAGTTGATCTCGAGATCGATCTTCGGCTTGTCCTGGACGATGGTCGCGATTTCCTCGCGCTCGGTCGAAGACAGCGAGCGGGTGGCGCGGCCACGGACGCTCTGTACGAATTTGGCCTGGTCGGCGCTCAGTCCGGGCGAGGTCTGCGGGCCGGCCGAGAGGCCGCGGGTCAGCGGCTTCTTCTCGGGCGTCAGTGCCTTGATGATCTGATCCTCGGTGACGTCACCAGCGCGGGCGGCCGCCATGCCGAACGACAGCACGGCGCCGACGGTCACGATTGAAAGGAGCGCGGCCCTTGCCGACGGTTTGAACATTTCGGTCCCTCCTGCGCCGGCTGGCGCGGTTCCATACAACTCTTCGGATTGATCGCGGGCATCGCTGCCCGGCACGCACCCTCTGATTAGTCGCGCAATTTCGCCCGCGGTTCGAGCCGCGGGCAGGCCTCGTTCTTTTGTCACTGTACGCCGTAGTCGGCGAATTCCTTGACGATGTTCGGGTCCATCGCCTTGGCGTTGGCGATGTCGAGATCGCCTTCCGCGACCGCGCCATTGCGCTTCTTGGCAAGGCCGCGCCCGTACAGCGACGAGGTCAGCCGCGGGTTGATCTTCAGTGCGGCGTCGAAATCGGCGATGGCGTTCTTGTTCTGCCCGCCCTTCAGGTTCATCAGCCCGCGGCTGTCGAGCGCATCGACGAAATTCGGGCGCAGCCGCAGCGCCTCGTTGCAGTCCTTCAGGGCCGCCTGCAGGTCGCCGATCACGGTGCGGACCCAGCAGCGATTGTTATAGGCCTCGACATCCTTCGGGTTCAGCCGCAGCGAATCGGTGAAATCCTTCACCGCGAGGTCGTAGGCGCCCTTGCTGGCAAAGACCTGGCCGCGGCGATACAGCGCAGCCGCGTCATCCGGGTTCTTGTCGAGCCTTTCGTTCAGGCCCTTGATCGTCGGATCATCCGCGAGCACGGGCGAATTGCTCGGGGCCGGCGTGGGCTGGATCACCACCGGCGGCGGAGGCGCGGGTGGCGGCAGCGCGATCTCGGGCGCTTTTGGGGGAGGTGGGGGTGCGGCGGGCGCTGTCGCGACGGCTGGCTTCGGCGGCGCCGGCGGTGGCGTCGGCGCCGCCGCGGCTGGGGGCGTTGGTGTCGGCTTCGGCGTTGCAACGGGCGCGGCTGGCGGAGCCGGTGGAGGCGAGACCGGCGGTGCCGTTGCCACCTCGAGCGACGGTGATGCGGCAGGCGCGGGCGCGGCGTTCGACGGTCCCGTTGCGCCGCCTGGAACGGCTCCGCCGGCTGGACTGAACGAGAAATCCTCGGCCAGCGACGACGAGATCCACGGCACCTGTTCCTGCCGTGAGGCGCGGGTGACGCCGACGCGGGTGCGGTTCAGCGTTTCCTCAGCCATCAGGTCGGGGGTGCGGATCTCCTTCAGCAGTTCCCGCACGAACAGGCTGCGGTCGCTGCCATTGTCCGAGACCACCGACGAGAGCGCGGCCGAATACATCACCAACGTCCCGTTGGGTGCGATCACCGGGGCGAGCCCCGCCGAGAAGCTGCGGAAACGGCGCTCGAACGGGTTGCGCCGCGAGGCGTCGACCAGGGCGATCTTGACCCCGGCACCGCGGCTGTTGATCTCGCCGAGCACGGTCTCGAGGCTGAAGCCGTCGCGGCGGACGTCGGCCTCGGCCCAGATCTGGGCATCGATCGGGATCATGTAGCTCTGCCGGTTCGACTGGATGCCGTAACCCGAGAAGAAGATCAGCGCGACCGAGCCCGGCTTGATCTTGCCATAGAGCCGATCGAAGGCGCGCCGCATGCCGTCGCCCGTCAGGTTCTCGCCGACCTCGACGGTGAAGCCGTCGCGCTTGAGCTCATCGGCGACGTCACGCGCGTCGTTGACCGGCTCCTTCAGCGGTGCGTCGGCGTCGGGATATTTGGCGTTGCCGATGACCAGCGCGAAACGATCGCCGGCAGCGACGGACAGGGTGGGCGACGCGATTGAAAAAATCAGCGTGGCGAGCAAGGCAAGGCGGATTTTCATAATCGCGGCTAATCCAGATCGCGGCATTGCAATGAAATGGCGCCGCTTTCAGCCTGCGCCCCGGGGACCTTACTCTAGCGAAAATCCATTATCAAACCACGGTCAAACCCCCGTCAACGGCCTGCGGCACCATCGCTAATCGCGGCGGCGGTAACGAGGCCGCAGTGCAACAGCCGCGATCATGGCGCCATCGCCTCCGTGGCATGGTGCAGGTTCCTGCGACTGGATAGTGTGATTGCATTCACAGAGGCTGCGGCCGTCCTGTCATGCGCTCGTCGCACTTTGCGCGGTTTGACCTTTGCGCGAGGCGATGGCTTTGTGGTCGGGACGCCGAGCCATTCAAGAACAGCCAACAAGAGCGATACCGATGGGAAACGCCTACGAAATCTACGCCCTGCGCTATGCGACGATGTCGCCGCGCACGCCCCACCTCAATTTCCTGGTGCCCGATCCGCACGACACCACGGCGCAGGATCTCGATTATTTCGTCTGGCTGATCCGCGGCCACGGCCGCGACATCCTGGTCGACACCGGCTTCAACGCCGAGGAGGCCAAGGCGCGCGCCCGCAAGCTGACGCTCAACCCGGTCGATGCGCTGGCCGGCTTCGGTGTCAGCGCCGATGCGATCCGCGACGTCATCGTCACCCATCTGCATTATGACCACGCCGGCAATCTGGATCGCTTCCCGAATGCCAAATTCCATCTGCAGGAACGCGAGATGAGCTACGCGACCGGCCGCTGCATGTGCAACGGCATGCTGCGCCATCCGTTCTCCATTGAACATGTCACGCAGATGGTACGCCATGTCTACGGCGAGCGCGTCACCTTCCATTCCGGCGACGGGGAGATCGCGCCCGGCGTCACCGTGCATCGCGTCGGCGGTCATTCCGACGGCCTGCAGGTGGTGCGGGTCGAGACCGCGCGCGGCCCGGTCGTGCTGGCGTCGGACGCCGCGCATTATTATGCGAACCTGCACAAGCGGAGCCCGTTCCCGATCGTCTACAATGTCGGCGACATGGCGCAGGGCTGGGAGACCGTCGAGCGGCTTGCCGGTCATCCCGACCGCTTCATCCCGGGCCACGATCCGATCGTCAGCGAGATCTATCCGCGCGCCAGCGACAAGGTCGATGCGTTCGCATTGCATCTGGCGCCATCGCATCTGCAACACGTCAAGAAACGTCAAAAAGAAGAAGCGATATGACTGAATACAAGACCCTCGGATTCATCGGCCTCGGCGTGATGGGTGAGCCGATTTGCCGCAACCTAGTCAAGAAGAGCGGCAAGCGCGTCGTGGTGTTCGACCTCGCGACTGAGCCGCTGCAACGGCTACGCGCTGATGGCGCCGATGTGGCTGAAACGGTCGCCGACGTCATCAAGCAGAGCGATGTGCTGTTCCTCTGCCTGCCGAGCGCCAAACACGTGCGCGCGGTGTTCGAGGGCGACGGCATTCTGAAGAACGTCAGAAGCGGCCAGGTCGTGGTCGATCTCGGCACGTCCTCGGTCAGCCAGACCCGCGACTTTGCCGGCCAGTTGCAGGCGAAGGGTGCGGCCTGGGCCGACGCGCCGATCGCACGCACCCGGCAAGCGGCGCAGGACGGCACGCTCAGCGTGATGGTCGGTGCGGTGCCCGTGCTCTACGCCGCGATCGAGCCCTTGATCCGCTGCTTTGCCACCGACGTCACCAATTGCGGCGACGTCGGCGCGGGGCAGGTGACCAAGATCCTCAACAACATGGTGCTGTTCGAGACCGTGAACGCGCTGGCCGAGGCTGTCGCGGTGGCGAAGCACAATGGCGTCGATCCAAAGCTGTTGCTGGAAACCCTGTCGAAGGGCTCGGCCGACAGCTTTGCGCTGCGCAACCACGGCATGAAGGCGATCGTGCCCGGCCTGTTTCCGGAGCGCGCGTTCTCGACCGAATATGCGTTGAAGGATCTGTCCTACGCGCTGGAACTCGCCGCCGACGCCGGCATCAGGATCCGCGGCGCGGAGCTGATCGGCACGGTGCTGCAGGAGGCGATCGACAAGGGATCGAAGGATAATTATTTCCCGGTGATCGCGAAACATATCGATCGGGCGTAGCTCTCGCGCCGCATGAACTGCGTAGGGCGGATCCGCCCTACGCGACTGTGCTCGTGTTGGGACGCCAGCCAACCCCCAGCGTCGTCCTGGCGAAAGCCAGGACCCATAACCACAAATATCGTTTGTTGTGCTTTGCAGGAACGACGAGTCCCGTTCACAACACCGGCCGCGGCGTATGGGTCCTGGCTTTCGCCAGGACGACGGCAGGGTTTAGTACACGTCCTTGGCGTCGGCCTCTTCGCTGGTCTGCACCAGCTCGAGGCTGGTCTCGACCTTGCCGAGCAGGCGGGCGAGATCGCGGCGCTCCTGTGCGGACAGGCAAGACAGGATCTCCTGCTCCTTGCGCAGCAGGCGCGGGATCAGCTCTTCGTAGAGTACCTGGCCCTTCTTCGTCAGGCGCAGGCGGAATTCGCGGCGGTCGTCGGCGTTCTCGACGCGCTCGACGATCTCGCGCTCCATCAGCGCCGAGACCGCGCGGCTGATGGTGGATTTGTGCGTGCGGGTGCAATGCGCGATGTATTGCGCGCTGCAGGGATCGCTGCGGAAGCCCAGCGTCGCGAGCACGCGCCATTCCGGAATGTCGAGGCCGTACCGCTCCTGGTATTCGCTCGACAGCGCCGAGGACACCTCGGCCGCCAGCCGGTTCAGGCGGAACGGCATGAAGTGGAAGAGATCGAGGCGCTTCTTGGTTGGCGCGACATTGTCGCGCGCGTCCGCTTCCACGGCGCCGCGTGGCCGCATCGGAGGCTGGCTTGCAGAGGTCCTGGCCAAAAATTCCTCCAATTTGAGTTGACGGCGGGCCCGACTGGGAGTTTAAGATAGTTGCAAGTGAGACTAATTTAGCAAGGTCGCGGCCGGCTCGCAAGGTTTTGTCGCAAAAGGTCCTGGTCGCAAACCAGCTGCACAAGCCGCAGCCAAAAGCCGACGGCACCAGGGAACATCCAGGGTCACGCAATCAGGGTCACGCAATGGCACAAGCCAATACGGCACAGGCCAAAACCCAGTTCGGCTATCGCCGTCATCTCGACCAGGAGCGGTCGGGCACCAACGTCGCGGAGCATCCGGTCGTGGTGGTCGGCGCCGGACCGGTGGGATTGTCGCTCGCGATCGATCTCGCGCAGCGCGGCCAGCGCGTGCTGCTGCTCGACGATGCCGACCGGATCGGCGAGGGTTCCCGCGCGATCTGCTTCTCGAAACGCTCGCTGGAATTCTGGGATCGCCTCGGTGTCGGCGACCGCATGGTCGAGAAGGGCGTGGTGTGGAGCGTCGGCAAGATCTTCCACGGCGCCTCGCAGCTCTACCAGTTCAATTTGCTTCCCGAGGAAGGTCACAAGCGGCCCGCCTTCATCAACCTGCAGCAGTTCTATGCCGAGGCCTATCTGGTCGACCGGGTCGAGCAGCTGCCTGAAATCGATCTGCGCTGGCGCAACAAGGTGATCGCGCTGGAGAGCCGCAACGATGGCGTTGCGTTGACCATCGCGACCCCGGAAGGCACGTATCAGGTGCACGCGTCGTTTGTCGTCGCCTGCGACGGCGCCCGGTCCTCGCTGCGGCAGATGGTCGGTGCGGACTTTGCGGGGCAGGTGTTCGAGGACCAGTTCCTGATCGCCGACGTCAAGATGACCGCGGCATTCCCGACCGAGCGCTGGTTCTGGTTCGATCCGCCGTTCCACGCTGGACGCTCGGCGCTGCTGCACAAGCAGCCGGACGACATCTGGCGGATCGACCTGCAGCTCAATCCGGATGCCGATCCGGTGGCCGAGAAGCAGCCCGAGAATGTCCGGCCGCGGATCGAGCGCATGCTCGGGCACGACAAGTTCGAGTTCGAATGGATCTCGCTCTACAAGTTCCAGTGCCGCCGGATGGCCAGGTTTATCCATGGCCGCGTGATCTTTGCCGGCGATTCCGCGCACCAGGTCTCGCCGTTCGGTGCGCGCGGCGCCAATTCCGGGCTCGAGGATGCCGAGAATCTGGCGTGGAAGCTCGATCGCGTGTTGCGCCGGCTGTCGCCGGAAGGCCTGCTCGAGACCTATCACATCGAGCGCAGTGCGGCGGCGGATGAGAACATCCGCGAATCCACCCGCTCGACCGATTTCATGGCGCCGGTGACGAAACAGGAGGCGCGGCTGCGCCAGGCGGTGCTGTCGCTCGCCAAGGATACCGAGTTCGGCAAACGCATGGTCAATGGCGGCCGGCTGTCGGTGCCGTCGGTCTACGACACGCCGCTGTCGACCAGCGATCGCGACGACTGGCGCGGCGGCCCGCGGCCGGGCGCCTCGATGCTGGATGCGCCGGTGACCGAGCAGGGCGGTTCCAGCTATCTGACCGACGTTTTCATCAGGCAGGGAACGCGTTTCACGCTGCTGGAGTTTGGCAATGGCGCGGCTGCCGATGTGCCTGACGGCGTCGGCACGATCCGGGTCGGTGGCGAGGGCGGGCTGGTCGACGCGCAAGGCCTTGCCGGCAAGCGCTACGATGCCGAGCCCGGTACCGCCTATCTGCTGCGGCCGGACGGCTATGTCGCGGCACGCTTCCGCAACGTCACGCGGCCGGCACTCGATGCGGCGCTGGCGCGCGCAGCCGGCCTGAACTGAGGAGCGGTCATGGCTCTGTCGACGAGTTCGAACTTCGTCAGTCCCGACGACGCCTTCCGCGCCATCGTCGAGGCGCATCGCGGCCTCACAGAGTCGCAGAGCGCCGATCTCGATGCCGCCCTGGTGCTGGTGCTCGCCAACCATATCGGCGATCTCGACGTGCTGCGGGAGGCGATCGCGCTGGCGAAGCTGCGCACGCTGGATGCGAGCCAGCAGCAACAACAGCAACAACAATAGCACTGATCAAACGGACAGGATTGAACTGATGGCCAAAGGTTTTGCATCGACCACGGATCTCGCGGAGAAGAAGGTCACCTTCTCCGAGATCGGCACCGATCTCTACGCCTTCACCGCCGAGGGCGATCCCAACACCGCTGTCATCGTCGGTGACGATGGCTGCCTGGTGTTCGACGCGCAGGCGACGCCGGCGATGGCGAACAAGGTGATCGAGCGGGTCAAGGCCGTGACCGACAAGCCGATCAAATATGTCGTGCTGTCGCACTATCATGCGGTGCGCGTGCTTGGCGCCTCGGCCTATCACGCACAGGGCATCGTCGCCTCGCAGGAGACCTATCGCCTGATCCAGGAGCGCGGCCAGCAGGACTGGGATTCCGAATATGGCCGCTTCCCACGGCTGTTTCAGGATGCCGCGAGCATTCCCGGCCTGACCTGGCCGACGCTGACCTTCGAAGGCGAAATGTCGATCTATCTCGGCAAGCGCGAGGTGCGGCTGATGCAGCTCGGCGCCGGCCACACCTCGGGCGATATCGTCGCCTGGGTGCCGGATGCCGAGGTGATGTTCTCCGGCGACCTGATCGAGTATCACTCGGCCTGCTATTGCGGCGATGCGCATTTGCGCGAATGGCCGATGACCTTGAACGAAATCCGCGCCTTCAATCCGAAGGCGATCGCGCCGGGCCGCGGCGATGCGCTGAAGGGTTTCGAGACCGGACGCGATGCGATCGCGATGACCCGCGATTTCGTCACCACGCTCTATGGCGCCGCCGAATCGTCTGTTGCCAAGGGCCGCAGCTTGAAGGAATCGATGGCGGCGACGCGCGAGGTGATGGACCCGAAATTCTCGAAGTTTGCGATCTACGAACACTGCCTGCCGTTCAACGTTTCGCGTGCCTACGACGAGGCGTCCGGGATCGACGATCCCGTGATCTGGACCGACAAGCGCGACCAGGAAATGTGGGCCGCCCTGCAAGGAGGATCATGATGAACATCAATACCTCGCCTGATCAGATCGTTCGCAGCTCGGGGCAAGTCACGCCGGGCTACATGTCCGGCTTCGGCAACAGTTTCGAGACCGAGGCACTCCCCGGCGCGCTGCCGATGGGGCGCAACTCGCCGCAGCGCTGCGCCTACGGGCTCTATGCCGAACAGCTTTCCGGCTCGCCGTTCACGGCGCCGCGCGGCACCAATGAACGCTCCTGGCTCTACCGCATCCGTCCGTCGGTGCGGCATTCCGGCCGCTTCGCCAAGGCGGATGCCGGGCTGTGGCGCACCGCGCCGTGTCACGAATACGACATGCCGATCGCGCAGCTGCGCTGGGACCCGGCGCCGATCCCGAAGCAGGACATGACCTTCCTGCAGGGCGTGCAGACCATGACCACGGCCGGTGATGCCAATACGCAAGCCGGCATGGCGGCGCACATCTATCTGATCACCAAATCGATGGTCGATCAGCATTTCTACAATGCCGATGGCGAGATGATGTTCGTGCTGCAGCAGGGCAATCTGCGCCTCGTCACCGAGTTCGGCCGCATCGATGCCGAACCGGGCGAGATCGTGGTGATCCCGCGCGGCGTCAAATTCCGCGTCGAGATTCCGAATGGCCCGGCGCGCGGCTATCTCTGCGAGAACTACGGCGGCGCCTTCACGCTGCCGGAGCGCGGCCCGATCGGCGCCAATTGCCTGGCCAATTCGCGCGACTTCCTGACGCCGGTGGCTAGCTACGAGGACAAAGACACCCCGACCGAGCTCTACGTGAAGTGGGGCGGCGCGCTGTTCAAGACCACGTTGCCGCATTCGCCGATCGACGTCGTCGCCTGGCACGGCAATTATGCGCCGTACAAATACGATTTGCGCACTTTCTCGCCGGTCGGCGCGATCGCGTTCGATCATCCGGATCCGTCGATCTTCACGGTGCTGACCTCGCCGTCGGAGACGGCCGGCACCGCGAACATCGACTTCGTGATCTTCCCGGAACGCTGGATGGTGGCCGACAACACCTTCCGTCCGCCGTGGTACCACATGAACATCATGTCCGAGTTCATGGGTCTGATCTACGGCGTCTACGACGCCAAGCCGCAAGGCTTCGTGCCCGGCGGCATCTCGCTGCACAACATGATGCTGCCGCATGGCCCTGATCGTGAAGCCTTCGAGCATGCCAGCAATGGCGAGCTCAAGCCCGTGAAGCTGACCGGCACCATGGCCTTCATGTTCGAGACGCGCTACCCACAGCGGGTCACGCAGCATGCCGCGACCTCGACGACGCTGCAGGACGACTACGCGGATTGCTGGAAGGGGTTGGAGAAGAAGTTCGACCCGAACAAGCCGTGACGCCTCCACCCTCCCCTGGAGGGGGAGGGTCGGTTCGCATGCAGCGAAGCGGAATGCGAAACGGGGGTGGGGTGATCTCTCAACCGGGCGATGTGTTCGCGGATAGACCGTCACCCCACCCCGCCGCTCATTTCATTCGCGTCGACCCTCCCCCTCCAGGGGAGGGTAAAGAAGATCAGCTGTTGCACTTGATTGCACATCGGAACCCCCATGCCCCACCCCAACGACCCAAAGCTCCGCTCCTTCATCGACATCGCGCCCACTTCGGACTTCCCGATCCAGAACCTGCCCTACGGCGTGTTTTCGTCGAAGGACGGCCTTGCGCCACGCGTCGGCGTCGCGATCGGCGACTATGTGCTCGACCTCTGGGAGCTCGAACAGGACGCGCGGCTCGATGTCGGGCCACTCGGCGTGTTCTCGCAGCCGTCGCTCAATGCCTTCATGGCGCTCGGGCCGAAGGTCTGGTCGGCGACGCGGGTGCGGATCAGCGAGCTGTTGCGCGCCGATCATCCCGAGCTGCGCGACAACAGGGAATTGCGGGCGCGGGCGCTGGTGCCGATGGCGGACGTCCGGCTGCACATGCCTTTCGCCGTCTCGGGCTATACCGATTTCTATTCGTCGAAGGAGCACGCCACCAATGTCGGCGTCATGTTCCGCGGCAAGGACAATGCGCTGCAGCCGAACTGGCTGCACATGCCGATCGGCTACAACGGCCGCGCCTCGACCGTGGTGGTTGGCGGCACCAAGGTGCGGCGGCCGCGCGGGCAGCTGAAGCCGCTGACCGCAGACGTGCCGAGCTTCGGCGCCTGCAAGCGGCTCGACTTCGAGCTCGAGATGGGCGTCGTGGTTGGCCAGGCCTCGCCGATGGGCGAGATGCTCACCGAGAAGCAGGCCGAAGAGATGATCTTCGGCTTCGTCATCCTCAACGATTGGAGCGCGCGCGACATCCAGCAATGGGAGTATGTGCCGCTCGGCCCGTTCCAGGCCAAAGCGTTCGCGACCTCGATCAGCCCGTGGGTGGTGACGCGCGAGGCGCTCGAGCCGTTCCGCATGCAGGGCCCGGCGCAGCAGCCGGAGCCGCTCGCTTATCTCAAGCAGGCGCAGCCGAACAATTACGACTTGCAGCTCGACGTCGCGCTGCGCGCCGGAGCGATGAACGAAGCGAAGACGATCTGCAGCACCAACTTCAAATACATGTACTGGTCGTCGGTGCAGCAGCTCGTGCACCATGCTTCCAGCGGCTGCGCGATGAATGTCGGCGACCTCCTCGGCAGCGGCACGATCTCCGGTCCCGAAAAGCATCAGCGCGGCAGCCTCCTGGAAATCAGCTGGAACGGCACCGAGCCGGTCGAGCTTGCCAGCGGCGTCACGCGCTCGTTCCTGGAGGACGGCGATTCACTCGTCATGCGCGGCTGGTGCCAGGGCGACGGCTATCGCATAGGCTTTGGCGAGGTCGAGGGTACGATCGTCGCGGCGGAGTAGCTGTTGGCCGTCTTGCGCTGCTCCACCTCCCCTTGAAAAGGGGAGGTCGGTTTGCGCAGCAAGCCGGGTGCGGATCTGCTCTCTCCACCAACGCCAGCGCTCGCGGCTTGACCCCCCATCCCACCTTCCCCCTTTCAGGGGGAAGGAGCCCGACAAGCCGTGCAGCCTCACCGCTCCTCCGGCCTGACATCCCTCAGCCGCGCCGTATTCGCCGCGCAGTCCTCGAGGCTGTATTTCAGATGCACCCGCTTGTCCGACGGCGGCTGGTTCACGGTGCAGACACCCGCCCGCCACGGCTTGGCCGGGCGGATCGGCCGCGGTGCAAAACCGCCGCCGCAGTTCGGGCAAACATTGCCGAGCTTGTTCTCCGCGCAATCCGCACAGAACGTGCATTCGTACGAGCAGATCCGCGCCTCCAGCGCGCTGGGTGGCAGGTCCTTGTCGCAATACTCGCAGTTCGGTCGCAGCTGCAGCGCCATGGCTTTCCTCTGATTCTTGGATGCCGCGTACACCGCTGCACGTCTCGCGCAAGGGGAGAGGGAGCCCACCGCCGATGCCGCGGCATCGAGCCAATTCATGCGAATGATCGCAAATCGGGCCGGGAAAGCGAATGACGGAATTCCCTCGATTTGCGCCAGGTTAGGTCGGTAACGCCTTCAGCGGCAGCTTGGTGCTCTCCTTCAGGCGGTCGAGCACGATCGAGGAGCGCACATGCGCCACGCTCTGGTGCGGCATCAGCACGTTGTTGACGATGTCGGACAGGCTCTTCAGGTCGCGCAGCATCACCTTCAGCACGTAATCGGCATCGCCGGTCAGTGCATAGGCCTCCTGGATGTCGTCGACGCGGTTGACCAGTTCGCGAAACCGCTTGGCGTTGTCGGGCGAATGGGTCGCGAGCGTAATGTGGATGAAGGCGATCAGGCCGAAGCCGAGCGCCTCGCCGGCGAGGTCGGCGTGATAGCCGGAAATCACCTTCTCCTCCTCCAGCCGCATCCGCCGCCGCGAGCATTGCGAGGCGGAGAGCCCGACCAGGTCGGCGAGCTGCTGGTTGGTCAACCGCCCGTCGTCCTGCAACGCGGCGAGCATCTTGAGGTCGAAAGCGTCAACGTCAGACATGCGCGGATGGTCCATTTCATGCACAGATCGTGCGCGATTATAGCAAATCAGGGGTCATTTTGCACGCACGTTGCGCAGCAGGTGACGGAAACTGATCTCCAGACAAATCAAGGAGTTACCGTCATGGGTCCGTTTCCGCACGATGCGCCGCCGGCCGAAATCAGCATCGAGAACCCGATGGGCACCGACGGTTTCGAGTTCGTCGAATATGCCCACCCCAGTCCCGGCGAGCTACACGCATTGTTCAAGCTGATGGGCTTTGTCGCGGTGGCCCGCCACAAGACCAAGACCATCACGGTCTATCGCCAGGGCGACATCAACTATCTCGTCAACGAAGAGCCGGGTACTCACGGCTGCAACTTCGTTGCCGCGCACGGCCCCTGTGCGCCGTCGATGGCGTTCCGCGTGGTCGACGCGAAGCACGCCTATGAGCGCGCGATCGCGCTCGGCGCGGAGCCGGCGGATGTGTCGTCCGCGGAGAAGACGCTCGATGTGCCTGCGATCAAGGGCATCGGCGGCAGCCTGCTGTATTTCGTCGACCGCTACGGCGCCAAGGGTTCGGCCTATGATGCCGAGTTCGAGTGGCTCGGAGAGAACAATCCGCGTCCCGCAGGCTCAGGCCTTTATTACATCGATCATCTCACCCATAACGTCCATCGCGGCCGCATGGATGTTTGGACCGGCTTCTATGCCAAGCTGTTCAACTTCCGCCAGATCCGCTTCTTCGACATTGAGGGCCGCGCGTCCGGCCTGTTCTCGCGCGCGCTGACCAGCCCGGACGGCAAGATCCGGATCCCGATCAACGAGGATGCCGGCGATTCCGGGCAGATCGAGGAATATCTCAACACCTATCAAGGCGAGGGCATCCAGCACATCGCCTGTGGCGCGAGCGACATCTATTCGACCGTCGAGACGCTGCGCGCGGACGGCCTGCCGTTCATGCCGTCGCCGCCCGACACCTATTTCGAGCGGATCGACGCCCGCCTGCCCAAACATGGCGAGGACCTCGCGCGGCTCAAGAGCAACGGCATCCTGATCGACGGCGAGGGCGTGGTCGCCGGCGGCCAGACCAAGGTGCTGCTGCAAATCTTCTCGGCGAATGCGATCGGGCCGATCTTCTTCGAATTCATCCAGCGCAAGGGCGACGACGGTTTCGGCGAAGGCAACTTCAAGGCGCTGTTCGAATCGATCGAGGAAGACCAGATCCGCCGCGGCGTGCTGAAGGTCGATCACGCGGCTTGAGTAGCGCAAGGGGAGTTCGCCGGCGCAAGGTCGAAGGTGTCGTCCCGGCGAAAGCCGGGACCCATACCGCGGAATCTATCGCGTGTGTCAGGTGATCGTCCCGCGGTAGGGGCGGGCGCAACAACTTCATTCAGTGGTTATGGGTCCGGGCTTTCGCCGGGACGACAGCGAGGCTATTTTCCCGCCTTCCACGCGTTCGTCACGTCACCGATGCTGGCCAGCTCCGGCTCGCGGATCGCCGACGGCGTGCGCGAGAAGCGCGGCGCGGGGGCGGGCTGGATGACGCCGTGGCGCTCGACGAACACCTGGCGGGCCGCCATGTGCGGATGCTTCGGGGCCTCTTCCATGGTCAGGATCGGCGCGAAGCAGATGTCGGTGCCTTCCATGATTGTGCACCAGTCGGCGCGCGACTTGCTCTTGAACACCTTGGTCAGCTTCTCCTTCAGCGCCGGCCAGGCCTTGCGGTCCATCTGGGCGTCGAAGTCGGCGTCGGTCAGGTCGGCATGCTTGCGCAACAGCGCATAGAACTGCGGTTCGATCGAGCCGATCGAGATGAAGTTGCCGCAGGAGCATTCGTAGACGCCGTAGAAATGCGCGCCGCCGTCCAGGAAGTTCTGGTCGCGGCCGCCGCTCCAGCGGCCCTGCGCGCGCATGTCGTAGAACATCGACATCAGCGAGGCCGCGCCGTCGCACATCGCGGTATCGACCACCTGGCCCTTGCCGGACTTCTGCGCTTCCAGGAGCGCTGCGAGCACGCCGACTACAAGGTAAAGCGCGCCGCCGCCGAAATCGCCGACCAGGTTGAGCGGCGGCACCGGCTTCTCCTTAGGTCCGATCGCAGCGAGTGCGCCGGTGATCGAGATGTAGTTGATGTCGTGGCCGGCGGCGTTCGCCAGCGGGCCTTCCTGGCCCCAGCCGGTCATGCGGCCGAAGACCAGCTTCGGATTGCGCGCGAGCACGACGTCGGGGCCGAGACCGAGACGCTCCATCACGCCGGGACGGAAGCCTTCAATCAGTGCATCGGCATGGCTGAGCAGGTCGAGCACTTCAGCAATCGCCGCCTTGTTCTTGAGGTCGAGCTCGATGACTTTGCGGCCACGGGTTGCCACCGCCTTCAAATTCTTGCCGGCGCCGACCCGATCGAGGGTGATGACCTCGGCGCCCATGTCGGCGAGCAGCATGCAGGCGAACGGGCCGGGGCCGATGCCGGCGAATTCGACGATGCGGAAGCCGGCGAGCGGGCCCGAAATGCGAGCGGCGGTTTGGGAGGCAGGTTTATCGAGCACGTTGTTATCCGTTCGTTGTGGGGCGTTAAGCGGCTGAGGTGTTTGCGGCTGGCTTGGTGCCGAATGTCATGCCTTCTCCCAGCCGTCCGTGGGACGGTATTTTTAATTAGCTGATTAGCTAAATTGTCTCGCCGAACGCGCGATGAGGCAAGCGTCTTTTGCCCCGACGTGCCGGTAAAACGAGGCGCCGGTAGAACGCGAACGGCGCGCATCGCTGCGCGCCGCCGCTCGACTTGTGTTTAGGCGCTATCAGCCGGCGGCAGTCACCGCCCGCTGTCCCATCACCTTCACCAGATTCGCGCGGTAGTCCGCCGAGCCGTGGATGTCGGCGAGCAGGCCGCTCGCCGCGATCGTGACGCTATCGAGCGCCGAGGCCGCCCAGTTCGCCTTCAGCGCCTGTTCGATCGGCCCCACCCGCATGACGCCGCTTTGCGATGCACCGGTCGCGGTGACGCGGACGTCACCCGACTTGGTCTTGGCGACAAACACGCCAGTCAGGGCGAAGCGCGAGGCCGGGTTCGGAAACTTGGCATAACCCGCCTTGGCCGGGATCGGGAACGTGACCTGCGTGATGATCTCGCCATCCTCAAGCGCCGTCGTGAACAGGCCCTTGAAGAAGTCATCCGCCGGGATCGAGCGCTTGTTGGTCTTGACCGTCGCGCCGAGCGCCAGCACCGCCGCCGGATAATCCGCCGCCGGGTCGTTGTTGGCGAGCGAGCCGCCGATCGTGCCGCGATAGCGCACGGCGGGATCGCCGATCATCGACGCCAGATTGGCGAGCGCCGGGATCGCCTTCCTGACCGCATCGCTTTGCGCCACATCGTAATGCGGCGTTGCGGCCTTGATGGTGACGGTGTCGCTCGAAACCTCGATGCCGATCATCTCCTGCACCTTGGAAAGGTCGATCACGTCGGACGGGGCGGCGAGACGCTGCTTCATCACGGGGAGCAGGGTTTGTCCGCCGGCAAGGAATTTTGATTCCGTGCCCTTGGCAAACGTGGCTGCGGCGTCGGCGACCGAGGAAGCGCGGTGATAATTTGTCTCGTACATGGCTCTTCCTCCCTCAACCGTGAATGGCGTGCCAGACGCGATCGGGCGTCGCCGGCATTTCCAGCTTGTTGTTGCCGATGGCGTCCGTGATCGCGTTGATCACGGCAGCAGAGGCGCCGATCGCGCCGGCTTCGCCGCAGCCCTTGACGCCGAGCGGGTTGCCCGGACACAGCGTCGTGGTGTGGGAGAGCTGGAACGACGGCAGGTCGTCGGCGCGCGGCATGGTGTAGTCCATGAACGACGCGGTCACGAGCTGACCGGTGTCGTCATAGACCGCGCCCTCGAGCAGCGCCTGGCCGATGCCCTGCGCAAGGCCGCCATGGACCTGGCCTTCGACAATCATCGGGTTGATCAGCCGGCCGAAATCGTCCGCCGCCACGAAGTCGACGAAGGTGGTCTTGCCGGTGCCTGGATCGACCTCGAGCTCGCAGATATAGGCGCCGGCGGGGAAGGTGAAGTTGGTCGGGTCGTAGAACGCCGTCTCCTTCAGGCCGGGCTCCATGCCGTCGGGCAGGTTGTGCGCGGTGTAGGCCGCGAGTGCGACCATCGGCAGCGCGATCGCCTTGTCGGTGCCGGTGACCTTGAACTCGCCGTTCTCGATCACGATGTCGCTCTCGGAAGCCTCGAGCGCATGCGCCGCGATCTTCTTGGCCTTGGCTTCCACCTTCTCCATCGCCTTCACGATCGCCGCACCGCCGACCGCGATCGAGCGCGAGCCGTAGGTGCCCATGCCGAACTGCACCTTGTCGGTGTCGCCGTGGACGATCGACACCTGGCTGATCGGCACGCCGAGCCGCTCCGCGATGATCTGGCAGAACGTCGTTTCGTGGCCCTGGCCGTGGCTGTGCGAGCCGGTGAGCACCTCGATGGTGCCGACCGGATTGACGCGGATTTCCGCTGATTCCCACAGGCCGACGCCGGCCCCTAAGCTGCCGACCGCCTTCGACGGCGCGATGCCGCAGGCCTCGATGTAGCAGGAGACGCCGATGCCGCGCAGCTTGCCACTGGCTTTCGCCTTGGCCTTGCGGGCCGGGAAGCCGGCATAGTCGATCGCCTTCATCGCGGCATCGATCGAGGCGTGGAAGTCGCCGACATCATACGCCATGATCACAGGCGTCTGATACGGGAACTGGTTGATGAAGTTCTTCTTGCGCAGCTCGGTCGGGTCGACCTTCAGCTGCCGCGCCGCGGTCTCCATCATCCGCTCGAGCAGATAGCTCGCCTCGGGACGGCCCGCGCCGCGATAGGCGTCGACCGGCGTGGTGTTGGTGTAGACGCCGATCACCTCGGCATAGATCGCCGGGATCACATACTGGCCCGACAGCAGAGTCGCGTAGAGATATGTCGGCACCGCCGAGGAGAATAGCGACATATAGGCGCCGAAATTGGCGTGGGTCTTCACCCGCAGGCCAATGATCTTGTTGTCCTTGTCGAACGCCATCTCCGCCTTCGACACGTGGTCGCGGCCATGCGCGTCGGTGAGGAAGGCTTCTGAGCGGTCACCGGTCCACTTCACTGGGCGGTTGACCTTCTTCGAGGCCCACAGCGCCACCATCTCTTCCGGATAGATGTAGATCTTGGAGCCGAAGCCGCCGCCGACGTCGGGTGCGATCACGCGCAGCTTGTGCTCGGGCGCGATGTTGTAGAACGCCGACAGCACGAGGCGGGCGACGTGCGGGTTCTGCGAGGTGGTGTAGAGCGTGTAGTGCTCTTCAGCCTGGTCATATTGTGCGATCGCCGCGCGCGGCTCCATCGCATTCGGCACCAGGCGGTTGTTGGTGAGCTCGAGCGTCACCACGTTGGCGGCCTTGCTGAAGGCGTCGCCGACCGCGGCTTCGTCGCCGATGTGCCAGTCATAGACGATGTTGCCGGGGGCTTCGGGATGCAGTTGCGGCGCGCCCGACTTGATCGCGGCCCTGACGTCGGCCACCGCTGGAAGTTCTTCGTAGTCGACGACGACGGCTTCCGCCGCGTCCTTGGCCAGGTTCTTGGTCTCGGCGATCACGACCGCGACGGCCTGTCCGACGAAGCGCACGGTCTCCGGCGCCATCGCCGGCCACGCGCCCATTTTCATCGGTGAGCCGTCCTTCGAGGTGATGGCCCAGCCGCAGATCAGATTGCCGACCTTGTCGTCGACGATCTGTTGTCCGGTCAGCACCGCGATCACGCCGGGCATCTTCATGGCCTCGGCGGAGTTGATGCCCTTGACCTTGGCATGTGCATGCGGGCTGCGGATGAAGTGAGCGTAGCTCATGCCCACCATTTTGACGTCGTCGACATAACGTCCCTGGCCGGTAATGAACCGGCGATCTTCCTTGCGCACGACGCGTGCGCCAATTCCTTCAACACCCATAGTCTAGTCCTCCCGACGGAGATTCGATTTGCCGCCGTTTCCATCGAGACCGGCGGTGATGAGCTTGATCGTGTGTACTGCGTGGGCCGGCTATTCGGCGGCCTGCGCGACCTTCATGCGGCCGGCTGCATCGAGCACCGCCTTGACGATGTTATGGTAGCCGGTGCAGCGGCAGATGTTGCCTTCGAGCTCGTGGCGAACCGTTTCCTCGTCGAGCTTGCCGCCATGGCGGTGCACGATATCGACCGCGGACATGATCATGCCGGGGGTGCAATAGCCGCACTGCAGGCCGTGATTGTCGCGGAACGCCGCCTGCATCGGGTGCAGCTCGTCGCCCTTGGCGAGGCCTTCGATCGTGGTGACGTTGGAGCCCGCGGCCTGGCCGGCCAGCATGGTGCAGGATTTGACCGCCCGCCCATCGACATGGACGACGCAGGCGCCGCACTGGCTGGTATCGCAGCCGACATGGGTGCCGGTGAGGTTGAGGTTTTCGCGCAAGAGATGCACGAGGAGGGTCCGGTCCTCGACGTCGACCGAAACCGCCCTGCCGTTTACCGTCAGTTTGACTGTAGACACGCGTTTCTCCCAATAGCTTCGTTATGGGCCCAGTAGACCACGCTTCATATGGGACGTAACCGCGATCAAAGTCGTAGGTGCGGCCCTGTCGTGAAGGCGCCGGGCTGTACTTTCGATCCTAGCAGGCAGCCGTTCAATGAGCAATTTGCAAGCTGCCGGGAGCACGCTCCGGCGCGATGAAATCACCCCGCAGTGCAAGCGGTTTTCCGCAGATCAATGGCGCCTGCGGCGCGTCAAAATCGCCGCCGCGAGTGCTACTACCTTCCGCCTATAACGGCGCAATAGCGTTGCTGTCATTTTCATCGCCGACGCAGCGACAGAAGATCGCTGGTTCATGAAATTGCGTATCGATCCGCGCGCGCGATGCATCCATCGCGGCAACGAAACCATATTGGAGGAAGCCAATGAAGCTGAGGAGCGGGATTTTCTTTGCCGGTGTGTCGCTGGTCGCCATGGTGATGGCAAGCATTGGCGCGTCGAAAGCGAATGATTCCGTCGTGAAGGCGGCGTCCGATCCGAACGGATGGGCAATCGCCGGCCACGACTACGGCAATACGCGCTTCAGCCCGCTGAAGCAGATCAATTCCGAGAATGCGGGCAAGCTGCAGCTGGTCTATTCGCTGTCGCTGGCCTCGCTGCGCTCCAACGAGTCGTCGCCGCTGGTGATCGGCAAGACGCTGTATGTGTCGACGTCGTGGGGGCCGAAATACGTCTATGCAGTCGATGCCGCGACCGGCGCGCGCAAATGGACCTGGCAGCCCGATATTCCCGATGATGTGCTGCAATATGCCTGCTGCGACGTCAATAATCGCGGCGTGTCCTATGCCGACGGCAAGCTCTTCGTCGGCCGGCTCGACGGCAAGCTGACCGCGCTCGATGCCGAGAGCGGCAAGGAGCTCTGGACCTCGACCGTCGTGGACTACAAGCAGGGCTCGGTCATCACCTCGCCGCCGCTCATCGTCCGCGACAAGGTGATCACCGGCTTCGGCGGCGGCGAATATGGCGTCCGCGGCTCGTTGCAGGCCTTCTCACTCAAGGACGGCAAGCTGCTCTGGCAGACCTACACGGTGCCGGCGCCGGGCGAACCCGGCAGCGACACCTGGAAGGGCGACACCGGACTGCATGGCGGCGGCGCCGCCTGGCTGGTCGGCTCCTACGATGCCAAGTCCGACACGGTCTACTGGGGTACCAGCAATCCGGGACCGTGGAATACCGGCGTGCGCTCCACCGGCGACGGCAATTTCGGCAAGCTGACCAACCTCTACACGGCCTCGACGCTGGCGATCGATCCCAACACCGGCAAGATCAAGTGGCACATCCAGGGCACGCCGGCCGACGCCTGGGATTATGACGGCGTCAACGAGCTCTTGCTCGCCGACCTCAAGATCAAGGGCGCCGAGACGCCGGTCCTGATGAAGGCGGATCGTAACGGCTTTTTCTTCGTGGCCAACCGCGAGACCGGCAAGATGATCTCGGCCGAGAAATACGTCTTCGCCAACTGGGCCAAGAAGTGGGACATCAACACGATGCGGGCGGAAGAGGATCCGGACAAGCGTCCCGGCCCCGGCCATCCCGCCAAGGACATCTGCCCGAACCTGATCGGCGGCAAGAACTGGCAGCCGATGTCGTTCAACCCGCAGACCGGCCTCGTCTACATCCCGAGCAACAATGTGTGCATGGACTGGTCGGTCTCTGACGTGAACTACAAGCGCGGCGTGTTCTATCTCGGCGCCGAATTCCCCACCAAGCCGGGCCCCGGCGGCTTCCTCGGCGAACTCGTGGCCTGGGATCCGATCGCCAATAAGAAGGTGTGGAGCATCAAGGAAGACCTGCCCTTCAACGGCGGTACGCTGACGACCGGCGGCAATCTGGTGTTCTCCGGCAACCTGCATGGCGACTTCCGCGCCATCGATGCCAAGAACGGCAAGGTGCTGTGGAGCAAGAACCTCGGCAGCGGCATCGGCGCCGGTCCCGTGACCTATTCGGTCGACGGCAAGCAGTATGTCGCGATCGTGGTCGGACGCACCGCGGCGCTGCCGGCCTTCCTCGGTGACATCGGCAAGAAGATGGTCGCCGCGGCGCCGGAAGGCGGCTCGCTGTTCGTGTTCGCCCTGCAATAACGATCGTCAAGGAGGCAGCATTGTCCGTGTCCTGCATCGCCCGAAACGAACTGCGCACCCCCTCGCGCAACACGCGGTTGGAACATGCAATCCGGACCGTGCTGCTCTCCGCCCTGCTTATGGTGCCGGCCCTGGCGGCCGGCGCCGACGAGACAAAGCCGCCGCTGCGGCTCTGCGCCGACCCGACCAACCTGCCGTTCTCGAGCGACGACCCGGGCAAGCCCGGCCTCTATCTCGAGATCGGCCAGGCGGTGGCGCAAAAGCTCGGCCGCACGGTGAGCACCAACTGGTACAAGTCCTATTTCGGCAAGCGCACCGTGCGGGAGACGCTGCTCAGCAAGCAGTGCGACGCCATGATCGGCCTGCCGCTGGTCGACGATTTCATGGGCCCGGCTGTGATCTTCTCGAAGCCGATCGCCCATGAAGGCTATGCGCTGGTCGGCGCCAGGGATCGCAAACTGGCCGGCATCGACGACCTCAAGGGATTGCGGGTTGCGGTGCAGTATCAGTCGACGCCGCAAAATCTATTGGCGCTGCGTGACGACATCGAGAAGGTCACCGTGCTCAGCCCGGCGGAGGGCATGGCGGCCCTCGAACAGGGCAAAGTCGATATCGCCTTCATCTGGGCGCCGGTGGCGGGGTGGCTCAACAAGACCACTTATGGCGACAAGTACCAGATCGTGTCGGCCGAGGGCGACGGCCTGCTCTGGGCGACCGCGATCGGCTTCGCCAAGGCGTCCGGCGCGCTGCGCGATGAGGTCGACGGGGTGCTGCCGTCGCTGCAGCCGGAGATTTCCGCCCTGTTTGCCAAATACGGCGTGCCGAACGGCGCTCCGGTGAAGTTCGGCGAGGCAAACCGGGCGACGACGTCGTCTGCCGGAGCCAGCGAACCGGTCACGGTCGGGCAGGCGGCTTCGGCGGAGAAACCGGTCCAGACCGCTGCGACCGCCGGAGATGCCAAGGGAGACGCCACGGCGGGGCGGGAGGTCTTCAACGGCACCTGCGCCCATTGCCACGGTCCGGACGCGGTGCAGGCCGAGCGAAAGATCGATCTCAGGTTGCTCAAGAAGCGCTATGCTGATGACATGGAATCGACCTTCTGGAAGACGGTCCATGACGGGCGGCCAGCCAAGGGCATGCCGGCCTGGAAGGACGTCTTCAGCGACGACGAGCTCAGAAACGTATATGCCTATCTGCAGAGTGTGCAGGATACCGGCGGGTCGAACTAGCTGCCGCGATCCGCAATAGAAGCGTTTCCGAGCGAAGTGGATACCGGTTCGCGTGAAGAAAACGCATCAGAACATGAATCGAGAGCCCCGTTCCGATTCAATCGGAACGGAAACGGCTCGAGCAGTGCGAGGTTCCTCATGATGGGGTTCCTGATCATCGACGATCACCCCCTGTTTGGGGAGGCGCTTGGCAACGCCATCCGCATCTCGCATCCCGATGCCCGGATTTATGAGGCCACCTCGATCAAGGGGGCCCTTGGCATCCTCGCCAGCGAGCCGAATATCGACCTCGCGCTGCTCGATCTGCTGCTGCCCGACGTGGTCGGCTTCTCCGGCTTTCAGAAGATCAGGGATCGCTATCCGCGGCTGCCAATCGCCATCGTCTCGAGCGAGGAGGACAAGCACACCATCCGCGAGGCGCTGGAAATGGGTGCGGTCGGCTATCTGCCCAAATCGACCTCGCTCGGCGAGCTCTCGCAGGCGATCGCGCGCGTGCTGAGCGGATCGGTCTCGGCGCCGCGGGACTTCGTCGCGGTCGGCGCGCTGGAACAGTCCGAGACGGCGCGGACGCTGCGCGAGCGGATCCAGAAGCTGACGCCGCAGCAAATCCGCGTGCTTCACTTGATCATCCGCGGCCTGCAGAACCGCGAAATCGCCGCCGAGCTCAAGCTCGCGGAATCCACCGTGAAGGCGCATGTCACCGAGATCCTGCGCAAGCTGAAGCTGTTCAGCCGCAACAAGGCGATCATCGAGCTCGGCAAGATTCCGCTTCCCGTCCTTGAAGCCAGCTCGGGTGCGAAGGCAGAGAAGGCGCCCTAGGTTTGCTGCGCTGCAAGGCGAACGCATCCGGGGTGCTACCTATAGGCTGCCGCCCGGCTTTGAGATAACGTCGTCCGAACAATGGCTGTCATCAGCGATCCGAGGGAGGACGGCGCAGCATTGACCACGACCGCGCCCCTGGCGGACGAGCCGCCGCTCGATAAGGCGGGTGCGCCTCGACTGCTGATCGTCGAGGACCACCCGCTGTTCCGTGCCGCCCTGATCGGCGTGATCGGGGCCGAGTTTCCCGACGCCGAGGTGCTGCAAGCGACCTCGATCGATGGCGCGCTCGACGTGATCGTCGCGCGCGACGGCCTCGATCTGATCCTGCTCGATCTGTCGATGCCGGGAACCACGGGCCTGCTCGGAGCCTACCGGGTGCGGGCCGCGGCGCCGCGTAGCGCGCTCGTGATCGTGTCGGCGCATGACGATTCCCGGATCATCGGCAGCGCGATCGCGCTCGGCATTTCCGGATTCATTCCGAAGTCGACGGCGAAGGTCGAGCTGGCGCGCCTGCTGCGCGGCATTCTCGAAGGCGAGGTGTGCCTGCCGACGCGTTTCCGCGATTCGGCTGCCGCACGGAAGGGCCAGGCCGACACCAAGCAACTGGTGCAGCAGCTCGGCCAGTTCACCGCGCAGCAGCTTCGCGTGCTCGACATGATCTGCCGCGGGCTGCAGAACAAGCACATCGCCTATCAGCTCGATATCTCGGTCACCACCGTGAAGGTGCACGTCTCCGAGATCCTGCGGAAGCTCGGCGTGCGCAGCCGGACCGAGGCCATCATCGCGCTGTCGAAACTGGATTTCGGCAAGCACGATCATGCGCCGGTGACGGTCTCGCCGCCGTCGCATGGCGACTAGAGCCTTTCCCGTTCCGATGGAATCGGAACGGGGCTCCAGGTTCTTGTCTTGACGCGTTTTCTTCACGCGAACCGGTATCCACTTCGCTCGAAAGCGCTCTGATCATAGCCGCGCGCTCGACTGCTCCGCCGCCAGCAGGAACGACAGCAGCGAGCGCATCTCGGCGGGCTTGATCGGCTTCTTCAGCAATTCGTGGCCGAAGGCCGAGACGTCGGAGGCGGCCTTGGCCGAGTAGTCGGCGGTCACGATGATCGCCGGAACCTTGGCGTTGATCTCGCCGCGGATCACGTCGACGGCCTGGATGCCGGTCTCGCCATTGTCGAGGTGCAGGTCGGCGATGATGGCGTCGGGGATGCCGTCCAGTGCGTGGATGCGCTCGAGCGCCTCGGTCTTGGAGATCGTCACGGCGACGTCGCAGCCCCATTTCTCCAGCAGATGGGCGAGGCCCTCGGCGCTCGAGAGGTCGTTCTCGATCAGCAGGATCTTCGCGCCCTCCATGCCGCCATAGCGATAGTCGACGCTGGCCTGCTCGCGCACGGGGATCGCAACCGGATCGAGGGTGCGCGGCACGGTGACCGAGAACAGCGAGCCCTTGCCGGCGCGTGAACTCAGCCTGATGTCATGACCGAGCAGGTCGGCAAACCGGCGCACGATCGAAAGGCCAAGCCCGATGCCGGCCTTGTCGCTTGCGCCGGCGTCCCCGCGCTGAAACTCGACGAAGATGGCTTCGCGCTGGGCTTCCGGGATGCCCGGCCCGGTGTCATGCACCTCGATGCAGATGTCGTCGCCCTTGAGGCGGCATCCCATCAGCACCGTGCCGCGCTGGGTGTAGCGCAGCGCGTTGGCCACGAGGTTTTGCAGGATCCGGCGCAGCATCAGCGGGTCGGAGCGAACCACCGCGGACGACGGCATGATCTTGAAGCCGAGGTTGCGCTTGGCGGCGGTCGCCACAAATTCCTGCTCCAGCGGCTCGAACAGCGAGGCGATTGCGACTGGACCGAATTCGGGCCTGAGCACGCCGGCGTCGAGCTTCGAGATGTCGAGCAGCGTGCGCAGCATGTCCTCGAGCGTCGCCAGCGAACGGTCGATCTGGTCGGTCAGCGCGACGCTCTTGGGCTCGCTGGCCATCTCGGTCAGTGCGGACAGCGTCAGCCGCGCTGCATTGAGCGGCTGCAACAGGTCGTGCGTCACCGAAACCAGCACCGATGATTTCAGCGAGCTTGCCGCCTCGGCCTGCTGCTTGGCCTGCAGCAGGCGTCCGTTGGTCTTTTCCAGCGATTGCAGCGCCTGCTTGAGCTGCTGGGTGCGGTCACGCACCTGCTGGTCCAGCGCGATGGCCGTCTCGAACAGCGAGAAGGCATTGAGCTGCTGGTCGGTCGAACGTTCGACGCGCGACATCAGCGCCGCGTTGATCTTGCGCAGCTTCTCGGCTTCGCGTTCAAGGGCCGCAATGCGCGTGGTCGTGCTGTCGGTCATTGCGGGGCGACAGCCCGCTTGCCGATGGCGATGCCGGTCAGCGTCTGGTTGACATGCATGGAGCGATACTGCTCGCCATAGGTCTGAAAGCCAATCACTTTGTTGCGGCGATAGAGCTCCGACATCTCCCGCGACAGCTGGCGTTGCTCGACGTCGAGCCGGCGCAGCACGCATTCGAAGCCGATGAACATCGAGACCTCGCCGAGATCCTCGGTCAGCTCCTGGAGCAGGCGGCTCGTCACGTCGATCGGATCACGTTCGCGCGCCACCGTCAGCACCATGCCCTCGTCGATGGCGCAGAAGAATTGGAGCGACCCGTCCGGATTGGTGCGCTGGATCGACCGCGCGTAATAGGCGCCGCCGACGCGCACCAGGACCGGATGCGCGGCGAACGAGAACAGTTCGAGCTTGCTGTCGCTGAGGCCGACGGCACGGGAATATTCCAGCGCGGCGGGCTCCGCATTCAATTCCTTGACGATACGGTGCTCGATGTCGGCCTCGGTCACCACCATCTTGGTCGAGGTCGGCTCGAAATGGTCGCATTTGAAGGTGCGGAACGGCAGCCGCGTCCGGATCAGGATCAGGACGGCAGCGTCGGTAAAGGCTTCGCCGCCGTAGAAGATCCACGACTTCTCGAAGCGCAGGCCGTCGCCGGCGGAGCCGCCGACCACCGGAATGTCGCCGAGCGACGCGTAGATCGCCGACATGATGGTTTCCTCGCGCTGGCACATGCCGTCGATGAAGAGCAGCCCGAAGGAATCGTCGGTGTGATCGCAATGCTCGGTGCGTTGCGCGAATTCGTTCTGCAACTCGGTGCACATCGAGCGGCCGTGATCGACCCGGAACGTCGCGAGATCGAACAGCGGCCGGGCCGCGATGACGAAATCGGCGGCGTTGAAGCCCATCGCGACGACGCTGTCCTCATCCCAGCCGCCGGGCGACAATTCGCCCGCCGTGGTGCAGCCGAAGATCGGAACGTCGGGCATCTGCCTCGACAGTTCGGCAATGAATTCCTTCGGGTCATAGAACGGCGACACGAACACCACGAGCATGGCGAGATCAGCCGCCGCCAACTGGCGCGCGATCTCGTCGGCGGCTTCCTGCGGCCCGTTGGTCTTTGCCTGCACCACGACAATACTGTCGGTGGCGCTGCCGTTCTGCTTCGCCAAAGGCGTTCTCCCTGACCAGAATTTTTTGCTTTTCTTGGCGCGGCCGGTTGAAGCCGCGCGGGCCGTAAGGGCATCCGGGCCAAGCCGCGATGGTTCGCGGTCCGCCCTGTCTTTATACTCTAGGTCGTGAGGGGGATGTCATGGGCCGCGCGGCTTCGCCGGCAGCTACGCTCGCCGCAAGCGCCAGCGGCGCCGACCGACGCGATGACATGGGACACCTCCCGATGTGTTCTCCTGGCCCGGGCAGGGACAGGTTTGATCGGTTCTAAACTATCGGGCCGGACCCGCGCGTCAATCACCTTGCCCACCCCCCTGGGCAGACCAAGGTAGTACCGGGCCGATACGGGCGCGGCGCTGCCCATTTACCGGGCCTTATTGATTCTGCCTTAGTTTTGCCCTCCGGGGGCTGGGGCGGGTTGCTGCCGGACCCCGCGTGGTTTTCAGAATGAAGACGGGGGTTGGAATGCCGGGACTCAAGCGATCGCTGTCGATCAGATTCCCAACCCTCAGATTTCAAGCCAAGATCATGCTCGGCTTTGCCGTCACGCTGGCGCTGTCGGCGGCCACCATGGGCTTTGCCTATATGGGCTTCGAGCGGGTCTCCGCCGGTGTCGGCTCCTACCGCCAGAGTGTCGCGGAAGCCGACCTCGCCCGCAACATCGATCGCGAATTGATCTCCTACCGTTCGCTGGCGCGCTACTACGTCGCCACCGGCAAGGAGGACGACGCCAAGGCCGGGCTCGCCGCCGAGGCCAGCCTGAAGGACGCCATCGTTGCGTCGATGAAGGGCACCAGCAATCCGGCCCGCCTCGAGCAGGTCACCAAGCTGGAGCGCGAATTCCGCACCTTCACGAAGATTTTTGCCGAGATCGTCCGCATCAAGGACGAGAGCGCGCAGACCGCGCAGAACAGGCTGGTCCGCAGTGCGACCTCGATGCGCTACAAGCTCGACGATCTGCCGAGCAATGCCGACGATTCCGAGCTGCAATCGATCCAGTTCGGCGCCAAGAAGGTCGCCGACCAGCTGCAGTCGATCACCGGCGCCGTCAACACGTTCGTCGTCAACGGCGACAAGACGGTCGCCTCCAGCGCGCTCGCCCGGCTGAAATTCGCCGACAATCTCGTGAAGGGGGTCACCTCGAAGAACGAGCGGATCGCCCAGGGCGTGAAGGACATTACCGCCCTGCTTGAAGAGTACCGCGAGGCGCTGGCCAAGCTGATCGCGAATGCGAAGTCGATCGACGAATTGACCGTCGAGATGACGGAATCCGCGGCCGCCATCAGCCAGGGTGCGGCGGCGATGAAGTCCGACCTGCTCGCCGACCAGAAGCGGCTCGAGAACGAATCGCATTCCATGATCGGCGAAACCGAGCAGCTGATCCTGATGCTTGCCGCGGGCAGCTTCGTGCTCGGGCTGGTGTGGGCATTCCTGCTCGGCAAGGGCATTTCGCGCCCGATCGCGGCGATGTGTGCGGCGATGCGTGAGCTGGCAGCCGGCAATTTCGACGTGGTGCTGCCGGGCCTCGGCCGGCGCGACGAGCTCGGCGAGATGGCCGGCGCCGTGGAGGAGTTCAAGGTCCAGGCGGTCGCCAAGGCCGAGCGCGATGCCGCGACCCAGGAAGCGCAGAACAAGGCGAGCGCGGCCGCTCGGCGCACCGAGTTGATTCGCTTCGCCGACGAATTCGAATCCGCCGTCGGCTCGATCGTCTCCAATGTGTCGGCTTCCGCCGTGCAGCTCGAATCCGCGGCAGGCACGCTGACCCGCACTGCCGAGACCACGCAGAACCTGTCGAGCCAGGTCGCAGGCGCCTCCGAGGAAGCCTCCAGCAACATGCAGTCGGTTGCTTCCGCGACCGAGGAGCTGTCGGCGTCGGTCGACGAGATCGGCCGCCGCGCCAAGGAATCCAGCCAGATCGCCGATTCCGCCGTGCGTCAGGCCGAGCAGACTGACGCCCGGATCGGCAAGCTCTCGCGCGCCGCGCAGGAGATCGGCGACGTGGTCAAGCTGATCACGGCGATCGCCGAGCAGACCAATCTCTTGGCGCTGAACGCCACCATCGAGGCTGCGCGCGCCGGCGATGCGGGCCGCGGCTTCGCGGTGGTCGCCGCCGAGGTGAAGTCGCTGGCGAGCCAGACCGCGAGAGCCACCGACGAGATCTCGACCCACATCTCAGGCATGCAGGCAGCGACGCAGGAATCGGTTGCCGCGATCAAGGAGATCGGCGGCACGATCGGGCAGATCTCCGGGATCGCGACCAACATCGCGAGCTCGGTCGAGCAGCAGAGCGCGGCAACGCAGGAGATCGCGCGCAGCGTGCAGAACGTCGCGCAAGGCACCCAGGAAGCCGCTTCCAGCGTTACCCAGGTCAACCGCGGCGCCACCGAGACCGGAGTCGCTTCCGAAGAGGTGCTGAACTCGGCCCGCTCGCTGTCGGTCGAGAGTTCGCGGCTGCGCGAGGAGCTTGACCGCTTCATGGCGAACATCCGCGCGGCGTAGACCCACAAGTGCCGTCCCGGCGCCGGCCGGGGCCCATAACCACCAGCGTTCGTTGGCGTGCGGATAACTCGCCGCTTGCCCTTTCCGATGGCCGCGGCGTATGAGTCCCAGCCTGCGCCGGGACGACGCCGTTAGTCGACGAGACGGCGGGGCTAATCCCGTCCGAACTGGTGCTTCAATTCGACCTTGGCGCGCTCCAGCCGTGAGCGCTCGGTCTTGGGCAGCGTCTTGCCGGCGCGGTTGATATAGAAGGTGAGCATCGACAACGCGGAACGATAGGCGCCGCTCTTGCGGCGCGTGCTTTGCTCGGCGGATGTTTTCAGCGATGATGCAATCTTCTTCGCGCTCGTCTGTTTGAACACGCCGCGCTTGAGGTCGAGCGCATCGCTCTCCCTCGTGACCCGCTGCGACCAGCGCTTCGTCGTCGTCTTGCTCGCTCCGCGCTTGCGGCGTGCCATGCTGGCGGATCGTGCGGCCGATCTCCTTGCTGGTTTTCCCGTTGATTTTCTTGCCGTCTTGCGCGTGGTTTTCTTGTGTGCGGCCATCAATGCCTCCGTGGCTGTCGAGCCGAAAACCGTCCGCCGCAATCGTGGTTCCTATGCCGCATTGCGGGAACCCTTGCCCGACTGCGGCGTTGACATCGCGTGGCGGGCACTCCGTTTGCCGCAATCCTGGGAAAGAGAGCCTTGGAACACACCGTTCCGGGGTCTTTCTCGTTGGTCGATTCTGATGACGCTGCAGCGGACACAGTTGAGCTCTGCGACCACGCACGAGGCGGCTGCTCCAGTCGCGCCAAATGACGACCGCATCATCGAGACCTCGATCCCGGTTCGGCTCGACAATCTCAGCTGGAGCGGCTTCCACACCCGCGTCGTGCTGGCGCTCGGCATCACCTGGATTCTCGACGGGCTCGAAGTGACGCTCGCCGGTGCGCTGTCGGGCGCGCTGAAGGAGAGCCCGACGATGAGCTTTTCCAACGCCGATGTCGGGCTCGCCAGCAGCGCCTATCTCGCCGGCGCCGTGCTTGGCGCGCTCGGTTTCGGCTGGCTCACCGACCGGATCGGCCGCAAGAAGCTGTTCTTCATCACGCTCGCGCTCTATCTCTCGGCGACGGCCGCGACCGCGCTGTCGTGGAATGTCGCGAGCTACGCGCTGTTTCGCTTCCTCACCGGCGCCGGCATCGGCGGCGAATACACCGCGATCAATTCGACCATCCAGGAGCTGGTGCCGGCGCGCTATCGCGGCTGGACCGATCTTGTCATCAACGGCAGCTTCTGGATCGGCGCCGCGATCGGTGCGGTGAGCGCGATCGTCCTGCTCGATCCTGCGTTGCTTGCGCCGGATCACGGCTGGCGGATCGCCTATTTCACCGGCGCGGTGCTCGGCCTCGTCGTGCTGTTGATGCGGATGTGGATTCCGGAAAGCCCGCGCTGGCTGATGATCCATGGACGCCCCGAAGAAGCCCACAAGATCGTTGCCGATATCGAGACCTCCGTGCTCGGTCACGAACAGCCGAGCGAGAGCTTCGAGAAGATCAAACTGCGAATGCGCCATCATACGCCGCTGCGCGAGGTCGCGGTGACCTTGTTCTCCACCTACCGGCAGCGCTCGCTGGTCGGGCTCGCGCTGATGGCCGCGCAGGCATTCTTCTACAACGCGATCTTCTTCACCTTCGCGCTGATCCTGACCGATTTCTTCGGCATCGCCGCCAGCATTGTCGGTTGGTACATCCTGCCGTTCGCCGCCGGCAACTTCCTCGGGCCGCTGCTGCTCGGCCGCCTGTTCGACACGCTGGGCCGCCGCACCATGATCGCGTTGACCTATGGCGTCTCGGGCGTGCTGCTGGCGCTGTCCGGCTATCTGTTCTCGATCGGCGCGCTCAGCGCGCAGACCCAGACCATCGCCTGGATGGTGATCTTCTTCTTCGCCTCGCCGGCGGCGAGCGCCGCCTACCTCACCGTCAGCGAGACGTTTCCGTTGGAGGTCCGCGCGCTTGCGATCGCGGTCTTCTATGCTGTCGGCACCGGCATCGGCGGCGTGATTGGACCGGCGTTGTTCGGCGTGCTGATCGACACCGGATCGCGCAACAGCGTTTTCGCCGGCTACCTTCTGGGGTCGGCACTCATGATGATCGCCGCAGCCGTTGCATGGCGCTATGCCATCGCGGCCGAGCGAAAATCGCTCGAATCTGTCGCGCGACCGTTGGCATTTGTGGAGTAGACTATGACGAAGCATGAATTGGCCGAAATGCCCCTGGATGATGACATCGCCCCCAATGCTACGACCGGCAGCATGCCGGCGCCGGCATCGCTGATTCCGCCGCTGGATCGCACCGCGGTGCTGCTCGACATCGACGGCACGTTGCTCGATTTCGCACCGACGCCGCGCGAGGTCTGGGTGCCGCCGGAACTCGCGACCACGCTGAAGCAATTGCATGATCGCACCAACGGCGCGCTGGCGCTGGTCAGCGGCCGTTCGCTCAACGACATCGACCTGATCTTCGCGCCGGAGCAGTTTCCCGCGGTCGGCGGCCATGGCGCCGAGATGCGGCTGCAGCCGGACAGCGAGGCGGTCGCGGCGCACGCGCCGCCGCTGGACAAGGAATTGAAGCGCCGCCTCGCCGCGATCGCCAAGCTCAGCCCCGGCATTCTGCTCGAGGACAAGGGCTATTCCCTGGCGCTGCACTATCGGCTGGCGCCGCAGGCGGAGAGGGCGATCTATGAGGCGGTGTCGCTGATCCGCGCCGAGCTGCCGAATGCGCCGATCGAGGTGCTGCCGGGCAAGAGCGTCTGCGAGATCAAGCATTCCGGCTTCACCAAGGCAACCGGCGTGCGCGAGCTGATGACGCATGAGCCCTTCAAGGGACGCCGCCCGTTCTTCATTGGCGACGACGTCACCGACGAGACCGTGTTCGCGATCATGCCGGGTTTCAACGGTCTCGCGTTCTCCGTCGGCCGCCGCGCCACCGGCGTCGCCGGACATTTCGACGGGCCGAGCGATGTGCGCGAGTTTCTCGCGCAACTGCTCGACGACGATAGGGACGGCAGCCTGTCCTAACGAGTCAGATTCATCGCGACCGATTCGAATGCGGTGCTTTTGCGTCGTGTGAGCGATCTCGCATGAATTTTTCTTTTCGCGAGTTCCCGCGAGTTCCTTCGCGCTCCGCCAGAATTTGGTTTCAATTGGGAGATTCTTTGATCCGGAACCATCTTGATGAATGGTTGTTAATACGCGAGTTGACCAACAGGAGGGGACCGGGTGAACCTCGTCGTCGTATCGAACCGCGTCTCGCGCGGAAAACCCAATGAACCCATGACGGGGGGGCTGGCTGCGGCATTGTTGCCGGTAGTGGAAAAAACAGGGGCAATCTGGGTTGGTTCCAGCGGACGCGTCCGCGACGGGAACTTGAAGGAACCTTTTGCAGAGGTCGAAGCTCTCGGTGCGGGCGCGCTGGCGATGCTCGATCTGCCGGCCGCGCACTATGGCGGCTACTACGAGGGCTTTGCCAACTCGGCGCTGTGGCCCGCGATGCATTCGCGCGCCGATCTGATTCGTGCGTCGCACGAGGACTACGCGAGCTATCGCGAAGTGAATGCGTTCATGGCGCGCGCGCTGCTGCGCTTCCGCAAGCCTGATTCCGTGTTCTGGATCCAGGACTATCATTTTCTCGCGCTCGGCGCCGAGCTGCGCGATCTCGGCGTGACGCAGCCGATCGGCTTCTTCCTGCACACGCCGTGGCCGGCGCGCGCGGTGATCGCGGGTGTGCCCAATCATCGCGAGCTGATCGAGGCGATGCTGTCCTATGATCTGATCGGCTTCCAGACCGATGAGGACTGCGAGAACTTCCTGAGCTACGTGCAGAATGATCTCGATTTTGCAGTGCGCAACGGCGTGATCAATTCGTCGTTCGGCCGCACCCGCGCTGCGGTGTTTCCGATCGGGATCGATCCCGGGAAGTTCGCGCAGCAGGCGACCAAGGCGATGATGCATCCCGACGTGACGCGGCTGCGGCGTAGCCTCAACGGCGAGAAGCTCGCGATCGGCGTCGACCGGCTCGATTATTCCAAGGGTCTCGTCAACCGCATCAAGGCGTTCGACAAGATGTGGACGCTGCATCCGAACCTGAAGCGTTCAGTATCGCTGCTGCAGATCGCAACGCCGTCGCGCGGCGCGATCGAGGCCTACGGCAATCTCGCAAGCGAGGTGGCGAAGCTCGTCACCGACGTGAACGGCGTGCATGGCGAGGTCGACTGGACGCCGATCCGCTACCTCAACAAGGGCTTCGGCCAGGGCGTGCTCGCAGGGCTCTACCGCACCGCGCAGGTCGGCGTGGTGACGCCGCTGCAGGACGGCATGAATCTTGTCGCCAAGGAATACGTCGCGGCCCAGAACCCGGCCGACCCCGGCGTGCTGGTGCTGTCGAAATTCGCCGGTGCGGCGAACGAGCTCGACGCCGCGTTGCTGGTCAATCCGCACGACATCGACGGCATGGCGCGCACCTTGGCGACGGCGCTCGCGATGCCGCTGACCGAGCGGCGGATGCGCTGGGAAGCCATGATGGAGAAGCTCAACAGCGGCACCATCCAGCAATGGTTCGCCGATTTCATCGAGGCGCTGCAGGATACGCACAGTGCGGGAAACGCGGCGCTGCCGGAGCCACCAAGCCTGTGGCCGCGCCGCACGGCGGATCTTGCCGCGCGATATCACTAGTCGCATCGCATAGCAGGATGGGCACGCCTGCTTTGCCCGTCCTCGTGCATCGTTGTCTTCCGATTCACCTGTCAAAACAGCCCCTCGGGGTCATCACCCGCGCATGCGAGTGATCCAGTATTCCAGAGACGCCGAGTCCAATCTGATAGGCCGCGGCGTACTGGGCGGTTTCAACCGGTCGTCGCAACACTTTTGCTCGCACTGAGCAGTTCGTTGAGAGTTTCGGCCGGCGTTTTCCAGCCGAGGGTTTTTCGAGGCCTGGCGTTGAGTGCGAGAGCCACGGCCTCAAGGTCGTCGGCATTATGTATGCCGAGATCGGTGCCTTTTGGGAAGTACCGGCGCAGCAATCCATTGGTGTTCTCGTTGGTGCCGTGTTGCCATGGGCTGTGAGGATCGCAAAAGTAGACCTGCACGCCCGCATCGATCTTCAATCGTGCGTGCTGAGCCAGTTCAGCCCCTTGATCCCATGTCAGCGACCGCCGCAATTGTTCAGGCAAGGTGAAGATCGCGCGGGTAATCGCGTCGCGCACGGCCTCAGCACCATGACCGGCGAGCGCAGATCCTTTCTTCACATGAACTCCTTCCGCCAGGCGCGGCAGATGCAGCAGAATGGTGAAGCGTGTCGTGCGTTCCACCAAGGTGCCGATCGCCGAACTGCCAAGGCCCAGAATGAGATCGCCTTCCCAGTGGCCCGGCACGGCTCGATCGGCTACCTCCGCCGGGCGTTGGCTGATCATGATCTCGGAAGGAATGAAGCTCCTGCCTTTAAGTATGCGCGCTCTCGGCATCCGCAGCGCCCGCCCAGTGCGCAGGCAAGCCGTCAGTTCGCGGCGCAAAGCTCCACGACCTTGCACATAAAGTGCCTGATAGATGGCCTCGTGACTAATGCGCATCGTCTCATCCCCGGGAAAGTCGAGCCGAAGACGGCGAGAAATCTGTTCCGGGTTCCACGCCGTCGCCCAGCGCCGATTCTGTCGATGCACGGCCCCGGCGCCCCTTCCACACGACCTTCGGGCCGGCGAGGGACGCCCCGTCCACGGTAGCGATCATACCGGCAAGCCTGGCCTGCACATAATCTCGCAGAGTAGGATTCTGCGCCAACTTCGCCGGCCTTGGCCGCCGGGCGGATTGATCAGCGTGCCATTGTGCCGCCGTAGCTCGGTATTCTGGAGCGCCGTGGCGGCGCGCCACGTTGCGCTGAAGTTCACGAGAGATCGTGCAGGGAGGGCGACCGAGCTGACGAGCGATGGCTCGTACCCCCCTGGCCCTGTGCACGCAAGATCGCGATCTCCTCTCGTTCGGCGAATGAAAGGTAGCGCCCTGATGGCGGTTTTGACGACCGCGAAGCGCCCCTCGACCGGGTGAGACGGGCAAACCATACACCGAGTTGCATTTCGGATAAAGCGAAATATGAGGATTGACAGGTTTTACTGAGTTGCCCGTCGGGTTGTTTTGTCGCGCCTCGCTCGCCGTCATTCCCCGGCGCATCTCCTGGCGCGAGCCCGAATCCATCAGGCCGCAACACCGTGGTGAGGTGCATTCCGCGCCTGATGTTTCGCGTGCCGCGGCATAACCGGAGGGCGGCCCGATCAGTGCGTCCGGTGATTTGCACCGGTCCCGGACCAGCCTCCGGCCAAAATCGCGCGCCGTTGCAAGCAAGGCCGCTGGACGGGGCTGCGGACGCCGCCAATTTATCCAATATTTTCAATCCATTGGGGAAATTTCGCGGTCCGGCCCCGCGCTCCCTTGCAAAATCCGCCTCAGCCCTTCAAGAGAGGCCTCCCGGAGAGATGGCCGAGTGGCTTAAGGCGCACGCTTGGAAAGCGTGTGTGCGGGAAACCGTACCGTGGGTTCGAATCCCACTCTCTCCGCCACTTTGCCCCGAAATTTCGTACTTCTAACGGAGACAGGCTCGAAAACTCGGCCGTTTTCGTGAAATTTTCTGCCCTGGAGAATGCCGGCCGTACTACAAACGATCGCCGAATGGGGCTGGAGAACGCGTTTTTCTCCGAATCCTAGAACGTCGGGAATCGGTACAGTACGGCATTTCGGCGAAAAACAAGGTCCTCATGGCGGCCGGTTTTGAATCTCTCTCGCTCAACCGATGGCAACGAGTTCTTCCTATTCGAACGACGGGCTCTGAATTGCGGGTTCGATCGGCCCCTGCGTGTAGCACCGCGGTGCGCTTGCGCTGGTTCAAGCGAAGCTGATCAGTCCAAAGGCGCACACGCACTTCCCCTAGGCAAGGCATGTGGCGTTACTGGCAAATGACGTACAATCACGCGCAGAATCAAGGACAAGACCTTCGGTTTGGTCAATCTCCGCCGCCTACATTTCCGAAGGCTGGGCGGGCCGTAGGTTTTTCGTTATAGACAGCATCGCTCCAGGCGATACACCTTCAGCGCGTTGGAGGGTGATGGGCTGCGTTCACTTGTCGCCGCATCGATTACGTTATTCGCACCACTCCAAGAGCGGACAAACCGTGCCAACCGAGAGCAACAAGCAGGTATGGGACTACCTAACCTACTACATCGACCTCGCCCATGCTCCAGGATTTGCGGTGTTGGTTTCGGGGCGATGGGGCGTCGGAAAAACGTATCTTCTGAAAGACTTTCTGAAGGTGACGTTCGATGAAGATGCCGCCAACTATGTCTATGTGAGCCTCTATGGGCTTTCGAGCATCGAGGAGATCGATGACGCGCTGTTTCAGGCCGCATTTCCCGTGATGACCGGAACGGCCGCAAAGGTTGCTGGCCGGATTGCCAAAGCGGGTCTGAAGTTTCTCAAGGTCGAGCCGGGTGACTGGAACATCAAGGAATTCCTGAACAAGTTCAGGGCGAAGGTTTATGTCTTCGATGACCTTGAGCGGTGTGAGGCGCCGATCAACAAGGTGCTCGGATACATCAACCAATTTGTCGAACACGGCGGCGCGAAAGTCATCATTCTTGCGAACGAGCAAGAAATCGGCGCCGACGAGGATTATGCCCGGCGCCGGGAAAAGCTCATTGGAAAGACCCTACAAGTCAGGTCGGTCTTCGACGAAGCGTTTAAGCATTTCGTCTCGAACATTGACCATGCGGGAGCGCGCGGATTCATCGAAGTGGCGGCCAGTGACATCGCGACCATCTATGGCCAGGCCGATCTTGATAACTTGCGTATCTTGCAGCAGACGATGTGGGATTTTGAGCGCTTCTTCGCGGCGCTTTTGCCGGAGCACACGGCTAACAAGGAGGCCGTGACGACGCTTTTGCGGCTCCTTTTTGTGTTGTCCTTTGAATTCAAGGGGGCGCGCGCCTCCGAAGAGGACATCCTCACGGGCCGCGGCATGACGGCGGCGATCATGGACCAGTTTGATAAGGAAGCGCCACGGAGGCCGCTTGCCGTTGCGGGTGAGCGGTATCCGATGGTTGATATCGACGACAACGTGCTCTCCAATGAGCTTCTCGTAGATTACCTTGTCCGAGGCGTCGTTGACGCAGACGCCATTCGCGAGGAGCTGAACGCGAGCCGGTTTTTCGTAAGCGTTGCCAATGAACCGGCCTGGCGCACCGTGTGGCACTGGTATGAGCGTTCGGATGCAGAATTTGACGCCGCTCTCGCTAAGATGGAGACGCAATTCAAGCAGCGTGCCTTCACGATCGACGGCGAGATACTCCACGTTTGTGGCCTTCGGCTTTTCCTTGCCGACAAGGGAATATTGAAACTATCGAAAGCGGACGTCGTTGCGGAATGCAAGCAATACGTTGATGATCTTTATGCAGCGAAGAAATTGGAGACGGGCGCCGCCGACGATCCCCGCGAGATAAGATTTCAGGGATGGGGCGGTCTTGGTATTTGTGAGAGTGACACGGCGGAATACAAAGCGATCTTCAAGCATCTGATTTCAACGATACAGCAGTCGGTCGTGGACAGTTACCCTGATCGGGCAAAACAGCTTCTATCACTCATGATATCCGAGGTAGATGCCTTCTATCGGCAGGTCTCGCTGAGCCATGCGGACGCGAGTAAATACGTTCGTTCTCCCGTCCTTGCCAAAATGCCGGTTGATGATTTCGTAAATGCTTATCTTGCTCTTCACCCCAGCGAACAGCGCGTCGTCATGATGGCGCTCAAAGGTCGTTACGAGTACGGTCGGCTGGATCAGCAGTTGAAAGAGGAAAAGCCGTGGATCGTTGCGGTGCATGCCGCCTTGACTAAGCGCTTGCAGGAGCTGAGCCCCATTTCGCAGCGACGTGTCGGAATGCATCTTGAATGGTACGATGAGATCGTCAAAACGAGCAAAGAACTAGCGACGCCCGCTTAGCGACCCTTGGACGGAGTGGTCTGCTGCCCGCCGTAGACATGCCGTCAGCGAGCCTTAGGAGACGAGGCTGTGGACCGAAGTTTCTGCGCCACCGGGGCGCGCACGGCAATGGGGGTGCTCCTGATGCAGGCCAGCAGACCGGCTGAAAAACGCAGGCCTTGCAGCACAGATAGGTTTCAAACGCTTCAATAAGGCATTTTTCTGCGCGTAAATCGTGTATGTCGATATGGGCGCAGTGGTGAGTTGATCCCGATACAAAATAGGACTTAGGGTCGACACTGGAATTCAAGACCGCCGGCGCGAGGACTTGCTTACCCGTGGCATGGCATGTCATCCAATCATGTCCGGGGCAGTGTGGAAACTCAGAGTCGGCCAAAATAAAGTGCGTATGCTCGCCGGTGACGATCACGAATTCGCCTGGGCGCTCGTCAACCGTCTTTACATATGAGGGTCTGTCCGGTGCGTCTTTTGGCGCAAGTGAGCTAAGCGATCCACGAATGACGATCGGAGGGAAGCCTCGAAATGCCGACAGCGGCGAAACGCTTCGCTGCTGTCCCAGGCACGACAGGATGTCGTCGCGCAGCCGTTCGCTGCACGATTGCACTTCGTCGCGATGCTCGGGCAACTCCCCCACTTTGGTTGGTACAACGCTATGACCGAGGCTCCCTTCAGCGAACACCAAGAGCTTCGCATCGGACCGTTCGATTACGAAGGCGGGATAGAGCAGGATGCGGGGGAACGTATCCAACAACGTTGGAGAACCCGACGACTCCCAACGAACCAAGAGGGCGTGAAACATGTGCCGGATTGTCTTGGCCGGAGCATAGGTCGTGATCTGAGACGGTCGCAGCGGAAAAGGTATGTGGTCCGAAAGCTGAGAATGAGAGAGCTGGCCGTAGATCTGATCCGACTGCGCGACGTAGTTGTCGATTTCGAAGACGAGAATATTGCGGGAATTAACGTCGGCGGCGGTGATGAAGGCGTCGGCCGGGTCGGTGAAGATAACGAGCCACTGGCCTGACGATATGGCGACCTTGCCGACGAGCGCGCCACTTTGTTTCTTTAAGGTCTGGACGTAGTCGACGAGCTTCTGCAGCCATTCGGTCCACTCGGCCAGGATCGGCGCGTTCTCCGGGCGTTTGGCTTTTATGCAGCCAAGGGATTTTGCGATGAGTTGTTCGGCCGGCACCCCGCCGTCGCGGGCATTCTTGGCGCGCGGGGGCGGCTTTTCCCAAGCTTTAGCCTCAAACAACAGATGCGGTGTGCGCTGCTCGAGATGAACGCCGAGATAGTCAAGGAACAGCGTATTCTCGGCTTGAAGACGCGCTTCTTCGGCGATTGCGTGTGTTTCGGCATGGAATAAGGACCCCCGTTTCGGGGTGATCGGCATCCAATCGGGACCCCGGGATAAGGGTCCACAGTGGCTTCCATCGAGTCATGGAAGCCGAGGTTGGGATGCTGGTGGTGGAGACGATTGGTAAGATCCGTCGCGCCTACTTTGTTGATGGTCGTCCGATCAAGGCGATCTGCCGAGAACTTGGCGTATCGCGGAAGGTGGTTCGCAAGGTCATTCGTTCTCAAGCGACGGAGTTCCGGTACGAGCGCGAGACGCAGCCGCTCCCGAAGATGGGTGCCTGGAGTGCCGAGCTTGATCGGTTGCTGGCAGGGAATGAGAGCAAGGCGGCGCGGGAACGGCTGACGCTGATCCGGCTATTCGAGGAACTCCGCGGCCTGGGTTATGCCGGCGGCTATGATGCGGTTCGTCGATACGCCCGACGGTGGACCAAGGAACGCGGCACCTCGACAGCGTCGGCTTATGTGCCGCTGAGCTTTGCACCAGGCGAAGCCTACCAGTTCGACTGGAGCCACGAGGTGGTCCTGCTGAGCGGCACCACGGTGATGGTGAAGGCTGCTCATGTTCGGCTCTGTCACAGTCGCATGCTGTTCGTGCGGGCCTATCCGCGGGAGACGCAGGAGATGGTGTTCGACGCCCACGACCGGGCATTCGCCCTGTTCAAAGGCACCTGCACCCGCGGCATCTACGACAACATGAAGACCGCGGTGGAGACGATCTTTGTCGGTAAAGGCCGTCTCTACAATCGCCGCTTCCTGCAGATGTGCAGCCACTATCTGGTCGATCCGGTCGCCTGTACGCCAGCGTCGGGCTGGGAGAAGGGGCAGGTCGAGAACCAGGTCGGGCTGGTCCGGGAGCGCTTCTTCACGCCGCGGCTGCGGTTCAAAAACCTCGACGAGTTAAACGCCTGGCTGCTCGACAAGTGCATCGCCTACGCCAAGGCTCATCGCCATCCGGAGCTGGTCGATCAGACGATCTGGGACGTGTTCGAAGCCGAACGCCCCAAACTCGTTCCCTATGCCGGCCGCTTCGACGGCTTCCATGCGGTGACAGCATCGGTCTCGAAGACCTGCCTGGTGCGCTTCGACAACAACAAGTACTCGGTCGCAGCCAGTGCAGTCGGACGACCGGTCGAGGTTCAAGCCTATGCCGATCGCATCGTGATCCGTCAGGATGGACGTATCGTTGCCGAGCACCCGCGATCCTTTGGCCGCGGCGATACCGTCTACGACCCCTGGCATTATGTGCCGGTGCTCGCCCGCAAACCCGGCGCCTTGCGCAACGGTGCTCCCTTCAAAGACTGGGTGCTGCCGGCCGCGATCGAGCGGATCCGGCGCAAGCTGGCCAGCACCGACGATGGCAATCGGCAGATGGTCGACATCCTCACCGCGGTGCTGACTGACGGTCTGTCCGCGGTGGAAGCGGCTTGTGCCGAAGCGCTCAGTCACAGCGTCCATTCCGCCGATGTCGTTCTCAATATCCTGGCCCGTCAACGTGAACCCGCCCCACCGGCCAACATCATGACGCCGGCCGCACTGACGCTCCGTCATGCACCGATCGCCGATTGTGCCCGCTACGACAACCTCCGGAGGACCATCTGATGGAACGAACCCAAATCTTCGACCTCATGGGCGAACTTAAGCTCTACGGCATGAAGGCTGCCTTCGACGAGATCATGGCAACTGCCGTCAAGCGCCAGCACGAGCCTCAACGCATTGTCGGCGACCTGCTCAACGCCGAGATCAACGAGAAGCAAGCCAGGTCGATCAAATACCAGCTCACCATTGCCAAGCTGCCGCTCGCCAAGGACATCGCCGACTTCCAGTTCGACGGCACGCCGATCAATCAGACTCTCGTCAATGATCTCGCTGGCGGCGGCTTCATCGCCCAACAACGCAACGTCGTGCTGGTTGGCGGCACCGGTACAGGCAAAACCCACCTGGCCATTGCCATCGCCAGAAGTTGCATCCGCGATGGCGCCAGAGGACGCTTCTACAACGTAGTCGACCTCGTCAACCGGCTCGAGACCGAGACCCGCAACGGTCGGCAGGGACGGCTCGCCGAGCATCTGACCCGCATGGACTTCATCGTTCTCGACGAGCTGGGCTATCTGCCGTTCGCGCAATCCGGCGGTCAGCTCCTGTTCCATCTCATCAGCCGGCTCTACGAGCGCACCTCCATCATTGTCACCACCAATCTTGCGTTCGGCGAATGGCCCAGTGTGTTCGGTGATGCCAAAATGACCACCGCGCTACTCGACCGATTGACCCATCACTGCGACATCGTCGAGACCGGCAACGACAGCTGGCGATTCAAAAGCCGCGACGATGTTCAAACAACCCGCGCTCGCGCCGTCTCCGCAACCCCGACCAGCTCCGACGACCCGAGCGCTACCAGCAGAGCACGCCGATCAAAGGGGTCCCTTTTGGATGCCGATAGGGGGTCCCAGTCGAACGCCGATTGACACTTTGGCCGGAGAACAAAAAGCTGGAGTCCCTTTGGGTTCCGAACCACGCACTTCATCGTAAGCCGGCAAATCAACCGTCGCCACGCTGTCTTTTCGCGACAGGTCCCGCTCGGACTTCCCCTCAAGCTGAACCGGGATGAACGCCGGGCGTGAGGACGGCGGCAGCGACCTGGTCGCGCTGTGCTTCTTGATCCACTTCCGAAGGAGGTTCGCGTTGACCCCATGTTCGAGTGCAAGCCTCGATACCGAAACCCCAGGCTCAAGGCAGGCCGCGACAAGACGCTCTTTCGATGCCGCCTCGTAGCGCCGGCGACCGTTCCGGCCGACAAGCCTGACCCGCAGTTTCTGATCATCGTCGCTCATCACAAGGTGTCCACCTATTTTGGTGGACACCTCATGCATCAGGACTCTCAAAAGCAAAAGGTGCGGAGAAATTCGCGCTTACAGCTGAAGTGCGGCGGGCCATTGCTGAACGACCGCGTCAGCTTTACGATCTTGACCTCGAAGTGTCGAGTGGAGCAGTGCCGGTCCTGGCCGAATTTGGCGAAGTCGAGAGCGGTGCCAAGGGCAGCGGCTATGCTCTTTTGGTAGACATGTCCAATATCGTGGATGCGGAGCACAAAGCTCTTGAGGCCGCTCCCTTTGGAATGCTTAAGCTCGACGCACATTTGCGCATTCTCTTCGCCACGCAAAAGGCGGTGAACCTTCTTGGGTTGACGCGCGAGGAACTGATTGGCCGAAGCGCTCGCGAATTCCTTGCCGACAAGAAAAGCCGAGAAACAGTCCGACGGCAGAGTGTCCAGCGTCAACGTGGTGTTGGCGGCGATTTCAACATCAATATCAGAACGCGAACTGATCAGGTAATTGAGCTTCGCGTAACGAGCACACCCAGCTTTGATCAGAGTGGTGCATTTTCTGGATCAATCTTGCAAGTCCAGCCGATCGGGTTCGATCTCGCTAGGAAGCAACTTGGCACGCTGATCGCGACCGTCTCGGACCACAATGACATCTACGACGGGATCCTAAAGGTCCTGAGAAACTTTATCGAGTTCGATTGGGCGAATCTGTTCATTTATTCGCCGAAGCGCGACTATTCGCGCATCATCCTGACACGTGGCGAACCGATCGATTTCGTCTCGCGTTGGTTCACAACGCCGAACGGTTATGTCGACTGGCTCAAACAGCCAGTCACCTGGATGGACGACTTGGAGGAGCAGATGTCGACGACCGCGCCCGAGTATCTTGAGCGCGTTGATACCCAAGCAGCCATCAGGGCAGGAATGAAGGCATTGGTCTGCCTGCCTATTCGGTCGGGTAAGCGAATCATTGGGGGCTTCTGCTTGGCGTCGAAGAGCAAGCAGACCTACAACGCCGCTTCGCGGGGTATTTTGGAGGACCTCAATCTCGAACAAGCGCTACTGCCTTTGTTCGGCATCGTTGAAGGTCTGGAACGTGAATTTGTCAGCGAGCTAGTCCAGGATATCGCCCGTCTAGAAGACATGCAACTCGTTGCTGAGCGCGTGGTGCGAGGCCTAGCAGAGTTCTACAAGTATGAGAATGTATCGATCTTCAAAATCAACGCGTTGCGCGGGCAAATCCAGCTATTGGCGCAAGCGGTCGGAAAGCACGGTGGCACGCCGATGCCGAGCGGGCACTCGCAATCGGTGGATGAGGGCGTTCTCGGCCTTTGCCTTCGTCGTAGAAATTGCGTGATCCTGAAGGACAAAGACGACGGGAGCAAAGAAGCGCAGGCCTTTCTCCAAGTAGCAAAGGAAACGCGGTCCGAATTGTGCATCCCGATAAGGTTATTCGGTCGTATCTTATGGATTTTGAATTTTGAAGATGGCCTAGCTGACACGTTCTCGCCAGTCGAGATCGGTAAGCTTCAGAGCCTCATCCAGCAAATGCAAGCGACCCTAGAGCGGGTCTTCCAAGGCCTCATTCTCGTCAAGCTCCTCGACGTATGCCCGGCGGCGATAATCGTCACCGATCAGAAGTTTCGTATTGTTCGTTCGAATCGGCTAGCGCAGCTCCTAATGCAGAAGGCTTCTCCCTCTCTTGATGATAATCTCCAGGAGTTCCTCGATGTGTCGCCCGCGGCGCTCACCGGTGAGCCGGTCGCGGTGAAGCTCTTTGGCAAGCAGGGCAGGAAGACTGAGGTCTTCGCCTCGAAGCATACGTTGGAGGAAGAGTACGATCACGCAGTTTTCATGCTGCAGAATATCGCGGACATGGAGTGGACAGCCAAGGTCGAAACGTTGCGAGCCGCGTTGGCCGAGACGACCGCACAGGTACGTGTACCAGTATCGCTCGTTTCAAGCTACGTTCACCTGATCGACCAGGAAGCGCGTGATGACCGATTGCGCGATTTGGCTAAGAAGGCGGCGCGCCAGCTCGGACGCATCGAATTGACCTACGATCGCGTGCTCGCGGCGTATGAGACGCAAGCTCTCCCCGCGAAGCGGGCTGTAACGGTCGATATAAAGGAAGCATTGCGGTTCATCCTCGACGAACTGCCGAAGCGAGAGTATGACGCGGTCAGTGTGATGCACGGCTCGTCCTCCTTGTCCGTCTTCGCTGACCCCTATCGCGTGTTTTTCGCGCTGAGTTCTATGCTGTCTTATCTGCTGCGCTCTCGAGCCGGCACGGAGCCCATCGAAATATCGACGGCAACCCGAGGTGGTGTAGTCACGATCTCGATGGCCGCCGTGGTACCCAAAGCGATCGAGACGCACGAACTGGCGGCGGTGATCGAGGCAACCCGAGCTGAGATTGCGCTCGGAGAGAACCTCTTGGACCGGATCGCCAGGGAGATGAGTGGTGATTTCAAGCTTCAGCGCGAGAAGAAGGGGCGCGAGCGTCTAACCTTGCGGCTCAAGGCGCCGGCTGTGATGAGGAGACGATCATGAATATCGTTGTCGCGAGCGGCGATGCCGGTCAATTGGAACTGCTGGAAAGCGGCGCGACGCTGGTCGGTCAGCAGATGCGACCGCGGGTCCCGGTAACTATACGGTCCGTGGCGTCAATGCAGGATGCCCGAAAAAGGATCGATCGGGAGACCGCGTTGCTCGTCATTGCATCTTCCTGGACCGGTACTGTCGAAACGGATCCTGGGCTCGACCTGATCAAGTCACTCGCGTCAAAGCCGTCGTCGCCCGCCTGTATCTTGGTTGGCCGCCTCGAGCTTCTGCTGTCGGTTCAGCCGATCAAGCGATGCGAACTTCTCGTCGTCGACTGTACGACAGATTACGTTCGGCAGTGCGTTATTCTCGCGCGACGGCTCGACGTCATTCAGGACGAGTCCCGCGAAGTGCGCTTCGAGGATGATGCATTTCGAACAACGCACAGCGCGATCGCTGAGACCTCGGGACCAAGGAAGGAGCCTAGCTTTGCGATATTGGAAGTCGATTTGCGACGCGACATCATTTACAGCCGGGTGCATCTCAACATTCACAAGCCGACCGGCGTACTTCGTCGAGAGCCTGAGCCTCTGGTGCTGAAGGAAGATGAACTCGTCGAATTCATAAGGGATAGCAAGAACCTCAAAAAGAACTTGGCCAAATGGCACCAGAATGCCAGCAGAAGGGGGCACTACACAAAATGGCATGCCGAATATCGTCAGCTCGGCGAGCGCGTGAGTCGGATGCTTTGGGGTAGCAGGGCGTTCAACAGATACTATGATTTTGCTCAGGAAGCGACGCGCGACAAGGATGTTGCGCCGCAGGGGCACGTCAGATTGCGCTTCAACCTGGAACAGCCGTGGTTTGACGGTCTTTGGGAGGCGATCGCCGACGAGCAGGACGGCCGACACTTGATACTCGATAATACCGTCGCACGTAGATATCTGTTGCCAAATAAGATCGACGCCTTTGGCAGTCGCGACGGACAGATTGAGACGGACGACGGCAATCTCAACGTACTTGTTCTGCGATCGCACGTGCCGGCGGGTTCCGTGCCGGACGGACCGAATGATGGGCTGTGGAGAAAGTATTGGAAGAGCTATAATGGGGTCTTGCCCGCGCTTCCTCATCTGGACCAGGAAGTTGACGAGATCCGGAAACTTGAAAAGTCGAAGCAGAAAAACGAGAGCAGAGCGACAATCAAGATCAATGTTACGGTACTCCCCAAAAAGGACGCTGCGGCGGGCGAGGCCTGGTCGTTGGTGGATGAACTCAAGGAGCATCTGACGAATGGAAGTAGACGCTATGATGTGGTCCATTTTGCCGGACACGCCCTGTTTGCCGATGGTATCGATGGAGACGAAAGGGGTTATCTAATCTTTTCAGGCTTCCCGAACCCACGAGCAGTACCGATCGCAGCCGTCGCTCCGTTGCTCAAGGAAGCGAATGTCCAACTTGTCTATCTCAGCTGCTGCCGCAGTAGCGCATCTGCTGCAGCTCTAGAATTCTCGCGCAACGATATCCCGATGACGATCGGATTTCATTGGGACCTTGATGACAGCAAGGCCCCCGTATTTGCGAAGGAATTCTACAGGGAATTGCTGGAGAATGACCTCAGAGTGTGCCGTGCCACGAGCAAGGCGCGAAAGTCGCTGTTTGTTGAGCACGACAAGGGGGATCCGATTTGGGCATCGCCCGTTCTGATTGCGCAGCCCATGGATTGGCTGCAGGTCGAGGGTGTACTTAAGCTTTCGGCCCATCGTTCCCAGGTAGCCTGAAGAAAGCGACGCGGCTCGCAGCAAACGTCAGTCCGCCAGCGTAACGACATGCTCATGCATTCCCGGCTTCAGGATTGTGAGCGTATAGCCGGATGTTGTGGGATCGAACTTGTCGACAAGCAGTCGTGTGCTCTTGGTTTCGTTGGTGACCACCAGAGTGATCGGCTCTTGGCGGTCTCTTGCAGCCGACACGATCCACTGTAGCGTTTCGAGGTCCGGATTGTCGTACTTTCCGTTGGCCGAAATCACATAGGTATCCGCGGTAATTGCGCGGAAAAACTTCTCGTCCACGTTGCGGCTGCTTCCATGATGTTGGACTTTCAGTACGTTGACGTGAATTGTGCCCTTCTGCGCGAGGCCGGCTTTAGTTAGGCCCGCTAAAATATGATCACCACGCGCGTCGCCAGTAAGCAAAACCGTTTTTTTGTTGCACGTCGCCAGGAGGACGACGCTGCTAAGATTTGGAACACTGCGGTCCATCATGGCGGCGGTGCTTGGCTGCGTCGCTACTCGCCGCGAGGTCTCCGCAAGCCATTCCAACCATTTCTTACGAAGTGCCCTAAGGTTGGCTTGACTGGGCCCCGCGATCCTCAAGCTTAGCGGTCCGAAGAGGATGGGCTCCAACGCGGTGTCGACCATGATGAGGTCGTTCTTGAAGCCCCTGTTCCGCTCGATCTTGAGTTTTTGCGCGGCCAGTCGCAGGCGGTTGCCCTCGCGGACTCCAAGAAAGGCGTCTGTGGCGAGTGGCATCGCGAAGTTCGCGGCGCTGGCCATGCTCATGATTGCCTGCAATTGTTGCGTGATCGCGCCGTCTGGATCGAGTGTCTTTTCAAACGAATTGTGCCAAAGTTGGTCGATCCGAAGACGCGCTTGACGGTCACTAACCTGATCGTATTCGAGATCAGCCAGCAAATCCAGAACGCCCACAATGTGATCATTGTCGATATGGCTCATTACAAGCAGATCGAGCTTGCCGCCGATGCCAACAATGTGCTCGAGCGCGGCGCGCAAGTCGGCTTCGTAATTGCCCGGCGGTCCTCCGTCGATCAGGATATAGCGAGGTTTGCCGGCGCTGCCAAACTCAAGAAGGAGGCTATCACCGAATTGCGCTTGAATGACATGGAGTTTGAACATGTACGAGGCTCAAGGAACAGGCGACAACGAGGATTGGAGATCGCCTGTTACGACTAGTGCAAAGGCCTGCGGCGGCTGCAGCAGGTTGGTTGCCGTAACGACGATCGTGAAGGTCCCAGGGCTAACCTTGTCCACTCGGATGATTTGAACGTTGTTGTTCGGATCGGCGATCATGCCGGAAATCTTGAGGGTGGCTGCAGCATTGCTGTTGCCGCTGAACTTCTTACCGTTCTCGTCATCCAGCAACAAGAACAACTGGTTCTGTAAACCGCGCAGAGGGACATCAGTCCACGCGAGGCAGGCCCGAAGGGGCAGCTTGTCGCCAGCCTTGATCTGCCAACGGAACCGTTGCCCGGTCTTTCCGAAAATTTGTGGTGTCTTCCAACTATCAACATAGACGAGCTTGAGATCCGGCGACAACGGACTTGGAATGCTATTCGCCATGTCGACTCTGCCAAAGCCCTGGTGGAAATTTGGCTCACCGTTCAGTGCCGCAACGGCGTCATAGCCGGCCAGCCGCTTCGTGCCGTTTATCAGCGTCGCCTTTAGCAGCGCTGCGCTGGGTGTGGCCCAGCCGGCTTGCTTGATAAAATATTCACGAAGGAGTGCCGCGCAGCCGGCGACGTATGGGGCGGCCATGCTAGTGCCGCCCATGTATGCGTACTTGGAATTATTCGGGTACGGACCCCAGAACTTATACAACGGAGCTGTGCTCGAACGTGCTGCCGCGATATCGGTACCGGGAGCCACCACGTCTGGCTTGATCCGCTGATCGTCCGATGGACCCCGGCTGCTGAAGGCCGCTAAGCAATCTGGATTGCCCGAAACGAAGTCGTCAGCGGTCGGCGCATTCGGGTATCGATCGTTCCAGGCTTGACCGAACGTTAGCTTCGCATACCCCCCTTCCGAGCGGCAGCTTCGGCTCGCTCCGACCGTCAGGCCGTTCTTTGCCGTGGCGGGTGCTGCAACACTGGGCCAATCCACGAAGCCGGCCTTTGAATTGGTTTTTGTACCACGAACGCGTGGCGTTGAGAGCCCGTCGTTGCCCGCAGCGATAACGATCAGCATATCAGGGTGAGCGGCAGCAAAACGGTCGACGTCGAGTGACGTTGCCGAATAGCGGGCGTAACCGAACGCTCCCCAGCTGTTGTTGTGTACGCGTACGCCGGCCTGATAGGCCTCATCAAAGAGCTGGCCTAGATCCAACGGTAGGCCGCCTAGGCCTCCGTTCTCATCAAGGATGGACTGAAAGAACAGCTTGGCCTTTGGAGCTGCCCCCTTCACCTCGCCGTTCGAATTTCGGCCATCGCCCAGCGCACAGCCGGCCACATGCGTGCCGTGGCCTTCCGGATCGCTGGTGTCCGCTGGTGGCCCGATCCGGCCTTTCGCGACAATTTGAACAATTCGGCCCTCGAAGTCCGGGTGGCGTTCGTCCAATCCCGTATCGGCGATACCGATGATTTGGCCTTCGCCCTCAAAGCCGAGCGATTGACCCTTGTCCTCAAGACGCAGAATGCCGCGTGCCAGACTGTCAAGTGGCCGTGCGGGGAAGATCTCTTCGATGCTCGCCACTTCTGGAAGTTTAGCGAGTTCGGCGACTTCCGATCCGCCCTGAGAAAGAGCAACGCCAATCACATCGCCTTTCTCCCAAAGCGGGCTCACGTTGATCCGGCGTAGCCAGACTACCACAGTAGCGATGTCCTCCGCGCGATGGAGTCGGACAGCGTGGACGACGGTGAAATTTACGCCGTTTGCGGCTGTGCTACGGCTCACACCGACAGACTTATTGTTAGTTGCCGATAGCGTGTCCTCCTCGGAATAGAGGCGGATCGAATCGACAAATGGTTGGCTGGCAAGCTTTTCCACCTCGTCCTTCGCAAGGCGGGCGGTGTACTTGTTGTTGCTGAGACGTTCGAGCAAGGATACCCCCGTGTCCCTGAGGGCGTCACGTCGCATTTCGGTCAGGGGTCCATTGAGACGCACAACGTAAAATTGTGGAGACTGCGTGATGACGGATCGGATTTTGGCAGCCAGACTTTTATCGACACTGGACGTCCCGAGCGGCCTTGTTCCCTGTTTTCGTGCTAACAATGAGGCCGAACGCACTGAGCGGGATGGCGGCAGTTTAGGATCATCTGTCTGCTCCAGCATTTCGATCGGCGTGATTACCAATCCGTCGTTCATCAGTTCGGGTATCTTCGCTTCCTCGACTATTCCAATCAGATAGCCGTCAGTCCATTCGATGTTGGCGATCGTCCCTACACTAGCAGCCTGCGCTGCGGCCGCGCGCTCTCGCTCGTGCATGAAGAAAGCTTTTACGCGGAATTTTGTCACGTTGCTCTCCCTTGTCTTTCTGCGGCAAAGTGGCGGCGCAGAACGGAAAGAACGACTAAAAAGCTGATCAGCAACTTCGATGTGCGGGATCGAGCCCGCCTAAAGACTTATCGTTAGCTCAAAACGGCGATCAAACCCGAGCGAGGATAGAGCACCTTTGTCAATATCACAATCAAAAATTGTAATATTGTAGCATGGCAAGTCAAAAACGGTTCCATTCTGTGAGCGCGATAGCGGGTTATGTTGTAAACACAATATTGAAGTGTGCTCTTTCCTTCTGAACGTAATGGGCAGCGCTCGGCCAGCCTTGAGCAACTGATTGATCTTGAGAGGAGAGCGTCAATGACATCGACTGCTCCCAAGTTTCGGGCCGGAAAGTAGGTTCGCCCAAGTTTGCGAGCGGCCAATCGTCGCAGCAAAATTCAACGGATATCCAAATTGAATTCTAGGAGATGGCCGCCGAAGTCCACAGGACGGGAAGAGCAGTTCTACGACTTCCAGAGGCTTTAGGGTCGAGCGACTAACCCTCAGGTGGGCGGGTTCGGGCCAGTTTGCATGGCCTACGTAATACGGAGAGCCCTGGAGATCGGGAATTCTCCCCTAGCGAGAAGATCTGAGCTGCAGCAGACGAGCAATTCTTTTTCTAGATTCTCTCCCTCCGCCATTTGCAAGATTTTGTACGCCAAACTACGATTTCGAACTATTTCGCGCGCAGCGCGCTGTTAGGCCCTCGATCCTTGCGCGGGCCCATTTGTCCAGGAGTTAATAATCGCACCGCTACGTCGGCCCGGCCTTAGATCGTAGCCGTGCCGTCCAGTCTTGCTTCAGGCGTTATCTCGATACAGAGAGTGTTTCCTCGCATCGTGCGGCGAATACCATGAGGTACTCGCCGATCTCTCTGCCAAGGGCTTCGGTGGGTTCGATGTCTTGCAGGCTCATGTTGAGCGCGTAAATCGGCAGACCGTCGAGGACGATCGGAGTGGCGACGGCGAGTACGCCGGGCTGCCAGGAGACCGCACAGTAGCCGTCGCGCCTGACGGAGCGGATTGATTTCTGCACCTCGGCGATCAGCGCCTTGGTGGCGGCGGCATTACGTCGCCGGAATTGCACGAGCAGCGTGTCGCGGGCCGCGTCCGGGATCCCCGCGAGATAGGCGCGCCCAAGCGAGGTCAATTCCATCGGTACCTGTTGACCGGCCACAATGCTGCGCAGCGTCGGGCGCGGGCTGTAGCGAATGGATTCCAGGTAGACCATCATTGTACGATCCGCCGTTGCGAGACCGACGTTCAGCCGGCGCCGCGTGGATTCAGCCCGCATCAGCGGGCTGAGCACCTTGAGCACCGGCGATCCCATGCGGACGGCGTGGCCGAGGCTGAGTACGGCGGCGGCAAGCCGATAGTTTCGCTCGGTCCGGACTTCGTCGAGCATGCCGAACTCGACCAAGGTCTTGGTCAGTCGGCTGACGGTAGAGCGAGCCAGGCCGGTGCGCTCGGCGATCTCGCCGTTGCCGAGCGTATCGACGCCGGGCCGGAAGGCACGCAGGATCTCGATGCCCCGCTCCAGCGACCGGTTTCCATTTGCGCCACCAGAATATTGCCGCGCTGAAGCCATGCCGCGCTCCGTCCGACCCATTCCACTAAATGGAAATGGAGGATATCCGCTTTTATGACAACTCAGTATACAAGCAAGCAATAAAACAAAGCGCAAAGCATCTCGGGAGCATGAAACGCAATGTCTAACATTCCTATTGGGTAATAGTCCGGCGTGGTCCGGTTCGTCGACTTGGACGCGACGGGCGCCGGCTTGAAATCGATACATCGTTGGTCCCTCGGCGCAGGCGCGCCGAGATGTCCGGGTCGGCATCCGCCGGCGCGGCCGGAGTGATGCGTCTTCCGCGATGAAAATCTGCGCAAGTGCCAAACCACAATCGAAGGTATGCACATGACCTATAAGCTGATCGAGTTCTCAGTCGATGCCGGCGTCGCCACCATCGCCCTCAACAGGCCCGACCGTCGAAATGCCATGAGCGACGACATGCGCTCGGAATTTGTGGACGCGCTCCAGGCGGTCACGGGCGACAAGTCGATCCGGGCGCTGGTTTTGACGGGGCGCGGCAGTGCGTTCTGCGCGGGCGGCGATATCAGCGGCATGAAGCGGCGCCTGGAAGCTCCGCAAGGCGAAGTCGCATTCAACGGCTGGAGCAGGCAGCAGGGCGTGCATCGGGTTCAATCCATGCTGCTCAACCTGCCTAAGCCGACCATCGCCGCGGTGAACGGTGCCGCGGCCGGTCTCGGCGCCGATACCGCGCTCGCTTGCGATTTTCTGATTGGCTCGGAGCGTTCGAAATTCAGCTGGTCCTACATCAAGCGCGGACTGATTTCCGATGGTGGCGGCTCCTACTATCTTCCACGACGTGTCGGACTTCCCAAGGCAAAGGAGCTGATCCTCACCGGGCGTATGGTCGAGGCCGACGAGGCTCTCGCGCTCGGCATTCTCGATCGCAAGGTGACCTCCGGCGAGCTTCTTTCGGCCGCGCAGGCATGGGCCGTCGAACTCGCGCAGGGATCACCGACCGCGCTCGCACTGGGTAAGAAAATCCTGAACCAGACCTTCGAGCATTCGGCACACGAGATCTTTGATCTTGGCAGTCAGGCGCAAGCCATCTGCTACACCAGCGCCGAGCACCGCGAAGCGGTGATGGCGTTCCTCGCAAAGTCGTCCTCGAAGGAGTGATGCCATGAACGCCATCGCACGCCTCGTTCGACCGCGGAGTGTCGCCGTCATCGGCGCTTCCGCCGATCCAGACAAGACCTCTGGACGGCCGGTGGCATTCCTGCAAAAGCACGGCTTCTCGGGCACGATTTATCCGGTCAACCCGAAGGTCGAACGCATCGGTGAACTCACCTGCTATCCCGATGTTGGGGCGCTACCGGCGGTGCCCGATGTTGGGATCGTCCTCCTGGGCGCGGAGCGCGCGCATCTCGCGGTGCGGGAGTTGTCGAAACGCGGCGCCGCCGCAGCGATCGTCCTTGCGAGCGGCTATACCGAAACCGGCGAGGAGGGGGCTTTGCGCCAGAGGCAGCTTCTGGAAGCTGCCGGTTCGATGCGGATCCTTGGCCCCAACACGATTGGCCTCGTCAACCTGACGGACAATATCGTGCTGTCGGCCTCGGGCGCACTGGCGATGGATCACTTCCCCGCAGGCCCAATCGGGCTCGTGTCGCAGAGCGGCGGAATCCTTGGGGCACTGCTCTCCCGCGCGGCAGCGCGTGGCATCGGGTTGTCGAAGCTCGTGTCCACGAGCAACGAAGCCGACCTCGAGCTTTCGGACTTCATCGAATTTCTTGCAGCGGACGAAGCCACCAAGGTGATTGCGCTGTACGTCGAGGCGATCCGGCATCCGGTCCGTTTCCGCGAAGCAGTCCGAAAAGCGCGGTTGGCCGGCAAGCCGGTGGTGGCTTTCAAGATCGGCCGTTCGGAGGCCGGAGCCAAGGCAGCCGTCTCGCATACCGGCGCGCTCGCCGGCTCGGATCGCATGTACGATGCGCTGTTCAGGCAGCTCGGTGTGATCCGGGCGAAGACATTCGAGGACCTGCTCGACATTCCGGCCGCTCTCGCTGCGGGGCGGAAGCTTTGCGGAAAGCGCGTGGCGATCCTCACTTCTACTGGAGGCGCCGGAACAATCGTTTCCGACAGTCTCGGCGTCGCCGGTTTCGAGACGCCCACGCCGGATGCCGAGACCGCGGCTCGTCTTGCGTTGCTGCAATCCGGCTCCCATGCCAACCTCGACCGCAATCCGGTCGACCTGACGCTGGCCGGCCTGCATCCGGACATCCTGCGGGGTGCGATCCGCGCTCTGCTTGCCAGCCCGTCTTATGATGCCCTGGTGATAATTGCAGGGTCGTCTGCCGTCGGATCTCCGGCGCTTCTTGCAGATGCTGTTCGCGACTGCCTGCCGGACTCCGACAAGCCGGTCATCGCTTATGTCAGCCCGTACGCGCCGGACGTCGGCGCGGTTCTCACGGCGCGCGGCGTGCCGGCCTACACGTCAGCCGAAAGCTGCGCGTCTGCATTCGCTGGCTTGCTCCTGGCGGCCCAGTGTTCGCAGCGCGAAGTTGCTTTGTCGGTCGAACGGCAGGTCGACATCAGCGAATTTTCCAAGGGCTCACTCGACGAGGCCCAGGCCAAGGCACTCTTCACCCGGTTCGGCATTCGCGCGGTGGCCGAGCGGATCGTCGAGACATCGGCGGAAGCGGAAGCCGCGGCGCACGGCCTTGGCGAGAAAGTGGTCCTGAAGGTCCTGTCCGGCAGGATCACGCACAAGAGCGATGTGGGTGGCGTCGCGATCAATCTGACGCCGGATACGATCGGCGGACGGCTTATCACCATGGCGAATGATGTAGAGAAGGCGACCGGCGAGCGTCCGCAACGCTTCCTGGTTCAGGAGATGGTCGCGGGCGGCACCGAGTTGATCCTGGGCATGCACCGCGATGCGCTCGGCACAGCGATTCTGCTCGGCATGGGCGGCGTCACCGCGGAACTCTTCAAGGATACAACCATGCGTCTCCTGCCGCCGCAGGGTGGCCTCAGCCGCGATGACGCGCTCTCGATGCTGCATGACCTGATCACCTGGCCGTTGCTGGACGGATTTCGCGGACGGCCGAAGGCGGACGTCGAGGCGCTGGTGTCCACGATCGTGGCCTTCTCGCTGATGGCGGCACAGCTCGGCGAGCGCCTGATCGAGGCCGAGATCAATCCCGTCGTCGTCTTGCCGGCCGGTCAAGGCGTGCGCGCCGCGGATGGCGTCGTGGTGCTGGGAGCGGCCGCCGACTGAGCAGGCTCCGCTCGGTCCGGCATAGGCATCATCGAACGGTCTGACGAAGGTCTGGCCGCAACGAACATAGAAAAGCATCGGCATTTCGCCGGTCGCCAAAATCAAAACGGAGGATACGCATGTCGACGCTGGTTCATGCTGCGTCCGATTCAACCGGAGTGAGCACGAGGAAATTCCTGACCGTGCTGATTGCGCTGGGGATCATGATCGCAATCATCATGGCGCCATCGCCGGCTGGTCTGTCGCCGGCGGGACAGCGCGTCATCGCCGTGATGACCTTCGTGGTGCTGATGTGGATCACCGAAGCAATTCCCTACGGAGTAAGCGCGGTCGCGCTCATATTCCTCTTGATCTTGGCGCTCGGTTTCTCGCCCGCCGGGAACGACCCAGGCACGATTCTTGGAACCGCAAAGGCTATCCCGCTCGCGCTCAGCGGCTTCTCGAACAGCGGCTGGCTGTTTGTCGCGGCGGGCCTCGCCATGGCGGCTTCGATCACGAGCACCGGGCTCGAGAAGCGGGTGGCCTATCTGATCCTCAAGCTGGTCGGCACCAACACCCATGCGATCATGTTCGGCATCATCCTGACCGCCTTCGCGTTGACCTTCTTCATTCCCTCGGTGATCGCGCGAGCGGCGACGCTCGTTCCGATCGTGATCGGACTGATCGAGGCATTTGGCCTTCCGCGCAGCAGCCAGATTGGCAAGGCCATGCTCCTTCTTGCGGGCATTCTGCCATCGGTGACCGGCGTGGGAGTGCTCACGGGAGCCGCGCCCAATCCGGTGATTGTCAGTTTCCTGACAGGAGCAGGCCAAGCCCAACTCGGCTATGTCGACTGGCTGGTCTATTTGCTTCCCTACACTGTCCTTTTTTCCATCGGCCTCTATTTTCTCGCGACCCGGCTCTTCAGATTTGAATTTGCAGAATTGCCTGGGGGAAGCGAGTACATCACCGCACGCCTCGCGGAATTGGGGCCGATGTCCGCGACCGAGAAGCGGGCGTCGTTCATCATGGTGCTAACGATCCTCCTCTGGGCGACCGACAAGATCCACCATGTCGAGGCATCCGCCATTTCGGTGCTTTGCGTGCTGCTGCTCGTGATGCCGGGTGTCGGGATCATCACCTGCAATGATCTCTACAAGCGAATTGACTGGAATTCGGTTCTGCTGTTTGGCGCGGGAATTTCGATGGCGGAGATGCTGACCAGGACCGGTGGGGCGGCGTGGCTGTCGAAGGTGGCGTTCGTCGAGTCCGGGATGGGACGCCTGTCGGTCACGGCACTGGCGATCATGATCTTCGTTGTCGTGTTCTTCGTACGCTTCTGCTTCACCAGCATCACGTCCTGCCTGACCGCGATCACGCCAGCGATCATCGGTTTTCTGGTCTCCCTGCACAATCCGGACCTGCCGATCGTCGGAATCGTACTTGGCGTGGCTCTCATTGCCCAATGTTTGTCGATCATTCCGGTGACGTCCGCCCCCGCCATGATCGCATACGGCGCCGGCGGCTTCACGACGCGGGACATGATGCGTCTGGGGCTGCCGCTCGCGACGGTCATGTACGGCGTCATCGTGCTGTTCATGTTCACCTACTGGCCGCTCGTGGGTCTCTGGAAGTGAACGGGAGAGCGCGCATGGATCGGAGGAGAACGCGCTGCCCTTGGTGGTATGTCGTCGGCGTGGTGGCTGCGCTCCTGGCCGGGTTTCCTCGGGTCGTCGTGGCCGACGAGATCCGAATTCTGGCATCGAATGCCGTTCGCGAGGCATATAGCGAGTTGCTGCCCGCCTTCGAGAAAGAAACCGGACATCATGTTTCCGTCGAATGGGGTGGAACGGTCGATATTCTCCGGCGCGCAGGCGCGGGGGAGAATATTGATGTTGTGGTCGTGCCTGCGGGGCGCGTCGACAGTTTGATCACGCGCGGCATTGCCGTGAAACGAACGGATTTGGCGGCGTCCGCCATCGGTGTCGCGGTGAGGGTCGACCGCCCACGGCCAAATATAGCAACCGCGGAGGCTCTCTCTCGCGCACTACGCGATTGCCGGACAATCGTCATTTCGTCGGGGCCCAGCAGTGAGCATATGCGTGCTCTCTTCGAAAGATTGGGTGTTGCCGGCGAGATTGAGGGGAAGATCCTGCAACTGGCTCCCGGCCTGTCGGTTGGAGAGGCTCTTGCGGAGGGCCACGGGGATATCGGCTTCACGCAGATCAGCGAGTTGCTCGCCATCAAGGGCATTTCCTATGTCGGGCCTCTCCCAGCCGAGATTCAGTCGGTCACGGCTTTCTCAGCGGGCCTGCTGAAGCCGTCGGCATCGCCTGAGCCGGCTCGGGCCTTGCTCATCTTTCTCTCGGGGCCGAATGCGGCGGTTGTCTTGAAGAAGCATGGGCTGGAGCCCGGCAGTCCATGATCTCTAGCCGGTCTACGATCTGTAGCTCGCACCGAGCTGCACAAAAAAGGAATTCAGCTTGAGAAAGATTTTGCTGATCGTCACCATCTCGTGGTCGGTCGCGTGCGCGCCGTTCGCGCTGGCCCAAACCTCGATCAGGCTCCCGACCGTGGCCGCCGAGCGAGCATTCTCTTACGTCGGCGGACGCTGCGTTGGCGAACCCGGTAAGGAGCTTATGCATGGCCAGATGTATGTGGAGTATCTGGCGCCGGAGACAATCACGCAGAAGTATCCGCTGATATTGATTCACGGCGCGATGCAGACGGCGACCAACTGGATGATGACACCGGATGGTCGGAAGGGCTGGGCAGAGTATTTCCTCGAGCAGGGTTACGCGGTCTATTTGGTCGATCAGCCCGCTCGTGGTTGTTCGGCTTGGCACTCAAACGTTGACGGGGCTCTGCGGAGTTTTACCGCGCCGGCGTATCGGTTCAGACCATGCGACTGGAGGACAGTGGTATCCATGGGAACGTGCACATGGTGATGCTGGAGCTCAACAATCTCGAAGTGGCGGCGGCACTGGCCGCTTGGTTAAAGGAAAACGCGAAATAGGAGCTGCTCAAAACGTCAGCGCCTCCTTGTTGAAGAACTCGTCGCTCCATTCAAGTATCGGTTGAACCGAACCTCGCTTGCCAAGCGAAGTTCGGTGGTTGGCGCTTTTGGACAATGCGGGTCGTTCATGTGGGGCTATGGTTTTGCGTCCGGTAGGTCCAAGCCGCTCTTCTTCATCGATTCCGCTGACGCGGGCGACGTCAGATACGCCAGAAACTGCATCGCAGCTTCCATATCGGTTGCCTCGGAAGAGACGGCGGCAGAAACTACGCTTTTCTTCTGCAACTCTTCGGGCAACGGGCCGACTACGGTGATTCCCGGCTCCAGGCGCAACTCGCTGATCTGTTGGAGCCCGAGTTCGACCTCACCGCTGGCGATCGCTTCGCCAACAAATTTCCGGCCCAGAACAACGTGGCTCTTGCCTGCGACCTGATCGACGATGCCTAATTTCTTGAGAAGAACGGTGGCAACATACGTTCCGCTGGCTCCCTCGGAATAGCCGATCGAGGTGGCGTCCAAAAGTGTCTGGCGTAGTGCTGCTTCCGTCGAAATGTCCGGCATCTTGTGTCCGGTCTTCACCGCAACACCGATCTTGGAGACCGCGACGTCCTTTCGCTCGACGGGAGTGAAGTATCCGCCCTTGACTAGTTCGTCCATGCCGGTGTTGACCATGATCAGCACGTCTACATGTTCACCACTCTTCACGCGGACTTGGCTGGCTTCGGGCGAATTGCCGGATGATGGTCCCCACGACATGATGACCTTACGGCCGGTCTCTTGTTCGAAGCGAGTGGCGATCTCCTTGAACGAGCCCTTCAGAATACCGGTGGTCAGGACTTTGAGGTCTGCCGCGCGGGCTGTGCTCACCAACATCAACACGGCGGCGACCGAGGTCATGCTTCTCGCGATAAGTGCTGATAATTTTGCCATTTAGCGGCGTCCCCCTAAGTTTTTCATGCTTGGGGATGCCTATAGCCGCGCTGACGCGAGCATTAAAGGTCCGACTTTCACTAGGTGGAATGGACGATTGCCGGGACAGCTTAAACGGAGGCCTGTCTTTTGCGGGGCTTCAAGATAAAGGGATACTCGGTCGTGATCTGCCGGCGAAAGCCGCTAACGAGGCGACTGTGAAGCTGGCGCGGGGAATTGCACCGAGTGAGCGATACCAAGAGGTAGAATCAGAAGATGCCGCCCAGTTCAAGGAGCGCGTGCTCCACTATGGCGCCTCGGGGCATGCCTCCGCAGCATTTCGTGCAGCGGTTGTTCGAGGTTGTCGTTGGAAGCGCCCATGGTCATTGTCGCCAGGTTCATGTGCTCATATCGGGACGGAAAGGTGCAAACGGGCCGTTTCAGGAGTTATATTGGGACATCGGTACGCCCGGCTTGCCTGATTTGGCTCCTGCGTGCAGGACAGGCGGAAAACGCGCTGCGATCCCCGCAAGGTGGTTGTGGCGAAGTCTGGACTTCGGATTGAGTGAACGATCTGCACGAGGAACACCAAGATGCGATCCTATCCGCGTCGCGTCAACTTCGAGAGCGGGGACGTCGAGTTTCGGTTGATGGGGCCTGCCGACGAGGCCGCCGTTCTGGAGTTTGCCAACGCGCTTGCCGTGCACGACATGCTGTTCCTGCCGCGGAATATCCGCGAGCCGAAGGTGCTCTCGGCATGGATCAAGGAGATCGAGCGCGGCTCGATCGTCAGCCTGCTGGTGGTCAAGGACGACATCGTGGTGGGGTGCGGCACGATCGTGCGGGACCCCATGTCGTGGTCGGCTCATGTCGGTGAGATCAGGACCGTGATCTCCTCGCATGTGCGCGGCACCGGCATCGGGCGGGCTCTTTCCAATGAGGCGTTTGACCTCGCGCTGTCGATGGGCCTTGAACGCCTGACCGTACAGATGACGTCTGACCAGACCCGCGCGATCGCGATTTTCGAAGCACTCGGCTTCCGCGCCGAGGCCCTGTTGCGCGACCAGGTGAAAGACCTTCAGGGCAAGACGCACGACATCGTGGTGCTTGGCGTCAACGTGGCGGATGTGCAGAAGCTCGAACCGGGCGGCTCGTCCGGAGCGATCGACTAGCACGGGGGACTGGCCGAGGAACGGCTTCGCCGTCCTCGCGCCGTTCGCATCGATAACGGTAACGTCGCGGTCATGCCGGCTTTCGCGGGCTGGATCTTCGTTCCGCCAGTGTTGCAAAAAATGCAACAGAAACTGGACGACACGATCATTGATGCAAGATGCTTTCTCCCCGATGCTGCGCGGGCAAGTTGGTTCACCGTTCACCGCATTGCCCCGCAATCATTTTCTGGAGGTGTCCAGCATCATGACGTCGACCTCTTCGCCTTCCGCAGACCTGGCCGCCCCGGCGGTCAATCCCGCAAGCACAGGCAAGCTCACGCTGTTCGTTGCCGTTCTGATCATCGTTGCCGTCGCCGAGACGGTCGGGATCGTCCAGTTCCAGATCGGACCGGGCAAGGTGCTCCTTCAACCGATGGTGTGGGCGCTGCTGATCGCGGCCGCATGGGGCCTCTCAGCGCGTTATCTGCCTGCCGCCGCGCGGATCGGGCCCGGCCTGCAGACCTATGCGGGACAACTGCTCAACGCGGGCCTGCTGCTGTTCGTGATCAAGATGGCTTTCACTGTAAGCGGCGCGCTGCCGGAGGTGCAGAAGGCCGGCTGGGCGTTAATCTTCCAGGAGCTCGGGCACACCTTTGGCACGCTCGTCCTCGGCCTGCCGATTGCGCTCCTGCTCGGGGTCAAGCGCGAAGCGGTCGGCGCGACCTTCTCGATCGGCCGTGAAGGCAACATGGTGATCATCGGCGAGAAATACGGCATGAACTCCGCCGAAGGGCGCGGCGTGCTGGCCGAGTACATCACCGGCACCGTGCTCGGCGCGCTGTTCATCGCGCTGCTGGCCGGCTTTGTCGCCAGTTTGCACATCTTCGATCCGCGGTCGCTCGCGATGGGCGCCGGCGTCGGCTCGGGCAGCATGATGGCGGCCGCGATCGGCACCATCAACGGCCACAGTCCGCCCGAGATGGCGAAGGAGCTGATTGCGATCGCCTCGGCGGCGAACCTGATGACCGCCGTTCTCGGCTTCTACTTCGCCTTGTTCTTCTCGCTGCCGGTGTGCTCCTGGCTGTATGACAGGCTGGAGCCCGTGCTCGGCCGGTTCTCGAACTTCTCGTCGGGAAACCTCGGGCCCTCGATCGCCAGCGCCGGCGAGACAAAGCACGCAACGTTCGGCTTCTCCGACTCGCTGCTCGCCTGGATTGCCGTTGCGAGCGGCGTCCTGATCGGCAATTCGCTCACCTACAAGGTTCCGCTGCTGGAATCGGGCGCAGGCCTCCTGGTCGTGCTCGCGGTCGTGCTGCTGGTCGACCTCCTTGCCCGTCTGCTGTCGAAAGTGCCGCACATCCTGATCCTGGTCGTGGTCACCACCGTGCTCGGTATTCCCGGCCTGCTGCCGTTCTCCAACGCGATGATCGGCTCGGTCGACAAGCTGAACTTCCTGGCTTTCACGACCCCCGTGCTGACGCTCGCCGGCTTCTCCGTCGCCAAGGATCTTCCGATCTTCAGGAAGCTGAGCTGGCGTATCGTGGTGGTCTCGCTGACGGCCGCTTCGGGCACATTCCTCGGTGCGACATTGATCGCCGAATTCTTCCATCGCTAACCAACGACAGGTGGACCAACGCATGTCAAAGAAGTTTGGAATCGCCGACGATATCTGTGCCCGGATGCTGGATTGGCGTCATGATATCCACGCCAACCCGGAAACCGCGTTCCAGGAGCACCGCACGGCCCAGCTCGTGGCCGATGCGCTGATGGAGATGCAGATCCCGCTCCATCGCGGCCTCGGCGGAACCGGCGTGGTCGGAACGCTGAAGAATGGCGAAGGCCCGACGATCGCGCTGCGCGCCGATATGGATGCGCTTGATCTCCAGGAACTCGGGGACCGCGTCCACAAGTCAACCCGCGCCGGCAAGATGCACGGCTGTGGCCATGATGGCCACACCACAATGCTGCTTGGGGCTGCCGTGCAGCTCGCCCGTCACCGGCCGTTCCGCGGCACTGTCCATTTCGTTTTCCAGCCCGCCGAGGAGAATGAAGGCGGCGGCAAGAAGATGGTCGAGGAGGGCTTGTTCAAGATGTTTCCCGCCGACGCGGTCTACGGGATGCACAACGTCCCGAATATCCCGCGCGGAAAATTCGCGATCCGGACCGGCATTGCGACGGCCTTTCTCGATACCTTTGAGATCGTGGTGACCGGGAGCGGTTGTCATGCCGCGACGCCGGAGAAGGGCATCGACCCGATCCTGGTTTCGGCCGATCTCGTCTCCGCTCTACAAGGCATCGTGAGCCGCCGCATCGGCGCAATGGACGCCGCTGTCGTGAGCGTTACCCAGATCCATGGCGGCGACACCTGGAACGTGGTGCCCGAAACCGTTACATTGCGTGGCACGGTGAGAACGCTGGACGCCGAGATACAGAATCAAGTCGGGGCCGCCATGAAGCAGGTCTGCGCCGGCGTGGCGCAAACCCATGGCGCAAAGATCGATCTGAGCTACATGCGAGGTTATCCGGGGGTGATCAACACGCCCGCGGAAACCGATGCCGCCGCGTCGGCAGCCGCAAACCTCGTCGGCGTCGAACAGGTGCAAACCGACATCAAGCCGGCGATGGGATCGGAGGATTTCGCCTTCATGCTGCAAGAGCGCCCGGGCGCTTACATCTGCATCGGTGCGGGCGAGACCGCCAATGATCCGCCGTTGCACAATCCATACTACGATTTCAATGACGCCATCCTGCCGCTCGGCGCCGCCTATTGGGTCGAGCTGGTAAAGCAACAACTGCCTGCTGCCTGATGCTCTCGGTCTTCGACATATTCAAGATCGGCATCGGCCCTTCGAGTTCGCATACGGTGGGGCCGATGCGCGCGGCCGGGCAATTCGTCCGCGCGCTCGAGCGCGATGGCCTTCTTTCGAGCACGGCGCAGGTCCGCGCCGACCTCTATGGCTCGCTGGGCGCGACCGGGCGAGGGCATGCGACCGATCTCGGCGTGATCCTCGGCCTGCTCGGCGAAAAGCCCGATACGGTCGATCCGGCCCAGGTGGCGCCGCAGCTTGCGGAGATCCGGCGCTCCGGCGAGTTGCGGCTGCTCAATGTTCACCCGGTCCCGTTCCGGCGCGGGCGCGATATCATCTTCCAGCCCGACAGCGCGTTGCCGGAACACCCCAACGGGATTCGTCTTGTGGCGTTCACGGCCGATGGCAGTCTGCTGGCGGAACGCTATTACTTCTCGATCGGCGGCGGGTTCGTGATCGAACGTGGCTTGGGCGACGTGGCTGGCGGCGCAGGCGGCGAGCTCCCGGTTTGGCCGTATCCGTTCGGAACCGGCGCCGAGCTGGTCGCACGCGCGCAGTCGAGCGGGCGCTCGATCGCCGACATGGTGCTGGGCAATGAGTGCGTGCATCGCACCGACGCTGACGTCCGTGCCGGCCTCCTGAAGATCTGGGAGACGATGAAGCAATGCGTCGACCGCGGCTTCGGGATCGGCAATGCGGGCGCGGCTGAACCGCTGCCTGGGCCGCTGAACATTCGCCGTCGCGCGCCGGCTCTCTATCGCGAACTGTCGGCCCGCAACAGCGACACCGAGAGCGTCGACCCGCTGGCTGCGATGGATTGGGTCAACGCCTTCGCGATGGCGGTAAACGAGGAGAATGCCGCGCGCGGACGGATCGTGACCGCGCCGACCAACGGCGCCGCCGGCGTGATCCCGGCGGTGCTGCACTACTACGTCAAGTTCTGTCCGGGCGCGACCGATGACGGCGTCGTTACCTTCCTGCTCACCGCGGCCGCAATCGGCATGCTCTACAAGGCGAATGCCTCGATCTCCGGCGCGGAAGTCGGGTGTCAGGGCGAGGTCGGCGTCGCTTGCTCGATGGCCGCAGGCGGCCTGACGGCCGTGCTCGGCGGTGCGCCGGCCCAGGTCGAGAACGCCGCCGAGATCGGGATGGAGCACAATCTCGGTCTCACTTGCGATCCGGTTGGGGGCCTCGTGCAAATCCCTTGCATCGAGCGCAATGCGATGGGGGCCGTCAAGGCCATCAACGCCGCCCGACTGGCGCTGCGTGGCGACGGCAAGCACTATGTCTCGCTTGATGCCGTCATCAAGACGATGTTGCAGACCGGCGAAGACATGAAGTCCAAATACAAGGAGACGTCGCTGGGCGGGCTCGCGGTGAATGTTGTGGAGTGCTGACCAGAAGCACGGCGGCGCCGACGAAATACCTCGCGACCGAATTCGGCATCACCGGATGCGGTCCGCGTGCGCGCTGCCCGTTGCTGGGGATAGGGGTAGCCGGCCGGCTGCCGCCAGCATTGCGAATGATTTCGATTTAAGCAAGACTCCAAGCCTAGGGAGGAATACGACCATGAGCGCTGGAAGGCGTCTGCGAGACGCCGTGCCGGAATGTCAATTGCCGCCGGATTTCGACCAGCATGTGTATTCGGCGCAGTTGATTGCTGCCATCATCGCCGAGCTCGGCAGGCAACAGGTTCGATCGTCCGTGGCGCTGGCGGGCACCGGCTTCAAGCCGTTCAAGCTCGAAGAGCTGCAGGCGTTCCTGAAGGACAAGCTCGGCAAGCACGAGATGGTGCAGGCGCTCGAGATCCGCGCCGAACTGCCGAAGACCGCGGTCGGCAAGCTTTCTAAGAAGGAGCTGTACGACGAGGAAGAGCGCGCGGCCCGGGCGCAGGCCTGAGAGCGCCTGCGTGAACCGGATCGGCAGCGGCGGAGAGGTGTCAGGCCCGACCGCAATGCAGTGACCGCGACGCGCGAGATATCGGCATACGGTCATCAAGACGGCGGTCGCCGCCACAACGTCATGGGAGGGAAGAATGGATCAACTCAGCAGCATGGATGCATCGTTCCTGCATCTCGAAACCCCGGAGACGCCGATGCATGTCGGCAGCCTCATGATCTTCGATCTCCCAGAGGGCCATCACGGCGATTACTACGAGGATGTCAAGGAGATGCTCGGCAAGCGTCTCCATCTCTCGGCATTGCTGAACCGCAAACTGGCGCAGATGCCCTTCCAGCTCGCGGAACCGGTCTGGATCGAGGACGATGATATCGAACTCGATTATCATGTGCGGACCGTCACCTTGCGGCGGCCAGGCACCATGGCGCAGCTCGAGCAACTCGTTGCGCGGCTGCACGCTTCGCTGCTCGACCGCAGCCGTCCGCTGTGGGAGATGTATGTCATCGATGGCCTCGAGAACGGCCAGGTCGCGTTCTACACCAAGGCGCATCACAGCGGCGTCGACGGCAAGGCCGGTGTCGAACTCGCCAAGGTGCTCTATGATGTCTCGCCCAAGATGCGCGAGGTGCCGCCGCCACGGCGCAAGCACGCCGCCGTGCAATACCAGCTCGGCGTGACCGAGCTATTGCAGGCGGCGGCCAACAACGCGGCCCAGCAATATCGCAAGCTCGCGGAGCTCCTGCCGACGGCGGCCAAGGCGCTCGGCACGGCCGCGAGCGTGGTGGCCAGCCAGCGGTCGCAAAAGGGGGAGCGCTCGCTCAGCCTTGGGTTGGCCCCGAAGACGGTGTTCAACGACTCCATCACCAATCAGCGCTCCTACAGTACGATGTCGTTGCCGCTTGCCGACATCAAGGTCCTGGGCAAGCGTGTCGGCGGCACCGTCAATACCATCGTTATGGCGATGTGCAGCATCGCGCTGCAACGCTTCCTCGCCGAGCGTGGCCTGCTGCCTAAGGAGGCCCTGATCGCGATGGTGCCGGTTAGCCTGCGTGCCGAAGGCGACAAGGCGATGAACAACCAGGTCTCCGCGGTACGCGTCGACCTGGCGACCGATATCGATGATCTGCCGACCCGCTTCAAGGCGATCCACGCATCATCCGAAGCGGCCAAGGCGGTTGTGCGCGAACTCAAGCCGGTGCTCGGTGTCGATGTGCCGATCACAGGTTCGCCGTGGCTGATGACTGGGCTCGCCTCACTGCTTGGGCGCTCCAACCTCGCCAGCCGCATGCCGGCAGCGGGCAACGTGCTGATCTCCAATGTACCGGGACCGGGGCAGCATCTCTACATGGCCGGCGCACGGATGGTGCATTACTTCCCGGTCTCGATTCCCTATCACGGCAGCGCGCTGAACATCACGGTGCACAGCTATGCGGGCCTGCTCGAATTCGGTCTGACCGCATGCCGGCGTGTACTCACGCAGGACGAGTCCTACGAGATGATCGAGCATCTCCGGGCGGCCTTGCGCGCGATCGAAGCCCTGCCGCCGGTCGAGGCCGAGATCGTCGAGTTGACAACGCAGGCTGCGGCTCAATCGAAGGCGGCATCGGCGGTCGCGGCGTCGGTGACGGTCATCCAGGCAGACGAGGTGCCGCCGGCTGCCGCAAACGACAAGGCGAGCCGGGCCAGCTAGGCGCCCGGGCCCTCGACGCTTCACATCGCCGGAGCGGGGACGCCACCGCGGTCCCCCGCTCGGCGTCGGAATCAAAAGAACATTTGGAGGACACCAGGATGCACCCACCCGCCGCAAAGGGATCTCTGCCGGTATTGGAAAGCCCGGCGCACAAATCCCTGTTCTCGAAGATCGATTGGCGCCTGATCCCGCTTTTGTTGATCGCCTATATGATCGCCTATCTCGACCGCATCAATATCGGCTACGCACAGCTGCAGATGAAGCAGACGCTGCCGTTCGACGATGCGGTCTACGGTCTCGGCGCAGGCATCTTTTTCGTCGGATATTTTCTGTTCGAGGTGCCGAGCAACCTGCTCCTGGAGCGGATCGGCGCGCGCAAGACCCTGCTGCGCATCATGGTGCTATGGGGGCTCGCGGCAGCCGCCATGATGTTCGTGTCGACGCCGTTCCAGTTCTATCTCGTCCGGTTCCTGCTCGGTGTATTCGAGGCCGGCTTCTTTCCCGGCGTGATCCTGTACTTCACCTATTGGTATCCGTCGGCGCGGCGGGGACAGGTGATCGCCACCTTCATGTCGGCGACGACGATCGTGTCTGTGATCGCCGGCCCGCTGTGTGGCTCGATCCTGAAATACCTCGACGGTGCCGGCGGCCTTCATGGCTGGCAGTGGCTGTTCCTCGTCCAGGGCCTGCCGGCGCTGATTCTTGGCATCCTGGTTTACGCCTTGCTCGAGGACAAGCCCGAGCGGGCCGCGTGGCTCTCGAAGGACGAGAAAGCCTTGCTCGAAGACGCCTTCCGGCGCGATGAGAAAGACATCGCGAGCGAACCCTCGGGAACGTTCGGGCAGATGCTGAAGGACCCCAAGGTCTATGTGCTGTCGTTCGTCTATCTGCTCCTGCTCGGCGCGACCTATACGATGGTGTTCTGGATGCCGACCCTGATCCAGAGTTGGGGTGTCAAGGATCTGTTCCTTGTCGGCGTCTATGCTGCGATCCCGAATGCCGCCGGCGTCATTGGCATGATCCTGATCGGCCGACACTCCGACAAGTGGCACGAGCGTCGCTGGCACTACGCCGCCTGCGTCGCGATCGCCGCTTTCGGCCTGTTCAGCACGACGATGCTGCAAGGCAACCTCGTCGGATCAATCCTTGCGCTGTCCTTTGCGGTGATCGGAATTGCGTCGGCGACGCCGCTGTTCTTCGCGCTGACCAGCGAATATCTTTCCACCGGCGCCGCCGCCGGAGGGCTTGCGCTGATCAGCAGTCTCGGCAACCTCGGCCCGGCGATCAGCCCTTCGATCAATGGACTGATCGTGCGAGGCACCGGCGACAACATCTACAGCATGTACTTCGTGATGGCGCTCTACGTGTTGTCGGGATTGCTGTTGCTGCTGTCGATGCGGCACTGCTCCCAGTGCGCGGCTCGCGATGGCGTGACGACAATTCGAGCGGCCTGGTTCGTACGGAGCCGGGTCGCTCGACGCTCCGTCGGAAAGCTGCCGGTGATCAAGCGAATATCGGGACACATGCGATGAGGATCGTTCTGCTGGGGCCGCCCGGTGCGGGCAAGGGAACGCAGGCGAGGCGCCTGGTCGAGGAGTACGACATACCGCACCTTTCGACAGGCGACATGCTGCGTGCTGCGGTCGACGCGGACACCGGCATCGGACGGAAGGTCAAGGATATCATGGTGAGTGGCGGGCTCGTTCCGGATCAGCTCGTGATCGCCGCGGTGATCGAACGCATCTCGCAAGCGGATGCCGAGCGTGGCTTTGTGCTCGACGGTTTCCCGCGGACGATGGCACAGGCGGTCAGATTCGACGATCTGCTCGATACCGAAGGTCTTGCGATCGACCACGTCGTTGAGCTCCAGGCCGACGAGACGGCGTTGCTGGACCGGATCGAGGCGCGGGCCCGCGAGGCGCGAGAGCAGGGCGGCGCGGTGCGCGCCGACGACAATCACAAAACGCTCAAGCTGCGCATCGACGCCTACAACGAGCAGACCGCGCCGCTGGTCGACTACTATCGATCGCGGAACATCCTCAGAACCGTCGACGGGCTGCAGCCAGTCGAGGCCGTCGCCCTCGACGTCGTCAGGGCGATCGGCCAAGATCGTTCGGTGACGTGATGCCGGCCACGCAAAGCCGCGATCCGCAGGCCCGACTGTCGGGCCATGTCGACCGGATCGAGGTGCTGGAGCCGTTGCGCAGGTCGCTTGGCGAGGTGAAGGAAACGGCCGATCAATTCGAGCAGGCCCAGGCGCTGCTGCGGGCGATCGAACGGTTCTCCCGCACATATGCTGCCGACCGGAAGTGCGCCGGCACGCCTGCCGGGCTGGCGCAGCGCGACGAACGTCGGCTGGCGCGGGGTCGGCTTGTTGCGCGCGCCGTTCGTGGATTGCGCAGAACCGTTCTGGCAGCGAAGGGAGGCGCCTCATGTCGGTGAGCGGAGATGAAGGCCAATGCGCGCTGGTGACCGGCGCATCGGGCGGCATTGGGCTCGAGCTCGCGCGCGTGCTCGCGGCCAATCGCTTCAGCCTCGTGCTGCTCGCGCGCAGCCGCGACAAGCTGCAGGAGCTCGCCCGCGAGCTCAAGGCCGATCATGGCACCAAGGTGACCATCGTTGCCGCCGATCTGAGCGAGCCGGCGGCGCCGCAGGCGGTGTTCGATTCGCTGGAGGACGCCGGCGTGCGGGTCGACCTGCTTGCGAACAATGCCGGCCTTTTGCTCGAAGGACGCGTCGCCGCAATCGGCCTCGATGACCAGTTGCGGCTGCTGCAGGTCAATGTCGTAGCCATGACGGCATTGACTCGTCTCTTCCTCGCCCCGATGCTCGAGCGCAACAGTGGACGGATCCTGAACGTTGCGTCAGTCGCGGCGTTCATGCCGGTGCCAAACCTTGCGGTCTATGCCGCGTCAAAGGCCTATGTGCTGTCGTTCGGCGAGGCATTGTCCCAGGAGTTGAGCGGCAGCAAGATTACGCTGACGACGTTGTGTCCTGGAGTGACGGACACCGGAATGGTCCATGGCACCAATCTCGGCAACATGCCGAGCATGATGATCATGGATGCGAAGACCGTCGCGCAGGAGGGCTACCGCGCCTGCATGGCGGGAAAGCCGGTACATGTCGCAGGACTTGCCAACGAACTGGCGGTCCAATGGATCAAGTATCAGCCGAGTTGGCTGTTGCGTGCCATCGGCGGGGTATTCGGAAAGGCCGCACCGCCGAACTGACGTCTCGTGCTCGCCGGGCGATGCACGGTTGCAGGGCTGTTCTTGACCATCAACAAGGGACGTTACTCATGGGACGTGACGAGCAGACCGTCGAACCACCCTCGCTCGCGCTGCTTGCCGCGGAAGGGCGCGGCATTCTCGATATCCCGGCGCTTCTTGCCGTGGCGGCGCCGCTTCTGGCGACTGCGCCGCGCGGGCAGCGGCATCCGGTCATGGTTCTGCCCGGGTTGGGCGCCGATGATCGGTCGACATTGGCGATACGCTCATTCCTCGAGTTCCTCGGTTATCACGTTCATGGATGGGGCCGCGGCCGCAATGTGCGCGCGCCGGACGCGGACCTCTCCGCCGTAGCGGCTCGGGTCATCGAACTCGAAAAGCAGGGCGGCTCGAAGGTCAGTCTGGTCGGCTGGAGCCGCGGCGGCATCATTGCGCGCGAGGTTGCGCGGCAGATCCCCGCGGCGGTGCGGATGGTCATCACGCTCGGCAGTCCGTTCGCGGCTCCGGGTGCGAGCAATGTCCGCGCGATCTGGCGGCTTCTGACCGGCCAGAAATATGAGCCGCCGACCGCCGAGCGGATCAGTCGCCTCGCGCAACCGATTCCCGTGCCGACAACATCGATCTATACCCGCACCGATGGTGTGGTGGCGTGGCGCGCCTGCCTGGAGCAGGAGGGTGGGGAGCGCGAAAACGTCGAAGTGAACACGACGCATATAGGGCTTGGCTTTCACGCGCCGGCGCTGTGGGTGATTGCCGATCGCCTCGCCCAGCCGACGGGCAGCTGGAAGCCGTTTCGACCGCCTCCGCAGGTCGCGATCTGGTTTCCGGCAACGACGCGTCGCGATTGAGGTCGCGAAGGCGCGGCCTGCCTCAGTCTACCGCGCACGGCTTCCCGGTGATCGCATCTCGCCGACCATCATCCGCAGCAGCTGCATCGCGGCGGGCGGCAACGTACGCCCGTGACGCGAGACCACGTGGGTGCGGCCACGATGCAGCAGCGCGTTCTTCATCGGCAGCGCCACCACCTTGGCGGCATCGGCCTCCGTCATCGCAAGGCGCGATGCCAGCGCATAGCCAAGTCCGGCAGTCACGTAATGGGCGAGCGCATCGAACGAGGCAGTCGTAAACGCGAAATTGAGGCGGACGCCTTCGCTGATCTCGGCGGCCTGGACATGCTGCCGCAAGCCGAAATTCGGATGCATTGCGGCGCCCGGGTAGGGCGCGAGGTCGGCGAGCTTGAGCGGCCGACCGAGCTGGGTCAGCGGATGCCCGCACGGCACCACGGCCCTGATCGGATGCGGCTGCGAATGATGCGAGCGCAGTCGATCGTCGCGAGGCGGATTGAACAGGACACCGATATGTGCACGTTCTCCGACGACTTGCTGCACGATCTCGTCGGTGCTCCCGATGTCGAGGCTGATCGTGATCTTCGGGTGGGTTTGCATGAAGCGGCACAGGCAGCTCCTGGCCAGCCAGTCGACATAACCTTCGCCCGTCACCAGATCGATATGACCCGACTCGACCTTGCGGATGCTGTCCATCTGCGCGAGCAGCGCCTGTCGTTCACCCAGCTGGCGGTGCAGGTAGGTGGCCAGCAGCTGGCCCGCGTCAGTCGGCGCAACGCCGCGGCCTCGCCGTTCGAGCAGGCGCGCGCCATACTCCTTCTCGAGCAGGCCGAGTGCCCGGCTGACCGCCGAGGCATCCATGCCAAGCGCACCGGCGGCGCCGCGCACGGAGCCGCTATTGAGCACCTCCATGAAATAGTGCAGTCGACGCGGCTCCAGCTTGGCGCTCATCAGCATGGTCCTGATCATTGCAAACAGTGCAACGAATATTCAATCGTGCGGCCATTTATGCAAGCGCGTCGGGGTGGGGTCGCGATAACGGCCAGGCATCGGGAGTTGGGTTCGCGATGCGGTCGCGCATCATGGCATGCTCCCTGTTCGGCGCAGCCACCGCGCTGCAATTCCAGCTGTCGGCGTTCGGCATCGGCATTCCGAATGCCTTGCTGATCATGCTGCCGTACCTGCTGGCGCTGCTCGCCGTCGGCGGTCTGGTCAGCCGGCAGATAGCGCCGGCGAGGATCGGTTCGCGCAGCGAGCCGTTGCGGGCGCGACTTCGGCCGGACGGGCAGGCATCAGGCCGAAGTTGTCTGGGCGCGCCAGAGTCTGGAATTAGTCTAGTGTCCGGCCGGAGCCGAATAGCCGCCGGTGTAATAAGAGGAAACGGGGCTGTTTACCCTGGGTTGCTGCCAAGCCGCATAGGCGTCGGTCGGACGGGACTGCGATTGCTGAACCGGTGCAGCCTGTGGCTTGTGGTGGCGCTCTGAGGCCATGGCGCTTTGCAAGGTCGATCCGAGCAGCAGACCGGCTGTAACGGCGCAAACAACGCGAGTGTTTTTCTTCATTGGGTTCTCCCTTGGGCTCCTGGCCGGAGGAATCGCTCGGCCTGGTTTTCCGCAAATAGTGCTTGCGGCAGCGTTGCTTAGCCCGGCGGCGATCACGAAGCGGTGCGCAAAATAATTGGGCGCGACTAAATTTTTGGCAGGGTCTATCGTTGGCGGGCTCCAATCACGCGCGCACACACCATCCGAGAACACACAGCCGATGAAGACGAAAATCTTGTTAGTCATGCTGTTGGCCGCTTCGCCGGCGGCGGCCGAGACGCGGCCGGCGCCCAAAGCCGTTCCGAAAGCTGCGACCGTACCAGCAGACATTTGCGCGCCGATCGGCCGGACTGCGAAAGGCGAGCTGGTCTATTCGATGAAATGCCAGGACGTGCCGGTCGCTGCAGCGCCAGCGGCCGAGTCCAAGGAAGCTGCGCCGCCGCCCGAACCGGAAACGCAGCGGACCGGATTATTCGGTTTGTCCTACGACCGGCGGAAACCGGGGGACTAGTGCATTGCAGCGTGCGGCGCATCGCGCGGAATGACCGTCCGGCGCGCCGCATGTCGAAGAGCCATCCATCGAATGGACCAGCGGACGAATTCATGGCGACGTTGATCGATCTCAACAATGCGAGCCGAGACGACTTTGTCGCGGCCCTCGCCAATGTCTTCGAACATTCGCCGTGGGTTGCCGAACAGGTTGCGATGAAGCGGCCGTATGCCGGTATCGCTCAATTGTTCATGGCGATGAAGGCGGCGGTCGAGCAGGCACCGTCCGAATTGCGACTGGCACTGATCAAGATGCATCCCGACCTCGCTGACAAGACGCAGCGTGCAGCGGGTCTCACCGATGATTCCTTCGCCGAGCAAAATAGCGCCGGGCTCGATCGGCTGTCGGGTGCGGAATACGATGCGTTTCAGCGCGTCAACAATGCCTACCGCGCCAAGTTCGGATTTCCTTACATCGTCTGCGTGCGCCGCCACACCAAGGACTCCATTCTACGTGATTTCGAGCGACGCCTGCCGAATGACATCGCGGTCGAAATGCAGACCTCGGTGGAGGAGATCTGTCGCATCGCGGCCCTGAGGCTCGACCAGATCGTGATGGTTGACGACCGGCTGGCCGTTCACGGGCGTCTCTCGACCCACGTGCTCGATACCCACAGCGGCAAGCCCGCTGCCGGGATTGCGGTCGAACTGATCGAACTCGCAGGGCTGGGCACGAGCCGCCTGGTGACGCGCACCTTGACCAACGCCGACGGCCGGACGGACCAGCCCTTGATTGGCGGCCGTCCCGTTCCGGCCGGGACATACGAGCTGCTGTTCAGCGTCGGCGACTATTTCGCCCGGCGCGGCGTGCCGTTGTCTGATCCACCGTTCCTTGACAGGATACCCCTGCGCTTTTCCGTCAGCGAACCCGAAGGGCATCTCCATGTGCCGCTGCTCGTGACGCCATGGAGCTACGCGACCTATCGTGGCAGCTAGTGTTTCGAGCGAAGTGAGCTTGGGTTGGTAAAAAGAAAACGCGTCAACCGGAATCCGGACCCCCGCCTTGATTCCACCGAAGCGGCCCAGGGTGCGGAAGCGGTGGACGGTTGCTGAAAGGTTCGGCAAGCATGGTGAAGATTCCGGCAGCGATAGCCGAGCTGCGGAGCAGCTCAATCCGGTGATCGGCATTCTTTATCCGTCCAGAGTGCGTGGCATGGGCTTGCCGATGGCACGAACGTTGCTCGATACTGGCTGCGAGAGGCGGCGGGCGTTGCCGGCCTGGTGCCATTGCTGGAGACTTTGACGTGTCGCTGATCAAGAACCGATATGGCAAGGGCCGGGTCCGCGTGATGCGGATTCACCGTGACGGAGAGCGGCAGGAGGTCAGTCAATTGAGCATCAGGGCGATGCTCGAAGGCGATTTCGCTCCCACCTTTACCCACGCCGACAACAGGATGACGGTCTCGACCGACACCATCAAGAACATCGTCAACATCGTGGCGCGCGAAAACACCGGCCTTTGTGCCGAGGAGTTCTGCCAGGTGTTGGCGAGAAAATATCTCGACACCTATCAGCAGATTTCATCCGTCGCGATTACTTCGCACGAGACCAGATGGACCCGCCTGAGTTTTGACGGCAAGCCACACCCGCACAGTTTCGTGCTCGACGCCAACGGTCGTCCGACGGTTGAAGTCACGATGACGCGCACCGGCGGGCCGGCGCTGGCTTCGGGTATCGATGGGTTCGCATTCATGAAGTCGACCCAGTCGGGCTGGGAGAACTATGTCAAGGATCGCTACACCACGATCCCGGAGACCGCAGATCGCATCTGCGCGACCAGCATGGTCGCGTCGTGGGCATGGTCCGCAAAGCCCGAAAGCTATCCGGCAGTGAATTCACATATCCTCGATATCTTGCTGAAGGTCTTTTCGACAACCTACAGCAAGAGCGTGCAGGACAGTCTATACCGCATGGGAGAGGCGGCACTCGCAGCAGTACCCGAGATATCCGAGATCAGCATGGCTTGCCCGAACATGCACTTCATCCCGATGAATCTTTCGCCTTTCGGACTGGACAACAACAACGACGTGTTCCTCCCCACCGACGAGCCGCATGGCCAGATCGAGTGTACGGTGGGGCGGAGATAGGGGCTGCCCGAGACATTAGCCGAATTTCTTCAGCAGTTCCGGAAACAGCCGGTCAGGCTTGAAGGGAACGTCGGTAAAGCGGATGCCGGTGGCGTTGGCGATGGCGTTGCCGAGCGCGGCGGCGACGGGGTTGTAGGGGCTCTCGCTCATCGATTTCGCTCCCATCGGGCCGACGCTGTCGGATGTGTCGGCAAAATAGACGTCGGTGCGCGGCACGTCTGCGAAAGATGGCAAGTGATAGTCCCGGAAACTTGGATTGATCACGCGGCCGCCGCTGTCGATCACCAACTCCTCGTAGAGTGCCGCGCCCAGCGATTGCGCCACGCCGCCCTCGACCTGACCGCGGCACTGCATCGGGTTGGCGATACGGCCGGCATCGGCGGCCTGCACGCTCCTCAGGATCTTCAGCGCGCCGGTGCCCTTGTTCACTGCGACGCGAAACCCCTGCACGTTGAATGCGACCGACCGCGGCGTTCCCTCCGACGTACCGCTGGCTTGCAGGACCTGGCCGCTGCCGCGCGCCGAGCGCGCAAGCTCGACATAGGACAGTTGCTGCCTGCCGCAGACAGCGTGTTCTGCCTCCAGCACGCAGGTGCCAGGATCACCTCCAGCCAGACGGCAGGCCAGCGCCTTCAGGTCGCCCGCCAGATTCTCGGCCGCGGCCTGAGTCGCGCTTCCGGCCACGAAAATCCCCGCGCTGCCATAGGCGCCGGTGTCGTGGCCGCCATGCGCGGTGTCGGATTGTCTCAGGCGGATACGATCGACTGATGTGGCGAGCACGGTGGCCGCGATCTGGCGATGCACCGTGCTGGTGCCGTTACCGAATTCCGCGGTGCCGACGGTCAGCTCGAAATGCCCGTCGTCGCAGAGCCTAATCCTGCAATCCGCGATGTGGCCGGCGGGTGGTACGGTATCGATCATGGTCAGCGCGATGCCGTCGCCGACCAGCCAGTCGGCGGAGAGCTGCGGTGTCGGGGTTTCCGCTGACATCGCGCGCTCAACCAGGTCGAGACACTGGTCGAGGCCGTAGGAGCCGTACGTCACGTCGTGATATTCGGAGCCGGGTGGCGAGAGCATCGGGTCGCCTGGCCTGACCACATTGCGACGGCGCATATCGAACGGCGAGATGCCGAGCTGTTTGGCGAGTTCGTCGATGGCCGCCTCGACGGCGATCAGCGTCTGCGGCAGACCATAGCCGCGGAAGGCGCCGGCCGGCAGCGTGTTCGTGTAGCAGGCAATCGCATCAACCTTCTTGTTCGGGCAGTTGTAGACGCTGATACATTCGCTGACCGCGTGGAAGAGCACGGGGCCTGCGTGATTGCCATAGGCACCCGTGTTCGAGAGCACGTCGAGCTGCAGGGCTGTCAGATTGCCGTCCTTGTCTGCCCCCGCCTTGACTGTCACCTGCATTGGATGCCGCGTCGAGGTCGCCGTGAATTGCTCTTCGCGTGTGAATTCGAGCTTGACCGGCCGCCCCGTGCGGAGCGCAGCGAGCGCCAGGATGTCCTCGACGAGCATCTCCTGCTTGCCGCCGAAGCCGCCGCCGACACGCTCGCAGAATACCCGGACCTTGTCGGTCGGCAGCTTGAAAAGGCTGGCCAACGCGCGGCGGGTCAGGAATGGGACCTGCGTGCTGGAACGGACGTTGAGCACGCCCGAGGCGTCAAGCCATGCCAGCCCGCCATGGGTCTCCAGTGCGGCGTGCTGGACGCGCCGGGTCGTGAAGGTACCCTCATAGGTGACAGCCGCCTCGGCGAATCCGCGTGTGACGTCGCCAAATTCGCCATGCGTTTCGGCGACAATGTTGCGCGCGGCATTGGCGACGCGATGCGCGGTCGTCTTGTCGGCATGAATGGCCGGAGCGCCTGCGGCGATAGATTCGGTCGGATCGAACACGGCGGGAAGTATCTCATACGCGACCTTGATCAGCCGGCAGGCATTTTCCGCGGCGGCTTCGCTGTCCGCCACGACAGCTGCGACCTTCTGACCGATGAAGCGGACGGTCGTGTCGAGCACCCTGGTGTCATCGGGATCCATCCAGTCGCGCTCGTGGCGCGCGGTCGAGAACAGGCAATCAGGCGCGTCCTCATGCGTCAGCACCGCGTGGACGCCGGCGGCCTTCAGCGCATCCGTCTTGTCGATCGCGACTATTCTCGCGTGGGCATGAGGAGAACGCAGGAGCTTGATGTGCAGCAGGCCGTCGATCGTCGTGTCGAAGGTGTAGGGCGCTGCACCGCGCACGATCAGGGGGCCCGCGGGGGCGGGCAGGCTGCGGCCAAAGGCCGTGCCGGCCGTGGCATCCTCTATGTTGGTCTTGCCGTCGAGCGCGTCCTGGATCGAACGGTAGCCGGTACAGCGGCAGATATTGCCCTTCAACGCCGCGTCCAGGTCCTGCCGTTGTGCCTGGTTCAGCGAGGCACAGGTCAGGATCATGCCGGCAGTGCAGAAGCCGCACTGAAATCCCTGCGCATCGAGAAACGCCTGCTGCAGCGGATGCGTGCCGGTGATGCCGGCAAAGCCCTCGATGGTGGTTATCGCATGGCCGTCGGCGCGGAATGCCGGGATCAGGCAGCTATGGACCGGCTCGCCGTCGAGCAGCACCGTGCAGGCGCCGCAGTCGCCGGCATCGCAGCCCTTCTTGACGCCGAAATGGCCGAGCTCGCGCAGGAACGTGCGCAGGCATTGTCCGGCACGCGGGTGGGTCGAGAACGTCTTGCCGTTGATCTCGAACGTCATGGGTGCGCCTGCAATTCGTCGCGGATCTCCTCGGCAAGCCGCAACGTCATGTGCTTGCGCCACAGCGGCCTGCCGTGGACGTCGGCGTGGTAGAGGCCTTCCGCAATGCGCCGCTGGATCGTGTCGCGGAGTTGGTCGGCACGAGGCATGGCAGGAAACGACAATTGCACCGGCCGCACCGTCGAGGCGGTGACGGTCAGTGTGAAGCTGCCGTTGTTGTCGACGCTGCCGATCAGCAGCGCGGCTGAGCGGCCGACCGGCGTCAGCGAAATCTGGCGGAATGCCGAGCGCCGCTTCAGGGCAGCGATCGGGATATCGATTTGCCGCAGCAGGTCACCGGGGGCCAGCACGTTTGCATGATCGCCGGTCACGAAGTCCATGACCGGGATGGTTCGCTCGCCGCCGCGGGCTGGCCAGATCGTGCACACGCCATCGAGCGCCGAGGTCAGTGAAATCATCGGTCCCGCCGGGAGCGACATGCAGATGTTGCCGCCGACGGTCGCGGTCTTCCAGATCTTGAACGAAGCGAGAAAAGCACGGCAGCACTGGTTGATCAGCGGCGCGGCCATCCAGTCCGGCGGGCAGGCCAAGGCATCGAGCTGCGCGACCGTACAGGTCGCCGCAATGCTCAGATGCGTGTCATCAATCGTGAGGGCCGGCCAATTCAGCTCAACGAGATCGATCAGGCGGATCAGATGCACCTGGGGCTCCGAGAACAGCCAGGTCCCGCCCGCGAGCCAGGCATCGCCTGCCGCCCAAACGGGCAATTGCGCCCGCGACAGCGGACGGACGACCTCGGTAATGGTGTTCAGGTCCATGGATACGCCAGCGCTTTCAACCAGTTGCATCATTGACTATGAAGTCCTGCAAGAGCAACGCCAAGTCTCGCGGGACGTGGGACGGTCCTTGCAGGTCAGGAATGGCGTTCGCCGGCTCGGGAGACGAAATGATGAATCAAATGCAGGCAATCTGGATCAAGGATCCCCTGTCGATTCTGGCCAACGGAGCCGAACGCGGCGTTGTGGTCCATGGCGGCAAGATCGTCGAGTGCGTGGGCGCCGGGCATCAGCCGACGACGGCGAATGTTGCGGTCTACGATGCGAGCGCTCATGTCGTGCTGCCCGGGCTGATCAATACCCACCATCATTTCTATCAGACGCTGACGCGGGCGCTGCCGGCTGCGATGGATCGCGAGCTGTTTCCCTGGCTGCGGGCGCTGTATCCGGTGTGGGCGCGACTGACCCCGCAATCGCTCGAACTCGGCGTCAGCGTCGCGATGTCCGAGTTGCTGCTGTCTGGTTGTACCACGACCACCGATCACCACTACGTGTTTCCGGCGGGCCTCGAGGAGGCGATCGACATCGAGGTTGCAGTGGCAAGACGGCTGGGTGTCCGGGTGCTGCTCACGCGCGGTTCGATGAACCTCTCGCAGCGTGACGGTGGATTGCCGCCAGACAGTGTGGTGCAAGACGAGGATGCGATCCTTGCCGACAGCGCACGGCTGGTATCGAAGCATCATGAGCGCGGCCTGGACGCGATGGTGCAGATCGCCCTGGCGCCGTGTTCGCCATTTTCGGTGACGACGTCGTTGATGCGCGCAACTGCCGATCTCGCCGATAGGCTCGATGTCCGGCTGCACACGCATCTTGCCGAGACCGAAGACGAGAGCAGGTTTTGTCAGCAGATGTATGGCTGCCGCCCGCTCGATTACCTCGAGCAGTGCGGATGGCTGAATGCCCGGACCTGGCTGGCTCACGGCGTCTTCTTCGATGCACAGGAGATGAAGCGGCTGGCCCGGGCCGGAACGACCATCAGCCATTGCGCCTGCAGCAACCAGATCCTGGCGTCCGGTTGCTGTCCGGTCTGCGAGATGGAGGAGGCTGGCGTGGTGATCGGGCTCGGTGTCGACGGCTCGGCGTCGAACGACGGATCCAACCTGATGCAGGAAGTCCGCGCCGCGTTCCTGCTGCAGCGTGCCCGTTACGGCGTAACGAAGGTCAGCCACAAGGATGCGTTGCGATGGGCGACCAGGGGCTCGGCCGCCTGCGTCGGCCGCCCGGAACTGGGCGAGATCGCCGTCGGCAAGGCGGCTGATCTTGCGCTGTTCAAGCTTGATGAGCTGCGCTTCTCCGGCTCTGGCGACCCACTTGCCGCGTTGGTGCTTTGCGGCGCACATCGTGCAGATCGGGTCATGGTCGGAGGGAGATGGGTCGTGATCGACGGAGCCATTCCCGGGCTCGATGTCCCGGACCTCATCCGACGTCACAGCGCAGCTGCGAATGCGATGCACGCGGGATAGCGCGCAAGGAGACTCGGGCCGGATCACCCGAGCCCGAGCCTGGTCGTGATCGGGTCTATTTCCCGGGGAGCTTGTCGTCGATCCCTTTGACGTAGAAATTCATGCCCAGGATCTGAGTGTCCTCGAGGTGATCGCCGCCCTTGCATTCGACGTCCTTACCGTCCTGCGTGACGACGGGGCACTTGAATGGATGCAGCTTGCCGGAGGCGATAGCGGCCTGAGTGTCCTCCGCCATCTTCTTCACGTCGTCGGGCATGTTGGTGTAGGGAGCCATCTCGAACATCTTGCTTTCGAGGCCGCCCCAAGTGTCTTCGGATTTCCAGGTGCCGGCGAGCTCGGCCTTGACGCGCTCAATGTAGTAGGGCGCCCAGGTGTCGAGGATCGAGGTCAGCTGCGCCTTGGGACCAAACTTGATCATTTCAGAGTCCTGGCCGAATGCGAGCTTGCCGCGTTCGCTTGACACCTGCATTGCAGCCGGGCTGTCGGTGTGCTGCATGATCATATCTGCGCCCTGGTCGAGCAGGGCCTTGGCGGCGTCGGCTTCCTTGCCGGGATCGAACCATGAGTTCACCCAGATGATCTTGACCTTGATGTTCGGGTTGATGGTCTGGGCGCCCAGCATCGTCGCGTTGATGCCTGACACGACCTCCGGAATCGGGAAGGAGCCGATGTAGCCGAGCACGCCGGCCCTCGACATCTTGGCCGCGATCTGACCCTGGATGTAGCGGCCCTGGTACCAGCGCGCCGAATAGGTCGACATGTTCTTGTCACGCTTGTATCCCGAGCAATGTTCGAAGTGCACATTGGGATATTTCTTCGCAACCTTCAGCGTCGGATCCATGTAGCCGAAGGATGTGGTGAAGATCAGTTTGTTGCCGGCGCGCACGAGCTGTTCGATCGCGCGTTCGGCGTCCGGTCCTTCCGGCACGTTCTCGAGGAATGTCGTTTCGATCTTGTCGCCAAGTTCCTTCACAAGAGCCTGGCGCGCCAGTTCGTGCTGATAGGTCCAGCCGAGGTCGCCGACCGGTCCGAGATAGATAAAGCCAACCTTCAGCTTGTCGGCGGCCCAGGCGCCGCTGTTGATGCATCCGGCCAGGAGAATCGCTGCCGCCGCAAACAATGTTCTCTTCATCTCAATCTCCAAACGGGGAAACCATAGTACGGAACGTGGGCGCCCCATCGCGGCACGTACCGACATCAAGCTAGCGGTCCGGCACGAATACGGTTCCGAGCGCAGCGGGCGCCGTCGAGCCGCCGGTGCGCGCGCGCGAGAGCAGAACCAGAACGATGATGGTCGCGAGATAGGGCAGCGACGACATGAACTGAGATGGAATTCCGATGCCGGCGCCTTGCGCGTGGAGCTGAAGAATGGTGACGGCGCCGAACAGGTAAGCTCCGACGACCAGCCGGGCCGGCCGCCAGCTCGCGAAAACGGTCAGCGCCAGTGCGATCCAGCCGCGGCCCGCCGTCATGCCGGGAATGAAGAAGGGCGTGTAGGCGAGCGGCAGATAGGCGCCGGCGAGCCCGGCGCAGGCACCGCCGAACATCACCGCATAGAGCCGGATCCGGAGCACCGGATATCCCAACGCATGGGCGGAGACGTGGTTGTCGCCGCAGGCGCGCAAGATCAGCCCGGCCCGCGTCCGATACAGGAACCACCAGACGCCGACCACCAGGGCGATCGAGAGATAGACAAATCCGTCCTCTCCAAACAGGATGCGCCCCGCCAGCGGAATGTCGCTGAGGTCCGGAATGCGGAGATGCGGCGCCGGCGTGATGCGTTCGCCGACGAAGCCGGCGCCGATCAGGCCGGACAATCCGATTCCGAGGATGGTCAGCGCGAGGCCGGTCGCGACCTGGTTGACCGCGAGCCCGAGCGCCATCAGCGCAAAGATCAGCGACATCAGGGTGCCGGCGACCATGCCGCAGAGCGCGCCGACGACGATCGAACCGGAGAGCCACGCGCCGCCGAAGCCGCAGGCGGCGCCGACGATCATCATGCCTTCGACGCCGAGGTTGAGCACGCCTGAGCGCTCGGTCACGAGTTCGCCGGTGGCTGCGAGCAACAGCGGCGTGGAAGCCGCCAGCACCGACAGGATGATGGCCTCAATGAGCCCCACTTTGCACCTTTGGCGATGACGAAATAAGCCGAAAGCGGTAGAGGATCAGGGAATCGCAGGCGAGCACGTAGAACAGCAGGATGCCCTGGAACACCTTGGTGACGTCCAACGGGATTTTCATCGCGATCTGGGCCTGCTCGCCGCCGATAAAGGTCAATGCGAGGAACAGTCCTGCAATTAATATTCCAATCGGGTTCAGTCGCCCGAGGAAGGCGACGATGATCGCAGTGAAGCCATAACCTGGCGAAATGCCGGGCTGCAGATGGCCGACCGGGCCGGCCACCTCGATGATGCCGGCGAGCCCGGCCAGCGCGCCGGAGATTGCAAAGGTCAGCAGCACCAACTGATTGGCGTTGAACCCGCCGAACCGCGCTGCCCGCGGCGCGGCGCCGACGACCCGGATCTCGAAGCCTTTGATGGTCCTGCCGAGCAGCACCGCGCCGGCGGCCACCACGAACAGTGCGATGATCGAGCCAAGATGCAGCCGGCCGCCTTCGATCAGCGTCGGCACGGTCGCCACCGGATCGAACTCAGCCGTGGTCGGAAAGTTGAAGCCTTGCGGATCACGCCAGGGACCGCGCACGAGATAGTCCAGCAGGAGGTCGGCGACATAGACCAGCATCAGCGAGGTCAGGATCTCGCTGGCGCCGAACCGCACCTTGCAGATCGCCGGAATCAGTGCGTAGAGCGCGCCCGCGGCCGCGCCGAGCACGAGCATCGCCGGCAGCACCCAGTGGCCGGCATCGGTGCCCTGGCTCTTCACCGCGAGCCAACTCCCGGCCACCGCGCCGATCAGGAATTGGCCTTCGGCACCGATATTCCAGGCGTTGGCGAGATAGCACAACGACAGGCCGATCGCGATCATGACCAGCGGCGTCGCTTTGACCGCGATTTCCTGCAGGGAGTAGCCGTCGGTCAGAGGATCGATGAAGTAGACGGCGAGCGCGGCAATCGGATTCTTGCCGAGCAATGTGAACACGATGCACAAGGTGGCGATCGTGAGTCCGATTGCGATCAGCGGCGAGATGAGCGCGATCGTGGCCGAGCGCTCGGCGCGCTTCTCAAGCACGAGTTGCATGAGGTGCCTCCGGAGCTTCGATGCTGCTGCCGCCCATCAGCAGGCCGAGTGTCTCGCGGCTGGCTTCGGCGGTTGGCACGGGGGCCGACAGCCGGCCATGGAACATCACGGCGATGCGGTCGGTGATTTCGGCAAGTTCGTCGAGGTCCTGGCTCGTCACCAGCACCGCGGCGCCGCCTGCGGCAAGATCGAGCAGGGCCTGCCGGATCACGGCGGCCGCACCCGCGTCGACGCCCCAGGTCGGCTGGTTCACGATCAGCACGACGGGATCGCGGAGGATTTCGCGGCCGACGATGAATTTCTGCAGGTTGCCGCCCGACAGGCTCGCCGCCTCCGGGTCGCGCTTGGCTTTGCGCACGTCGAAAGTCTCGGTCGTGCGGTCGACGGTCTTCAGGGTTGCGGCCGTGTTCACGAAGCCATGAAGCACCATATTGCCGATGGCGTGGCCGGTCAGGAGGGCGTTTTCCGAGAGCCGCATGCGCGGCGCCGTGCCGTGGCCGAGCCTTTCCTCCGGGATGAAGGCCGCACCCAGCTTGCGGCGCTTGGTGATCGACAGGTGCCCCGCCGCGTGTCCGTCGATCACGATCGTGCCCGGGTCTTTCGCCAGCCGCTCGCCGGAAAGGGCTGCGAACAGTTCGTCCTGCCCGTTACCGGCGACACCCGCGATGCCTAGAATTTCACCACCCCGGAGCTCGAACGAGATGTGCTCGAGCCGTACGCCGTGTGGATCGTCGGGTGTGAGGCTGAGATCGTTGACCAGCAGGCGAGGCACGGTGATCTGCCGGCTCGCCGCAGCCTTCACTTCCATGATCTCGCCGCCGACCATCATGCGCGCAAGTGATGCCGCGGTCTCAGCCCTGGGATTGCAGGTCTCGACCTTCCGTCCGCCGCGCAGGATCGTTGCGGTGTCGCAGAGCCGCTTCACTTCGTCCAGCTTGTGGCTGATGTAGAGAATCGCGCGGCCTTCGGCCTTGAGGCGATTGAGCACGATGAAGAGCTGATCGGCCTCCTGAGGTGTCAGCACGGCTGTCGGCTCGTCGAGGATCAGGAATTGTGGATTCTGCATCAGCGCGCGCACGATCTCGATACGCTGCCGCTCGCCAACCGAAAGCTGCCAGACCTCCCGCTTCGGATCGAGTGGAAGTCCGTATGTACGCGACACCTGCTCGAGACGCGCCGACATGTCCTTGAACGGCTCCTTGCCGTCGAGGCCGAGCGCAACATTCTCGGCGACCGTCAGATTGTCGAACAGCGAGAAATGCTGGAACACCATGCCGATTCCATGTGCGCGCGCATCCGATGGCCCAGACAGCACGATCGTCCTGCCCTGCCAGCGGATCTCGCCCTCGCTCGGCTGGATCAGGCCGTAGATCGTCTTGACCAGGGTGGATTTTCCGGCGCCGTTCTCGCCGAGCAACGCATGGATCTCTTGCGGCCGAATATCGAGATCGATCTTGTCGTTGGCGAGAAACGAACCGTAGCGCTTGGTCAAGCCGACCGTCTGCAGAAGCGGCGTGGCACCTGTGTGCTGCACGGCAGATGTCGTGTCTGGCATCCCGGGATATCGCATGCGTGGAGAGAGGAGCCGCAATAGTGGGCCAGTTTTCACGCACGCGTAAGTAGGGAAAAAGCGCCATTGCTTGCTCAAGGCTTCGGCAGGATCGAATCGTTCCGTAAATTTGGGGGGCGGCTGTCACTCGGCCTCGCTTCGGCGTCCGCGGAAGTTGTTGCAGAAATGTGACTGTCGATCCAATTCGAAAGTGGAGCGGTCAACGATGACGCAAAGTTGAGCAGCGTGTCGCTGCATGATTCCAGCCGATTTCCCGCGCCCCGGCGGTACGTCCCCGCGCTGTGCGCAAATGTCGCGGAAGTCGAGCAATGATGGGCATAATTTGAAAAATCCCGAATTCCGTCGAAGCGAATTTTGCGGCCGTCAACCGCTACAGGACTGGCCCAACCAAACTGATCTCGCTGAGGTTGCTGATCAAACACGCGTCAGCGCGTGGAGAAACTTCGGGCTTCCCGTTCGCCCCGAAGCTGCGCCACGCTCCCGCATCAGCACGAATTCGTTGCGTTCACTCCTGGGGGTCTTTCACAATGTTCAACATCCGCCGAACCTTGTCGGCCGCGGCACTATCATTGGGGTTGATGCCGGTCGCTAACCTTGCAAGCGCCGCAGATCTGCCAGTCAAGGCACCCAAGCCGGCAGCTGATCTGCCATTCTTCCTGGTCATCGACGACCGCGTGACCTACTCCTACATTTTCTCCGGCACGGATCCGGGCGTATTCTCCGTCCGCCCTGACGGCAGCATCAACGGAAAGACCGCCAAGCAGGTCTACTCGTTCACGCACTTCGATATCTGGGCCTATGGCCAGAACTTCTTCACGATCTCGATGTACAAGTCGGATCATAACGACCCGGCATCACCGTGCTCGAATGTCGGTGTGACCATCACGGGAGCTCCAGCAACCTGCGCCGGCGCGACCGAGATCTACGGCCTGTTCCGCTCGACCTTCGGCTGGAATCAGATCTTCAACACGAAAGCGTTCAGCATGGGGCCGCTGAACAACATCTCGTTCCAAGTCGGCATGGACGCCAACACGGAAAACAACTTCCTGGCGCCCGCCAAGCGGGACGTCGTCGCCGGTCTCCAGTTCGAGTTCAACCTTCCCTACAAGGGTTACATCAACGTGTCGCCGTTGATGTACTACGAGTTCTCCAATCACAACGCGTTCGACCAGTGCGGGCTGTTCGGCCCGGGCGTGCCCGGGGTGACCTGCCTCACCGACGGCAATACAAAGTTCAACCCGACCTGGGCCGTCGAAGTAAACTACTACATGGATCTCGGCTTCCTGCCCGAGAGCATGCAGTATTTCTCGATCAGTGGTCGCGCCGGCTGGTACGGCAAGAAAGGCACCGAGAACGAACCGATGGCGTTCAATCCGGTCACCAACATCAGTACGGCGGTCGAGCTCAACTCCGAACCGATCCGTCTGACCTTTGACGCGAGCAAGGCGCTCTGGGGTCCGAAGTATTCACATTTCGTGGACGTCTGGGTGGCCTACCGGTATTGGCAGAACAAGTTCGGCCTCGATCACGCCAAGAGCGTCGTCTGCAATGTCTCGCCCGGCGTCAGCAACAATTCCTGTACCGAAGAATCGCTCTACTCCGGTATCTCCGTGAAGTTCTGATCCACCCGATCCGTTCCACGGGTGGCTCCTGGTGGCGCCGCGACACACCGCGGCGCCACTTTCACGTCCGCGCGCAGAGGCATTCAGCTGAGGGGTCACCGCGCGACTATCGCGCCCAGATACCCTCGTGCACGACCGTGGCCTCGTCTTCAAGCAACGGGCCGACCACCATTGTCTTCCGTTGACCGCTATCGAACACATTGCGGCAGGGCAGATCGAGCGTCGGATTCTCGGGGTGATTGCCTGTCAGTTCGCGCAAGCGGTGTTCGCTCAGTCCGTAGACCACGCGGCCGATGCCCGCCCAATAGATCGCGCCGGCGCACATCGCGCAGGGCTCGGCGGATGAATAGAGCGTCGCAGCCGCCAGCACTTCCGCGGACAGCGTCGTGCATGCCATGGTCGCCAGTAGTCGCTCGGCGTGGGCCGTGCTGTCGCGCGACGGCATGAAGCCGTTCTCGACCTCAAGCAGGACGCTGCCTTCGCGATTCACGAGAACGGCGCCGAAGGGATGATTGCCATGGCTGATCGCGCGGCGCGCAACCGCGAACGAGTGCCGCAGAAAGCTCTCGTCGTCGAGCAGGTGGTTCGAGTTGTTCGCGTCGCTCATGAACGATCTCCTTGCCAGTCACATCTGCGCGGCGGCTACGAATTGCCGGCCGGCGCCTTCCTTGCCCGAAATCGTGATGACGGCAATCTCGGCTCTCACGGCTGCAATGGCCACTGGCCCGGCCATTCTCTCCCGGTCAAGGCGGCGGTGCCGTGCGACGATCCGGATGCGTGTGAGGGATTTTACACCAGTCCCTTGCCCGCGTCCGATCCATGACGTCTCTGCCGGGCCTGAAGCACAAGAATGACAACCAGCGCCAGAAAGATGACGAGAAAGGAAACGGCGCTCGTCAATGTTCCGAGCGCATAGATATCTGGCTTCGTGACGGTGGTCGTCAGGCCCTGCAGGTCAAGGGGCAGTGTATTGACAGGGCCGATGGTCTGGCTCGAGCGCGCGAGTTCGTCCCAGGACAAGGTGAACCCAAACAGGCCGATACCGACGACCGATGGCAATATGATCGGCAGCACAACATGCCGAAATGTCTGCCACGGCGTGGCGCCCAGGTCGCGTGCCGCTTCTTCAAGCCGGCTATCGAACCTGTTGAAGATCGCAAACATGATCAGGAGACCAAAAGGCAAGGTCCAGGTCAGATGTGCACCAAGGCCCGATGTAAAAAGCCCCATTGCCGTTGTCCAATCCGTGGCGCCGCTTTTGATGATGAAGTCGTCAAGCAGCCGGAATTCCAGGGCGATGCCGAGCGAGGTAATAATCGATGGCATGATCAGGCTGGCAATGGCCACGTAGAATAGCAAGGTCGCGCCGCGGAACGATCTGCGGAAGGCCAGGCCTGCCGAAACCGAGAGGACGACCGTAAGCACCATGACGACGAGGCCGAGCTGAAGCGACCGCTTGAAAGCCGCGGCGATGTCGACGATGCCTGAGCCGGAGAACACCTTGCCGAACCACACCAGGGACACCCCATTCATGGGGAATGTCAGGCCGCCATCCGGCCCCTGAAACGACAGGATGTAGATCGCGAACATCGGGCCGTATAAAAACAGGACGTAAGCGGTGAAGAATGCGGCGAGAAGATAGAAGGATCGCGATCGCTTCTCGTTCATCTCACAGCTCCTTGCGAACATCGACGATTCGGGTCAGCGCCGAAATGATCAGGATCGTGATGCCGAGCAGGATGACCGCATTGGCCGCAGCGGCCGGGAATTGCAGCGCATTCAGGCGCGTCTCGATGATCTTGCCTGCAGATGCAATCTGTTGGCCGCCCATCACGCCTATCGTGACAAAATCGCCCATTACGATCGTGATCACGAAGATCGACCCAATGACGATTCCGGGTTTTGCCAGCGGAATAACGACATTGACCAGGGTCTGCCATCCGGTGGCTCCGGCGTCATAGGCGGCTTCGATCAGACGCTTGTCGATGCGAATCATCGAGTTGAAGATCGGCACCACCATGAAGAATGTGAAGAGGTGAACGAGGGCAAGTACGACGGAGAACTCTGAGAACAAGAGCCACTCCAGCGGTTGCCGGATCAATCCCACGCCCTCGAGCCCCCTGTTGACCAACCCGTTCCGGCCAAGCAGCGGAATCCATGCGATCATGCGGATCACATTCGACGTCCAGAACGGGATGGTGCAAAGCAAGGTAAGTACGATCTGCCAGGTTTTGGACCGGACGTGGAACGCGAGAAAATAGGCGACGGTGAAGCCGATCAGAAGGGTCAGGCTCCAGGTCAGCAGACACAGTTTCAGCGTCTTCAGATAGGTCTTCAAGATGGTGCAGAGGTTGGGCAGATCGGCGATGCATCCCTCGAACGTGTCGCTGTAGCCACGCAGGCTAAAGGCCGGGATCATTTCATACTCGTTGTAGTCCCACGCGCTGACAATCGTCACAAGAAGCAGCGGCAAGAGGAAGAACACCGAGAAAACGAGCATCATCGGTGCAGCCTGAAGCCAGGCAACGAAGGTCTTGCGGTCTTGCATCATCGAACGGTGAATCGCGGTGATGGCGCAGCAGGACTTGTCAAACGCCTTGTCCTCCTTTGGATTGCATCAGGCGGCGATGAATTCATTCCACTTGCGCACCATGTAATCGTTCTCGTCCATAACGGCGTTCCAGCAGGCGACCGCGCCCATACGGTCTTCGTAGGATCCCCCGTCGCGCCTGGTGCCGGCCTTCTCGAGAATCGTGCCGTCGGGTGCCTTGATGTCGCTGACGGCGACCTTGCCTTCCATCCAGTAGCCCCACTCGTCCGCCGTCATGTTGGCCTTCGCAGTGGACAGCACAGCCGAATAGTAACCCTGGCGGTTGAGATAGGCGCCGGCCCAACCCGACAAGTACCAGTTCACGAATTCATAGGCCCAGTCGAGCTTTGGCCCCGTAACCGCCTTCGATACGCAGAACCCCGACGCCCATGAGCGATAGCCTTCCTTGAGCGGCTGGAATGTGCAGGCGATCCCCATCGAGCGCACCTTGGTGACCGCAGGTGACCACATCGACTGGATGACGGTTTCACCCGAGGCCATCAGGTTGACGGATTCGTTGAAATCCTTCCAGAACGCGCGGAACTGGCCGGCCTTCTTGGCTTCCGTCATGATCTTCATGGTGAGATCAATCTCGGCCTTCGTCATGTTGCCCTTGTCGGCATAGGTGTGCTGACCGCTGGCTTCGACCACCATCGCGGCATCCATGATTCCGATCGACGGAATGTTGAGAATCGAGGCTTTGCCCTTGAATTCGGGATTGAGCAATTCGGTCCACGATGAAATTGGCCGTTTGATCAGATCCGGCCGGATGCCGAGCGTATCGGCATTGTAGACCGTCGGGATCAGCGTCACGAATTCGGTCGGCGTTTTTGAGAACGTCTTGGAGTTTGCACCCTCAAGATAAAGCACTTTCCACGGCGCGGTGCCCTGATCGCCGATCTTCTTGCCGTTCGGCAGCTGACCCTTGGTGAACACCGGGGTGATGTTGTCGAATTCCTTGATCTTCTTGGCGTCCAGCGCAAAAATATTACCCGACGGCACCAGCTTCCTCAGCGAGAAATATTCGGTATCGAGCACATCAAACGAGTTCGGTTGGGTGATCACGCGTTTGGTCACGTCGTCGGTGGTTGCCGTGATGTATTCGATCTTGATTCCGGTATCTTCCAGACACTTCTTTGAGATCTCGTCACCTTCGTTCACCGCCGTTCCGAGATAACGCAGAACCTTCGGATCGGCTGAATGGACGTAGGGAAATCCGGTAATTGCGCCCGAACCCGCCGCAAGGCCGACCGCTCCGGCCGCGCCCTTCAGCATGGTGCGACGGCTGACGCGACGATCGAATTTCGAGGATTTGCTCATGATTGTCTCCTTGGGTGTCACGCCGCCCTTTCGGGCGACCGGGCGATTACAGGACTCGTGGTTTTAAGAAGGCTGGCCAGCGTCGGGTCCCATGTGGCGAGAACGCGCTCGCCTACGGTGTGCCTGGCCGCGTCGAATTGGGTTTCCGTGACTTGGGCCGAGATCTCGGAGCCACCCTCGGCGGCAATGACAACGCGGACATAGGTTCCCTGGTATTCGACCTCGCTGATGGTGCCTGCAACGGATGGACCAGCGACAGCTTCGCTCGGTCGCTTCAGCATCAGCCGGTCAACCCGAACGGCGAAGGTCTCGGGACCCACAGCAATAACATTGTGGCCGCCGATGAATTTCGCCGTGAATTCGGTTCGAGGGTGGTTGAAGAGTTCACGCGGCGAACCCTGCTGCTCGATCCGGCCCGCGTTCATGAGAACCACGATATCAGCCAGAGCCATCGCCTCGTCCTGGCCATGCGTCACATGGATGAAGGTAAGCCCGAGCTCGCGCTGCAGCTTCTTCAACTCGGCTCTCATCCGCAGCCGCAAGAACGGATCGAGCGCCGACAGCGGCTCGTCGAGGAGCAGGATTTGAGGAGAGGTGATCAGCGCGCGCGCGAGCGCGACTCGCTGCTGCTGGCCTCCGGAAAGCTGGCCTGGCAGCCTTGCCGCATAGGGCTGCATGTCGACGAGCTCCAGCAACTTGTTGGCCTCGGCATGGCGTGCAGCCTTGCCGACGCCTTTCATTTTCAAGGCGAACGCAACGTTGTCGATGACCGAGAGATGAGGGAACAGGGCGTAAGACTGGAACATCATCGCCGTGCTTCGATCGGCAGGGGGCAGGTCGGTTACATTCTTCGGCCCGACCAGGATGTCGCCTGAAGTGACCGATTCGTGGCCGGCCACCATGCGCAGCGTCGATGTCTTGCCGCAGCCGGACGGCCCGAGCAGGCAGCAATAGGAGCCGGGGGGAATCTTGAGGTTGATCGCGTCAACGGCGGTGACGCCACCGTACATCTTGGTCAACTGTACGAGTTCGAGCGCCGCCGTCGTCGTCATCCGCACCATTCCGCATAGTCTTGCCAGGGATCTTGAGCAACACTGTCGCCCCGGCCCGCGATCCGGAGTTCGATGCAACAGATGTGCCAAATCTTGCGACAGACCAGACAAAAATTGGGCAGATTCCGCCGGCCGACGAGGTCGGCCGCGCCGCTGCGACCGAGATCGGAGGTCAGTTGCCAGGTACGCTGTCTGCGAAGCTTGAGTTCCGGACGTAGGCGATCGAGGCGATGTTGAAGGTAGATGGCTTTGCCAAAGCCATCTCGATCCGATCAAAACCGGTACCGTGCCCGCGGGCGCCGGGAGACGTTTTGGCTTGCCATATCTTTTTGCGAGCCCGAAGATATCCGAGGGGAAGAGCATGCGCACAAAATCGGTCGACGTCGTTCGTATTTCCACCAAGGGCCCCGGTGACGTCTCTGGTCTGCTGAGCCTGATCGAGCAAGGCAGGATCGATCCAAAGTCGATCGTTGCGATCTTGGGGAAGACTGAGGGCAATGGAGGCGTCAACGATTTCACGCGTGAGTTCGCCGTTTCAGCTCTCCGTACGACCCTGGCGCCTTATCTAGATCTGCCGCCGCATCGCGTTGAGCAACGGATTGCGTTCGTGATGTCGGGTGGGACGGAAGGTGTGCTTAGTCCACATATCACCGTGTTTACGCGTGACGGTGCCGCCAATCACGATTCAGGTATCTCAGGGAAACGCCTTAGCATCGGGATGGCACAGACGCGGGATTTTCTGCCCGAGGAGATCGGTCGCGACGTGCAGATCAGGGAAACCGCAAGGGCGGTGGCTGCCGCCATGGCCGACGCTGGGATCGTCGATCCGCAGGACGTCCATTTTGTGCAGATCAAGTGCCCGCTTCTGACCAGCGACCGCATCGAGGCAGCGGTGGCGCGGGGTCATGAGACCGTGACCAACAGCGCATACGGTTCGATGGCGTATTCACGTGGCGCGTCGGCGCTGGGCGTGGCCGTCGCGCTTGGCGAGGTTGAAAGCGAGATTGACGACGAACACGTTCTCCGGCGGTTCGATCTGTTTTCGTCGGTCGCCTCCACGTCGGCGGGCATCGAACTGATGCATAACGTGGTCATTGTGCTGGGCAATACGACGTCGTCGTCGGCTCCATTCGAGATCGGACACGCCGTGATGAACGACGCCATTGATTCGACAGCGGTGATCGATGCGTTGAAAAGCGTGGGGCTGCACATCGACGACGCCTCCAAGCCGCCGACGGCGTCGCGGCAGCTCGTCAATATCTTTGCCAAGGCGGAAGCCGCGCCGAACGGGAGCATCCGCGGATTTCGTCACATCATGCTTGAGGATACTGACATCAGCTCAACCCGGCACGCTCGCGCTGCTGTCGGCGGATTGATCAGCGGCTTGTCGGGAACCAGCGCTGTGTATGTTTCGGGTGGAGCCGAACATCAGGGACCCCCAGGTGGCGGGCCGGTTGCCGTAATCGCTCGACTGTTGGCAAATGGGTCCGACTGAGCATCGGGCGTCGTGTGCCGTTGCGAACGGCATCTGTTCACGCTTCAGCACGAAAGCGCCGCCGACGGCTCACCTTGTGCCGAACATTCTGTCTCCTGCATCGCCCAAGCCTGGCACGATATACCTGTGATCATTCAGTCTTTCGTCGATAGCAGCGGTCCAGATCGGAACGTCCGGACACTCATCCTGGAATCGGGCAATTCCTTCGGGGGCTGCGAGCAGGCAGACGAACCGAATGTCTTGCGCGCCTCGCGATTTGAGCAGGCGGGCCGCCGCGCTGGCCGAATTTCCCGTAGCAAGCATTGGATCCAGCAAGATCACGATGCGCTCCGAAACATCCTGCGGCGCCTTGAAGAAGTACTCGACGGCTTGAAGTGTTTCCGGATTCCGGTAAAGGCCGATGTGCGCGACGCGTGCTGATGGGACGAGCGCCAACATTCCGTCGAGAAACCCGACACCCGCCCGCAAGATCGGAGCGAATGTGAGTTTCTTGCCCGCAATTTTGGGTGTCCTCATTGCAGCGAGCGGCGTATCGATGTCGACCATCTCCAGGGGTAAATCCCGGGTGACCTCATAGCAGAGAAGCATTCCAATCTCGTTCAGTAGCTCGCGAAACCCTTTGGTGGAACGATCCTTGTCGCGCATCAGCGAGAGCTTGTGCTGGACGAGGGGATGGCTGACGAGGTTCACGTTCTTGGTCATGATATCGCTTTCTCAATTAAGGGGGCGCGTGCGAGTTCGTCCAAGTCGTCGCGTGTGCAAGTAGCGTGCCCCGCTTCTTCTGACTGTCGAGCGCGGCCTCATTCATTGGGCGGAAGGGCCATTCTTCAGGGCGATCCACACGGCTCCTTCATCGCTTGACTCGTTGTTCGTGTTTTGCGGAACACGATCATGGCCCATTCGGAGGATAGGGAATCTGCTCGTCGAAAACCGATGCATTACTGCGCCGTGCTGAAGCCCGCCGGCCTCGAGAACGCCAGGGACATCATCACCGCAAGTTACAGCAAGGACCCCGCGGATGCGGCCTGCAAGGATGACCCCGGCTTGAAGAGATTCTCCGATTTCATGGCCGAGCACATGCCGGGCGAGGATCGAGACAATTCCTACGTGGTCTATGGATACAACGCCGCGCAGGCGCTGGTTGAGGTGCTCAGGCAATGCGGGGATGACCTGACGCGCGCCAACGTCATGAGGCAGGCCGAGGCTTTGAACGGGGCGCACCTCGACATGCTGCTTCCGGATATCGCGTTGACGACATCGCCAAGCGACCACTATCCGATCGAACGAATGCAACTACAGAAGTTCGATGGGCGGAACTGGGTGCGATTTGGCGCCGGCGTTGAAGGCGCGCTGGACAAGAAGTGAAGGGCCATTGGCGGAGGATCCTGTCGGTAGGTAAAACTGTATTTCCGGCAATGGCTCAAATGGTGGGTTCCCGGCAGCTCGACAATTGCGTTGTCTTTCAACGAGCTTGCCGAGCCCTTTCTACGCCGCCGATATGCGCTCCCTGAACTGCGATTAACCCTTGCTTAGGCGTGGCTAACTGCCTTGCAAGCAAAGATTGCAAGGACCAACGAATGTCACTTTTTGAGAACGCGCCGGATCGCACGCTTCCGGAGGTATCGTGTTCTGCCGATGATACGCGCCTGCTGCCGGTCCTCAGCGTGGCGACGCTGTTCGTATCCGCGCTGCTGCTGTTCCTGATTCAGCCGATGTTCGCGAAAATGGTGCTGCCGAAGCTTGGCGGCGCGCCCTCGGTCTGGTCGGTGGCGATGGTGTTCTTCCAGGCCGTCCTGCTCGCCGGCTATGCCTATGCGCATCTGCTCGGCCGGTTGTTCGGGCCGCAGCGCGCGGGCCTCGTCCATCTGCTCCTGCTCGTGGTCACGGCCATGACCTTGCCAATCGCGATCGCGCCCAATTGGGGTGCGCCACCCGCCGATGGGACCGCGCTCTAGCTGTTCGGGCTGTTCGCTGCGTCAATCGGCCTGCCGTTCTTCGCGTTGTCGGCCAGCGCCCCCTTGCTGCAGAGCTGGTTCGCCGGAAGCGGCCATCGCGATGCCAGCAATCCCTACGTGCTCTATGCCGCGTCGAATCTTGGCTCGTTCGCGGCTCTGTTTGCCTATCCTGTCGTTGTCGAGCCACTGCTGGCGCTGAATATGCAGGCGAGCATCTGGTCGTTCGGCTTTGCGGTCCTCGCGCTGCTCGTCGCGGCGGTTGCCTTCGTGCTCGGACGAGGCAATGGCGCCGTGAAGGCGACGCCGTCGCCGGAGACATCGGTCATCAGCGCGGCCGACAGGCTGCAATGGATCGCGCTTGCGGCCATTCCGTCCGGGTTGGTCATCGCGGTGACCGGGTATCTGACGACCGACGTCGCGGCCGCGCCCTTTCTCTGGGTTATTCCGCTGGCGCTCTATCTGTTCACCTTCGTTGTCGTGTTCCGCGACCGGCCGTGGATCAGCCACGCGACCGTGGTGCGCCTCGTTCCGTTCGCCGTGGCCCCGCTTGCGATCAGTCTGGTTGGCGCCAAGATGTTCTGGTTCACGACGATCGTGCTCCATCTCGTCGTGTTCGCGCTGTTGGCGCTGCTCTGTCATGGCGAGCTTTATGCCCGGCGCCCGCACCCGCAGCGGCTGACGGAGTTCTTCCTGTGCACCTCGCTCGGCGGTGTGCTGGGCGGCGCCTTCGCGGGGCTGCTGGCGCCGCAGATATTTTCCGGCAATTACGAATATCCGATCCTGATCGCACTCGCATTGCTGGCACTGCCCGGCATGTTCGCAGGCGGTGCGCGCCAGGCGCTGATGAAGGCGTCGCCATGGCTGGCGGTGGCGATCGCGCTTGCCACGGTCTGGTACGTGACCCAACTGCAGCTTCCGGCCTCCTTCGAGCTGCCGTTCCGGGCCTTGCTGGTCCTGCTGGCGGCCGGCATGATATTTTTGCGCCAGCGGCCGGTGTCATTCGCCGGATTGGCGATCGCCGGCCTGATGCTGACGACGTTCTGGCGTCCGGGCATGGCCCCGATCGAGACCGCGCGCAGCTTCTTCGGGATCCATACCGTGGTCGACCTCGCAGATGGCCGCGCGCGGCTGCTGTTCCACGGCAACACGATGCATGGCGCAGAGCGGTTGCGCAACGACGACGGCACGCCGGTCGAGGGAGCGCCTCAGCCTCAGAGCTACTACTATCTGGGCAGCCCGCTAGCCGAAGGGGTTGCGGCGATACGCAGCGCCCGGAGCGGCTTCGGACGGGTTGCGGTCGTCGGTCTCGGTACCGGCACGCTCGCTTGCCTCCGTCGCGGCGCCGAGAACTGGACGTTCTTCGAGATCGATCCCGAGGTGATCCGGATCGCGAGCAATCCAACCCTCTTCACGTTCCTGTCGCGCTGCGCGCCGAAGGCCAGCCTCGTGCTCGGCGATGCGCGTCTCACACTGCAGGCCTCACTTGATCGCTACGACCTGATCGTGCTGGACGCCTTCTCGTCCGATAGCATTCCGGTCCACCTGCTGACGCGTGAAGCGATCGCCGGCTATGTGTCGAAGCTGGCGCCGCACGGGGTCATCCTCGTGCACATCTCCAACCGTCATCTCGATCTCGCGCCGATCATGGCGAATATCGCGCAGTCCCAGGGGTTGATCGCACTCTTCAAGGAAGGACATCCCGTCGGCGACGTCATGACCACGCTGAGGACGGCGTCCCGGGTGGTGATGCTTGCGCGCACGCCTGACGATGTCGGCAAGGCGGCCCGGCATTGGGCCGCCACGTCGCCGGATCCGGCCAGCGCACTCTGGACGGACGACTACTCGAATCTCCTTGGCCCCATGCTGCGGGCGAAGCTCGGCTCCTGAGCGCGCGTAGAACTGCGCGTGGCCAACTTCTACGGTCATGTTTGCTGCGGTACGACAGAGGATCGGACAGCCCGGATTGGCTAAAGGAGTGTTAAGAGCCATGTCCGATTTTCGTCGATCGCGCAGAACTGACATTAAATTGTCATGCTGTAGGAATCGGAGAAGCTTGCCACAAGCGGCGTGAGGACAACATGACGGCCTTCATCACTTGGAAGGCGGAAGTTGGAATATCCTCGCAAATGAGGTCGGCACCGGATGAGTGCCAAGCGTGCCCGGATGGTCTCCTGAAGCGCTTTGCGCGCGACCAGTCCGGCAGCTACGCGATTATCATCGCCTTGCTGATGCCAGTCCTGGTGGGAACCGCAGGACTCGGTACCGAGGTCGCGTGGTGGTTCTACAAGCACAAGAATATGATGAGCGCGGCCGACTCCGCGGCGGTCAGTGCAGCCACCGCCGGCACCAATTTTGCGACCGAAGCCAACGCCATCACGACGTTCTACGGCTACGCGAACGGGATCGGCAACGTCACCGTCACCGTGAACCAGCCGCCGTCCACGGGAAGCTTCACTTCCAGCTCCCAGGCGGTCGAAGTCATCATCACCCAGCCGCAAGCGCGGCTCATGTCGGCGTTGTTTGGCTCGGGAGCGGTGCCAGTCACGGCCCGTGCCGTCGCACTGGGCAATGTCGGCACAGGTTGCGTGCTGGCGCTCGACCCGACCGCCAATCCCGCCGTGACGGTGAAGGGCAACACCCAGCTCAACCTGATCAACTGCAACCTCTATGACAACTCCAACGGCGGCTCGGCGCTCAATGTCAGCGGGACGGCAACGATATCCGCAGCCATGGTTGGCGTCGTCGGCGGGGTTTCCGGCACGAGCAGCATCACGGCGACCAACGGCATTCGGACCGGCATCAGGGCGATCGCGGATCCCTATGCCAATGTCACGCCCACGATGCCGACATGGTGCGACTACTCGAACAAGTTCAACGTGAAGGGGACGACGACCCTCAGTCCGGGGAGCTATTGCGGTGACATTTCGGTGGCCGCGGGTGCCACGCTGACATTCAATCCGGGAATTTACTATTTCAACGGCGCGAACCTGTCGGTGGCCGGCAACGCTACGATCACGGGAACGGGCGTCACCTTGGTGTTTACCGGCTCGGGCGGCAACTGGGGCTCGGCGACGATCGGGAGCAACGCCAATGTCAGCCTCACGGCGCCGACGAGCGGAACGACCGCTGGAATCGCAATCTATGGCGACCGGAGGATGCCGGTGGGTACCAGCTTCAACTTGACGGGCGGCGGTACACAGAATCTGCAGGGAGCGGTCTACCTCCCGAAAGGGGCGCTGAGCTTCAGTGGCGGCAATGGCACGAGCACGACATGTACGCAAATCATCGCCGACACGATCTCGATCGTCGGAAATTCCAATGTCCAGGTCAATTGCGCTGCGATGGGCGGCAATGCCATCGGTACGGCGACAGCGCAGCTTGTCGAGTAAGCTGGAGGAATGAGATGGAAACGGGCACGATAGGTAGTGAGCGCCGTTCTCGACGACGCTGCATCCTTTTCCGTCGCAGGTTCGGAAATGACACGCGCGGTGTCGCCGCGATTGAATTCGGCGTCCTGGTTCCGCTGCTTTCGCTGATGGTCGTTTCGGTGACCGATATCGGCCTTGCGATCTACCGCAAGATGCAGGTGGAGGGTTCGTCGCAGGCAGGCGTCGAATATGCCATCGCACATGGCTTCGACGCCAATGCGATTTCGACCGCCGTGGCAGCTGCGACGAATTCCAATGTGATCAGCGCTTCGCCGGCTCCGATCAAATTTTGCGGGTGTGCGACCGCCTCGGGCGTCAGCAGCATGACCTGCGGCGCAACGTGTCCCGGAGGTGGAACGGCGGGCACGTACACCATCGTCTCCGCGCAAGGCAGCTACTCGACCATCATCAACTATCAGGTCGTTCCGAACAGCTATGTCATCAGCACCCAGTCGACGGCGAGGCTGCAGTGAAACGCGCATTCTGGCCCGACCGGAGCGGGGCGTCGGCACTCGAATTCGGCCTGATCGCGCCGTTCTTCTTCGCGTTCCTGTTCGGCGTCATCGAGTTCGGGCTGTTGATGTGGACGCAGGTGGGAATGCAGCACGCAGTGGCGGTCACGGCGCGATGCGCCAGCGTCAACGCCACGCTTTGTCCGACCGGCAACCCGAGCGCGATCGCCACCTACGCAACCCAGCAGGCGTTTGGACTGAGCTTGCCGTCCTCGACATTCACCTACAGTGCCGCAGCGTGCGGCAGCCAGGTGAGCGCAAACTATCAATTCCAGTTTCCCCAGATCCTCAATCTGGCGCCGTTCACGCTGACGGCCGCGGCCTGCTTCCCGGCCTGAAAGTTCGCCTCTTGAGGCGCGCCGCAAAGATATCGGCGCCCCGTGCCCGGGGCGCCGATAAATAGGCCATTCGGTGCGTTGCTCCCTTTGCGCTTTACTTCAGCTTCAAGGCCTCGACACCTTCGTCACGAACCGCCTGGAGGCTGCGCGGGTTGAGGTCGAGCGCATGGAGGATCGTCGGCGCGATCTGGGTGGTGAAGGTCGTCTCATCGACGACCCTCGCATGCTTGATGCGCGGCGAAGAGACCAGCAGCAGCACGTTGCGATCGTCGTTGGAGAAGCCGCCGTGCTCGGCGAGCTTGCTGCCGCCGGTGCAGATGACGCCATGATCGGTGATGGCGATGAAGTCCGGCACCCGGCTGTTGTGGAACGGATCCTCATAGAGCTTGGTCAGTTCGTCGCGGTCGAGCAGCTTCTGGATATGCAGATCGGCGGCGTGGGCGAGGATGTAAGCCTTGGCATCTGCGTAGTAGGGATGGCCGGTCGCCGGATTGGTCGCTTGCTGCAGCTCCGGCGACAACCAGACCAGCGCCTCGTCATCGCAGATCTCGAAGCCGTTGGTGCCGAAGCCGGGCGCCTTGCTGTACAGCGCATCGGAGATCGCCACGCGGTCCTTGACGTCGATTGGTGACTGGCCGTGCTTGGCGCTGACGATGATCAGCGTCGAATCGTAGAGGTTTTGCGCCTTGAGTTCATTGACGAACTTGCCGAGCGCGTCGTCCACGAACTGGAATTGCAGCGTGAGCGCATTGCCGGGCGTTGCCTTGCCGTCGGCATAGCCGCCGACGAGCGACTTGTCGGCATCGGCATGGCCGGCCTTGGCGAGCTTCTGGCCGACGCTGACCGCCTGGAAGTTCATGCCGAAGATCGCGGGCACCGGCTGACGCTGGCTGCGCGTGCCGTCATAGCCGTCGATCCAGTTCAACACCGCCTTCACTTTCAGCGAGTCGTAGGAGCGGACGCCGGTGTAGCTCGTGGTGTAGTCGTCGCCGGGCTGGGCGCCGGCGTCGATGGTGTCCTGCGAATTGATTTCCGGCGTGAAGAGCTCGTCGAGGCCCTTGCCCGACGGGCCCGCAAGGTCCTCATAGGCTGGATGCTTGTCGGACCAGGCCGTGCGCATTCCGGCCTCCTTGATGACTTCGAAGATCGTGTTGGTGCGCACGTAATCATGCGGATAGACCGGCACGCACTGGCCGTTCACGAGCTTGCGCTGCATGTGATCCGGATCGAGCTGGGTGTAGACCTGACCCAGCGTGCCGCCGGCGGTGTAATCGGCGACCAGCCCGCTGGAGTAATTGTAGGTCCTGTCGAGCGCTTCGAAGTTGGTGAGTTCGGTTCCTGCCGGGCCCACGCAGCCGGGGTCCGCAAGACCCTGGCTGGTGTAGAAGGCCTTCGCCGGATATTCGGTGCGGTCATAGCTGTCGTCATAGAACAGGCCGCCGCCCTTCGGCGTGGCGCCCGTGACCTGCGCGAGCATGCCGGGAAAGCTGTCGGATGGCGCGGTGGTATAGGCGTTCGGATAGACCACGCCCTTTCCGGTGAGCTGGGCGAAGTTGCCGCCGGGGCGGCTTTCGACCCAACGCTTCAAATCGACGGCGTGCATGCCGTCGACGCTGATCAGCAGGACGTGCTTGTAGCCATGTCGCTGCGAATGGTCATTGTCGTCGTCCGCTTGCGCGACGGCGACGCCGCAAGCCAGCATGGCTGCCGCTATCGCGGCCGTTGACAAGAAATAGTCACGAAAGCCACTCATGAGTTCGCCCCTCTTTGATTTCGGTGAGTTTGGAATCGCCTGCGCTGGCCGCGACAACTTGTCGCGGTCAATTGACGGCGGCATGACGCTTTCATGCGAGTTCGATGACCGTGGTCGGGGCTGACCGGCATCCGATGATTGCAGGATTGGCCCAATCTGGGCGACGCTCCGGCCGGGCGACGCCGCGCAACGGCAAGCTTTGCCGTTCAAACGCGGACATCGCGTCTCTGACGTCTTACGCTGGACTGCGCGACACTGCCGGCTCTATGAGAGCATGAGGGGGAACGCGCATGCCCAACATGTCTCGCCGGCCATTCCTGCAACTCGCGCTCGGCGCGGCGACGCTGCCGGTTGCTTCCCGCGGCACGCGCGCGGAAACGCTTGCGCGCCCCATCACGATGATCGTGCCGTTCGCCGCCGGTGGGCCGACCGACGTGCTGGCGCGGATCCTCACCGAATATATGCGCAATTCGCTCGGCCATCCCGTCATTATCGAGAATGTCACGGGCGCCTCCGGCACTGTCGCGGGCCTGCGCGCCTCGCGCGCGGCGCCGGACGGCACCACGATCACGATCGGGCATTGGGGCACGCATTGCCTCAATGGCGCGATCTATCAGCTGCAATATGACGTGCGCGAATTCGCGCCGATTGCGCTGCTCGCGAGCGGACCGCAGCTCATCATCGGACGGCCCGATCTGCCGGCGAAGAATCTGAAGGAGCTGATCGCCTGGCTCAAGACCAATGGCGACAAGGCGACCGCCGGCACCGCGGGCCCGGGTTCGGGCGCGCATGTCGCGGGCGTGTTCTTCCAGCAGCTGACGGCTACCCACTTCTCATTCGTGCCGTATCGCGGCGCCGGCCCTGCGCTGAACGATCTGATGGCCGGGCATATCGACATCATGTTCGATCAGGCCTCCAACTCGCTGCCGCAGGTGAAGAGCGGAACCGTGAAGGCTTTTGCGGTGACCGCATCATCGCGGCTCGCATCGGCACCCGAGATTCCGACCGTCGACGAGGCCGGACTGCTGGGACTCTATATCGCCTATTGGCACGGCATCTGGGCGCCGAAGGGCACGGGCCCCGATATCGTTTCGACGCTGTCGAAGGCGGTGATGTCGGCGCTCGCCGAGCCCGTCGTTCGGCAACGCTTCGCCGAGCTCGGGCAGGAGATCCCGTCACCGGACAAGCAGACCCCCGCCGCGCTGCGCGACCATCAGGCCGCCGAGGTCGAGAAATGGTGGCCGATCGTCAAGTCGGCCAACATCAAGGCGGAATAGACGCAATCATCTGATTCAAAAAGTGTTTTTGACCGGCCCCGATCCGAGCTCGTTGCCTTGAAAAGATGGTCCATACTCCTATATGTTCACTCGTACATATAAGAGCGACGATGACTGATCCGAGTAAATTGGTGGCGGCGCAGGCCTCCCGGCCCAAGGGACGTCGCAGCAAGGACATGCCCGACGGCCGCCAGGCGCTGCTGATCGCGGCGACCGAGGCCTTTGCGAGTCTCGGTTTCGACGGCGCCGACCTGCGCAGCGTCGCGGCGGCGGCGGGTGTCGCGCCGAATCTCGTGCGCGTCCATTTCGGCAACAAGGCCGCGCTGTGGGAGGCCTGCCTCGACCGCATCGTTACACTTGCGGAGCCTGTGATGGCCGAGGTGCACACCATCGCCACGGACACGCGCCGTTCGCTGGCTGACCGGCTGCGCGATCTCATCATCCGCGTCGCCACGTTCTATGCCGCGCATCCGCAAGTGAGGGACTTCGTGGTTCGCCACGGCGCGGAAGCGCCGGAGCGCTCCGCAATGGTGACCGAAAAGCTGCTGCGTCCGGCCTATGAGAGCGCGCGCGAGCTCTTCGAGGCCGGCATCGCGGCGGGCATCATCCGCAGCAGCCATCCGGCGCTGTTCTTTGCGTTGCTCAACGCGGCGCTCAACCAGCCGCCGGCGTTTCCGATGCTGCTCGGCCGGTTTGCGCCCGAGATCGATCCCGAGACAGCGCGGACGCAGCTGCTCGATACGACGATCGCAACGCTTCTGCATCTTCCGCCGTCGCAAGCCGACGCCGAACCCGCCGCCGGCAACGGCCTCACGCCGCTGTCGTGACATCCAGTCTCGACCAACACTTCAAACTGTCAGTGAGAGAGTGAACCATGAAACTTCGTCTTGCCCTCGTGCTTCTCGGCGCAACCATCGCGCCCGCGTTGGCCCAGTCCGGACTGAACGAATCGATGCAGCGTCAAGCCTGCATGGGTGACGCGGTCCGCCTGTGCGGCGCCTACATTCCGGATCGCGGCCGGATCAGGGATTGCATGGCGGCGCAGGTCGAGCAGCTCAGCCCATCATGCCGCGCGGTGTTCGATGCATCGGTGCAGGCCGAGCGATCGCCGTCGTCGCGGCGGTGATCCGCGCCGCCGGTCCCAGAATCATGCGTCCAGGCAACAGGTCGCAGCCAACAGCGGTTGCCGGAGGAGCAGTCCTCGCAAATCCGTGAAAACACCTCCTTCCGTTAACCTTTGATTAACCATGCGGTCCGATTGTTAACCATTCGACAAGAGAACCGAGTCAGAGGCGATGGACGCAACTCAACAGGTGGCACGTCAGCAGGTCCGCATGCGCGGCCGTTCCTATGTTGCGTTCGTTTTCTCGCCCGTCGTGCCCGTGGTGTCCTGGCTCGCCGAGATCGACGCGACGCTGGGGAAGTCGCCGGGCTTCTTCGCCGGCAAGCCTGTGGTGCTCGACCTCTCGGCGGTCGACCTCAGCCAGGCCGCGATCGCGCATCTGGTCGGCAGCCTCGCTGAGCGCAATATCCGCATTCTCGGCATCGAAGGTGTCGACGAATCCAAGCTCGGCGCCAACCTGCCGCCGCTTCTGACCGGCGGCCGGGCCTGCGCAATTACTCATGTCGAGCCGAAGACGCCGCCGGCGCAGGAAGAGAACAAAGACAAGGACAAGACCAAGCTGCCGTCGCTGCTGCTGGAGAGCCCGGTGCGTTCCGGCCAGTCGATCGTGTTCGCCGAGGGCGATGTCACCGTGCTCGGCTCGGTCGGCTCCGGCGCCGAGATCGTCGCCGGCGGCTCGATCCATGTCTACGGCACGCTGCGCGGCCGCGCGATGGCCGGCATCAACGGCAATTCGGCGGCGCGGATCTTCTGCCAGAAGATCGAGGCCGAACTGCTCGCCATCGACGGCTACTACCAGACCGCAGATGAAATCGCCGACAGCTTGCGCAACCGGCCCGCCCAGGCGTGGCTCGAGGGCGAAATGCTGCGCATCACAGCTTTGAACTGATCGACCACAAGGAGAGAGAGAATGGCCAAGGTATTGGTCGTGACGTCTGGGAAGGGCGGGGTCGGCAAGACGACCTCCACCGCCGCGCTTGGCGCGGCGCTCGCGCAAATGGGCCAGAACGTCGTCGTCATCGATTTCGACGTCGGCCTGCGTAACCTCGATTTGGTGATGGGCGCGGAGCGGCGGGTCGTGTTCGACCTCATCAATGTGGTGCAGGGCGTCGCCAAGCTGCCGCAGGCGCTGATCCGCGACAAGCGGCTGGAAAATCTCTGGCTGCTGCCGGCGTCGCAGACCCGCGACAAGGACGCGCTGACCGAGGAAGGCGTCAAGCGCGTGATCGCCGACCTCAAGACCAAGTTCGACTGGATCCTGTGCGACAGCCCGGCCGGCATCGAACGCGGCGCGACGCTCGCGATGCGCTACGCCGACGAGGCCATCATCGTCACCAATCCGGAAGTTTCGTCGGTACGCGATTCCGACCGCATCATCGGCATGCTGGATTCCAAGACCGCCCGCGCCGAGCGTGGCGAGCGGGTCGAGAAGCATCTGCTGGTCACCCGCTACGACAGCGCGCGTGCCGCGCGCGGCGAGATGCTGTCGATCGACGATATCCTGGAAATCCTTGCCACACCGCTGCTCGGCATCGTCCCGGAAAGCCAGGACGTGTTGCGCGCCTCCAATGTCGGCTGCCCGGTCACGCTGAACGCTGCGAGCAGCGCGCCGGCGCGGGCCTATACCGACGCGGTGCGGCGCCTGATGGGCGAAGCGGTGGAGATGACCGTGCCGGTCGAGCGCAAGGGGCTGATGGACCGGTTGCTGCGACGGAGGGCGGCATGATGAACGTAATGCGGCTGTTCGGCGGCCGCTCTGCATCGGCGCCCGTCGCGCGGGAGCGGTTGCAGATCCTGCTTTCGCATGAGCGCGGCCGGACCGGCACGCCGGACCTTCTGGAGATGCTCCGCTCGGAAATCCTGGGCGTGGTCTCCAAGCATATCGACGTCGATCCCGACAAGGTCGTGGTCCGGATGGACCGGGGCAAGTTCGTCTCGATGCTGGAAGTCGACATCGAGGTTCCCAACGGCGTGCAACGATCAAAGATGGTGGCGGCCACATGACAGCAGACAGCAACAGTCACATTGCCTGGCAGCGCGCGCAGCTGAAGAAGCTGCGTGCGGCGTTGAAGGCGATCGAGGTCGATCAGCTCGGCAAGGCCAATTGCGGCCGCGCGACGCAGATGACGATCGACGAATTGCAGCGCAAGATCGGCGAATCCGGGCGCTGCATCGCGGAGTACGAGCGCCGCACGCGTCGTCCGTTGGCAACGGACCGGGGTAGCCTCGCCAGCGTCACCTGGACGCACTGGAACGCCAACATGCCGATGGCCAAGTCGCAGCGCCATCGCGCGTGACGGGATAGTTTATCCCGTCGTCATTGCGAGCGAAGCGAAGCAATCTATTTCTCCGCATATGCGGAACGATGGGTTGCTTCGTCGCTGTCGCTCCTCGCAATGACGTGGAGCGTGCGGCGCCCTACAGCAAAAACGCCAGCGCCGCCTCGCACTGGTCCTCGATCTTGAGCGTGAGCAACTCGTCGGCGCGGGTGCGGCCGAGATTGACGGCGGCGATCGGCAAGCCGCGCTGCTCCGCCATCCGGACGAAGCGAAAGCCGGAATAGACCATCAGCGAGGAGCCGACGATCAACAGAGCGTCGGCCTGTTCGAGATGCGCCTGCGCCGACGCGACGGTATCGCGCGGCACGTTCTCGCCGAAGAACACCACGTCGGGTTTCAGCACGCCGCCGCAGGCCTCGCAGGCCGGCACCACGAACGACGAAAAATCCTGCTCGAGATCGGCATCGCCGTCAGGGGCATCGCCGGCATCGAGCGTGAGCCAGGCGGGATTCAGCCGCGCCAGCTCGCTCTGAAACTGCTCGCGGGGCGTCGTCGCGCCGCAGCCGAGGCAGCGCACCACATCGAGCCGGCCGTGCAGGTCGATCACGCGCTGGCTGCCTGCGGCCTGGTGCAGCCGGTCGACATTCTGCGTCAAGAGCAGCTCGCAGCGGCCTTGTTGTTCGAGCTTCGCCAGTGCGCGATGCGCGCCGTTTGGCGCCGCGCGGCCGAACCGCCGCCAGCCGACCATGCTGCGCGCCCAGTAGCGCTGCCGCGTCGCCGCCTCACCCAGGAATGCCTGGATCGTGACCGGCCGCGTCCGCTTCCAGTTGCCGTCGCTGTCGCGATAGTCGGGAATGCCGGAATTGGTGCTGCAGCCGGCCCCGGTCAGGACAAACAGGCGCTGGTGACCGGTGACGAAATCCTCAAGGGCGGGGTGCTGCATGGCAGCACATCTAGTGTGGCGGGCATGCCTGCGCCAGATGTGGGGCCTGCCAGATGAGGACCTTTCGCGTGGCCTCTGCGTTGACGGCATGGCGGCCGGGGCAGGGTGTTGCAAACTGTCTTGCTTAGCGCAATTGCCGAGGAAGAGACTGATGCGGCCGGGATTCATTGTCGTCGTTTGCGGGCTGATGTCCCTGCCGCTGTCACCGTCCCATGGCCAGGATGCGGGCGTGTCCGGCGAGCAGGCATTCAACAATTCCTGCCGCACCTGCCACACCGTCAAGGACGGCGATAACCGCGTCGGCCCGAACCTGCACAACATCATCGGCCGCAAGGCCGGATCGGTCGCGAACTTTCCGTATTCGGAGGCGATGAAATCATCCGACATCGTCTGGGATGAGCGCACGCTGCTGCACTTCATCGAGGATCCGGAAGCCGTGGTGTCCGGCAACGGCATGAAGCCGTATACCGGCGTTCGCTCGGCGGAGGATCGCGCCAAGATCGTGGCCTTCCTGAAACCCTCCGGCAAGTGAGCGTTGGCGGAATGCCGGCCTCAACGAGCCGGCAGGACGAACACCTGGCCGGGATAGATCAAATTGGGATTGCGGATCTGCTGCATGTTGGCGCGATAGATCACCGCGTAGCGCTGCCCGGCACCCAATGCGCGCTGGCTGATCCGCCACAGGCTGTCGCCGCGGGCCACGGTGGTCGTGGTGATCTTCGGCACGACCACCGCGGAAGGTGAGCTCAATGCGGTGGTGGTTGCCGCCGCGAGTTGCGGCGTGGTCACACCCGTACGGCCGGACGCCGCCGCAGATGTCGTGATCGATGCGGTCGTCGTGGTGTCCGGAACGTTGAACGGCACCTCGGCGCGCGCGCGGACCTTGCCGGAGCCAAGGTCGACGTCGTCAAGCCGGATCCGATAGTCGCCGGTCATTACGCCCTTGTTGATCGTGACCGAGAGGTGCCCCGCCGCGTCGGCCGTCGCGGATGTGATCAAGCTGTCGTTGAGATAGAGCTTGACCGTCGCGCCGGGAGTTGCCTGAGCGCTGACATGGAGCTTGCCGCCCGGATCGGTCTCGACGGCCTCGACAGCCACCTTCCCGTGCGTCGCCGCCGCAGGTTGCGACAGCACGCGGATCGGCCTGTCCGGCGCCATCAGCGCCACCATCGGCCGCTCGCTGGCCGCAGCGTCGAGCGCCACTGCCACGCTCTGCTTGGAGGTCACTGGCTTGCCGTCATGCGTGATGCGCAGGGTGAGGTCATAGTTTCCCGGCGGAAGCGGGCGCGGCACCATGACGAACTGGCCGGACTTGTCTGCGACGGCGCGATCGTGCACCTCGCCATTGCGCAGCAATTCCACCGTCGCGCCAGGGAGCGCCCGGCCGGCGACAACGGTCTCGCCGGTCGGCTCGATGTTGACGACGTCGAACTCCGGCACCGCGTTGCCGCCCGGCGTTGGCGACGGTCCTGCCAACACGTTGGCCAGCGCCGCGGTCTCGGTCTGCGCCTTTGCCAGCGCAGTCTTGTCCTGGTCCTGCGCGGGAGCCGCTGGCGCCATCAAGCGCGTGTTCACGCCCAGGATCTGCTGGGTTTGGTGGATGCCGAAGATGAACGCAGCTGTGCCGCCGGCCGCAAGTGCCAGCAACGGTATGGCCAGTCTCATCGCCGTGACGTTCATGACTGTCATCCCCGGATGAATCGACCCGCGCATCCGCGCGCGACCCTGCGGCCCTGTGGGGAGTCCAGGAGAGACTGCGCCGATTTGCGCGGCCCATCAAGCCGAATGAAAGGACTACTCCTCTCGGGCAGGCTGGCCGACGCAGCAGCTGTTGGGGATCGCGTCTGGCTCAGAACTCCGGCGCCGCATGGTCCGCCACCGGTGCGCGCGCAACAACCGTGGCCGGGTTGATTTCCTGCTCAGACTTACAGGTAAATCTTCGCTGGACGCTCGCTCGCGGTCCGCGGCAGATGGCCTGCGCCGATCTTCGACGGCGGCGCCGTTGCCTATTGCGAATACGACAGCTGTTCTTCCGTCACCACGCGCTCGATATTGCCTGCCTTGCTTCTGATCCGGTACCGAAGCCGCCCGTCGGCTTCAATCGGCATGCGTTGAATGATAGTGTAGACCGCCGGCTCATCGGCCTCGGCACGACCTTGCGGCCCCTGGGCCCGGTGGTGAACGTCTTCATTCAGCTTGTAGGCATATGACATCTGTCCACCTCTGCAGTTGGGGGTGCTCTCACGCAGGACTGTGCTGTGACGCAATGGAGCTGTGGCTTCCCGTATGGACGCGACTTGCTGCTTCGATGGCCGCGTCAGGCCTCTCCGGAGTCCGCAGGAGCACGTTGGCTACATTGACCGAATACGCCGCAAATAGCCACCGAATACTCGCCTTCGACCAAGGATGGGTGAGAGCGCTGGGTGGGTTCCCGGCCGTTTGCGGCCTCAATTGCCATTTGATCTCCGCAGGCAGATGCTGCCAGCCAATGGTACAAGGGAGAGCAACATGAGCAAGGCAGGTCTCGACCACCGGCATCCCAACAAGGATGGCGAAATCAGCGGCAAGCACGGAAACACGCTGCTCCGCACCTTGCGTAAGGTTTACGGGCCAGGTTTCGCGGCGGGTTATCCCGAAACCGAGAAGCTGAGCGATGTCCTGGCTGCGTTGAACGAGACCTCGCTGAGCCAACTCCGCAGAGACCATCAGACCGGCCATCTCGCGCACAAGATTGCCAAAGCTTCGAAGTAGGTGCCGAGCGGAGCCGCAGCTCAGAATTCGAGCTCCGCATTGTCTACCACCTCCTTCATCACGAAGAAGGTGCGGGTCTGCCGCACACCGGGCAGCGCGATCAGCTGGTCGCCATGGATGCGGTTGAAGTCCTCCATGTCGCCGACGCGGATCTTGAGGAAATAATCGAAGTCGCCGGCGACGAGGTGACAGTCGAGCACGAACTTCAGCTTCGCCACCGCCTGCTCGAAGCTCGCAAAGCTCTCCGGCGTCGAGCGGTCGAGCACGACGCCGACCATCACCAGCGCGCCCTTGCCGACCTTGCGCGGCGCCACCATGGCGCGGACGCCGCTGAGAAAGCCCTCGTCGAACAGTACCTGGGTCCGGCGATGGCAGGTGGCGGGGCTGACGCCGACCTGATCGGCCAGCTCGGCGTTGCTGAGCCGGCCGTTCTTTTGCAGCAATCTCAATATCTTGAGGTCGATGCGGTCGAGCCGGGCGGACATGGAAGAATCTCTCATTGCTAGCCGGTAATGTGAGAGAAAACATATCATCTGGTGCGAATTCGGCAATCTTCGACGATCAGGCGGCCTGACTTAGAGAGCACCTTTCGCGGCTGTAGTGATAGTTCTGGCCGCCGTTCCAGACCACCAAAGAGGATGCCAGTATGCTGGAGAAGTTCGCACGCTACCCGCTCACCTTCGGGCCGACCGCCATCGAGAAGCTCGATCGGTTGTCAAAGCACCTCGGCGGCAAGGTCGAGCTCTATGCCAAGCGCGAAGATTGCAATTCCGGGCTCGCCTTTGGCGGCAACAAGCTGCGCAAGCTCGAATACATCATCCCCGACGCGATCGCCTCCAACGCCGACACGCTGGTCTCGATCGGCGGCGTGCAATCCAACCACACCCGCATGGTAGCAGCGGTCGCGGCCAAGATCGGCATGAAGTGCCGGCTGGTGCAGGAAAGCTGGGTGCCGCATGAGGACGCAGTCTATGACCGCGTCGGCAACATCCTGCTCTCCCGCGTGATGGGCGCGGATGTGCGCCTGGTCGACGAAGGTTTTGACATCGGCATTCGCAAGAGCTGGGAGCAGGCGCTCGAGGAAGTGAAGGCGGCGGGCGGCAAGCCCTACGCGATCCCGGCCGGCGCCTCCGTGCACAAATATGGCGGGCTCGGCTATGTCGGCTTCGCCGAAGAGGTGCGCGCGCAGGAGCGTCAGCTCGGCGTCAAGTTCGACTACATCATCGTCTGCACGGTGACCGGCTCGACCCATGCCGGCATGCTGGTCGGCTTCGCCGCCGACGGGCGCGCGCGCAACGTGATCGGCATCGATGGTTCGTTCACGCCGGCGCAGACCAAGGCACAGGTGCTGTCGATCGCGCAGAACACCGCGAAGCTGGTCGAACTCGGCCGCGACATCGTCGAGGATGATGTCGTGCTGATCGAGGACTACGCCTATCCCGCCTATGGCGTGCCGTCGGAGGAGACCAAGGCGGCGATCCGGCTCAGCGCACGGCTGGAAGGCATGATCACCGACCCCGTCTACGAGGGGAAATCGATGCAGGGCATGATCGATCTGGTGCAGAAGGGTTTCTTCCCGGCCGGGTCGAAGGTGCTCTACGCCCATCTCGGCGGCGCGCCGGCGCTCAACGGCTACGCCTACGCATTCAGGAATGGCTGAGGCGACCAGAGTTTTCGATTTCGTAGCCCGGATGGAACCCCTGCATCCGGGCTACAGGTCCCGCCCGTCCTGCGTCAGGTCGGCGTCAGCTTCTCCCGATATCCTGTCCAGGCCGGGCGAGTCGGGAGACCTTCGCGTGAGGATGATGAATGCGGCCAGCCGAGCCATCGCCGCGCTCGGCGTCGGCATCGTCGCGGTGGGGCATTGGTTTTGGGTTTACCAGAGCCATGGTCATGCGCCGCACTCTCGCCTGCTGGCGATGAACAGCGAGATCGAGCTCTATGCCGGCATCTTCCTGATCGGCGTCGGCGTGCATGCCTTCGCATCCCGCTACTGGTTCAGCAATCCAAATCCGCCGGCGGAGTCCTCGGTTCGGGAGCCGCAATAGCGTCCGCCTGGCACGTCGGCTGGGCTATGTCCAGGTTGACATCTTCGGAACATAATAGGAACATTCCATCTGTAACCTGAGGGTGTGGCGATCGCCTCATCCGCGGCGGTATTGCGTGGCCGCTGGAGCAAAGGCCAAGCCGCGCACCACTTGCGGATGAATTTCTCCGCCTCCTATAAGGGGTTGTGGCTGGGGAGTGGATGTCATGAGAGTTGCGATCTGGGCGGCCGTTGTGGCCGTATGGCTGTTTGCGTCCGCAACTCCATCGAGCGCCCGCGGTCCCTACGGTTCGATCACGGTCGGCAATTGGAAGGGCGGCGCCTTTACCGACGACAAGAGCGGTGCGTTCACGCATTGCTCGGCGGGGAGCACATACCAGAGCGGCATCTTCTTCATGGTGGCGATCGGCAACAACGGCAGCTGGCGGCTCGGCTTTGCCCATGAGAGCTGGCGCCTGACGCCGGGCGAAGCCTTTCCGCTTGCGCTGACCTTTGACGGCCAGCCCGCGTTCAATGTCTACGGCATGCCGCTCGGCGAGAAGCTCGTGAATGTCGAGATGCCGGTGAATTCGGCGCTGATCAATCAGTTCCGCAAGGCGCGCCAGATGACGGCGTTCGCGCAGGGGCAACTGTTTCAGTTCAATCTCAATCAGACCGCGCAATTGCTGCCGGCGCTGCTCAACTGCGTGGTCTCTGTGAAGAAGAACGGCGTCTCCAACGCCGGCGAGTTCGCGGTCGCGACAAAGCCTGCGGCTGCGCCGCCGCAGCAGGCTGCTGCACCCAACGCGCCGCCCGCGAAGCAGGCGAGATCAGGCACCGGCACCGGCTTCGTCGTCAGCGATAGCGGCCACGTCGTCACCAACCATCATGTCGTCGATGGTTGCAGCGAGATCACGGGCAATCTGAGCGGTGCGGCGGCGGTCAAATTGCGGTTAGTGTCCGACGACGAGACCAACGATCTCGCGCTGCTGCAGGCGCCGTCCCCGTTCAAGGATGTCGCGAGCATCCGGCAGAACTCGATTAGGGTTGGCGACGGAGTCGTGGCGATCGGCTACCCCTATCATGGCCTGCTGACATCCGATTTCACCGTGACCACGGGCATCGTTTCGTCGCTGAGCGGCATCCTCAACGACACGCGTCATCTGCAGATCAGCGCCGCGGTACAGCCCGGCAACAGCGGTGGGCCGCTGTTCGATCTCGGCGGCGCCGTGGTCGGCGTGGTGGCCGCGAAGCTCGACGCGGTCAGGATGGCGCGGGCCACGGGATCGATCCCGGAAAACATCAACTTCGCCATCAAGACCGGCGCGCTGCGCGACTTCCTTGACAACAGCGCGGTGATGTACCGGACCGCCGAATGGCGCGACGGGACCAAGAAGGAGACATCCGATATCGCCAAGGATGCGCGCGGCTACACCCTGTTGATCACCTGCACGGTGAACGAGCAGAGCGCGAGCGCGAAGAAGGGCAATTGAGACCTCCGCTACTCCCTCTCCCCATCCTTACGGCAGGGCGATCGCATATCGGCCACACGTCATTCCCTGCGAAAGTCTGGGCAGCCGCCGGCTACTTTGCATGGGGTTGTTTTCGATATTTTGGCCGTGCGCGCCTGCGACGTACGGGCGCGTATCAGCCGAGCCGGCGCAGCGTATGCACCGTGATCTCGGCCGGGCAGTTCAGCCGCACCGGCGCAAGGCTGGTGCCGGCGCCGGCCGATGTGTAGCCGGCAAGTTCACCGAACCGCCAGGCGCCCCGGCCCATCCTGCGCGGCAGCCGCGCCTCGAGCTTGATGGCGATGCCGCCGGGCAGGCAGAGCTGGCCGCCATGGGTATGGCCGCTCAGCATCAGGTCGAAGCCGGCGGCGGCCGCCGCGCGATAGGATTCCGGCGTATGCGCGAGCAGGATCGAGAACGCATCGCGCGGGATCGCCGCGGCAGACTTTGCAATGTCGTCGGTGCGATAGAAATGCGCATCGTCGATGCCGGCGAGATGGATCGTCGCGCCATCGCGCGTGATCGGCTCCTGCTCGTTGAACAGCATTCTGATGCCCATCGCTTCCAGCGCCGGCGTCATGCGGATGCTGTCATGATTGCCGAGGATGCCGTAGAGCGGCAGCTTGATCCGCGCGCAGAGATCTTTCATCAGCGCGAGGCTGGTCTCGAACGGGCCAGACGTCTTGCCGCGATAATCGCCGGTCAGGACGCAGATGTCGCAGGCGACATAGCGGACGATGTCCGCCAGATGCCGCATCGCACCTTGGCTGATGTCGGCGTGGAGATCGCTGAGCTGAAGGATGGTGAAGCCGTCAAACGCCGCCGGCAGACGCGTCGATGTCACCAGATTGCGCCGGATCTCGACCCGGTCGGCGTTGCGGCGCGCGCGGCCATGGAGGCCGGCCAGCTTGAGCGCAGTCTCGACGACCCATGGCGCCAGCTTCCAGTTCTCGACGTTGAACACGAGTGTGCCCTGGCCGAACAGCTGCCTCTCATGCGCGGCCTCGATTCCAAGCCGGCGCACGACGTGATCCGCGCCGATCCGCTCGACCAATCCCTGCAATGCCGTGTCGGCCATCGTCCCCCGTGCGGCCCGCGATGCGAAACGCGGGGCGGCAACGACACTATCATGCGCAATCCCGGCGGCGATACGGCTGAGGTTCAGACCACGGGGACGCGCTTGGCGGCGACCGCTGCCGGCGAGATCACCTCGATGTCGAGCGGCACCTGCCAGCGATCGGTGAAGCGGACCTGCGGCGGCGCGTTGCCTTTGCGCCCACCCTGCAGCACGAAGCCGTCATAGCCCGAATTCATCACCTCATTGCATTTCTGCACATAGATCGGGAAGCCGCCGATATAGGGCATGAATACGCGGGGACGGCCCGGAATGTTGGCGCCGACATACCAGGAGCTGCAGGTCGAGCGCAGCGAGACCGTGGAGACGTCGTTGACATGGGCGACCCAGGCGTCCTCGTCGTCGCGCACCGCCTCGATCGTGCCGGCGCCGATGTCGCGCATGTGACCGAGGCAATCGGCCAGCCAGTCGACATGCTGCTCGATCGCCTGGATCATGCTCGCGAGCACCGATGGGCTGCCGGGCCCAGTGATCATGAACAGGTTCGGAAATCCCTCCGAGGCGAGGCCGAGATAGGCGCGCGGGCCAGCGCGCCATTTTTCGGCCAGCGTCCGCCCGCCGCGGCCGGTGATCGCGATCTTGTCGAACGAGCCCGTCATGGCGGCAAAGCCGGTGGCGGAGACGATCGCGTCGAATTTGTGTTCGGTGCCGTCGACCACGATGCCGTCGGTGGTGAAGCGCTCGATCGGTGTGTTCGACACGTCGACCAGTTTCACATGCGGCAGGTTGTAGGTCTCGAAGTAGTTGGTATCGACGCAGAGCCGCTTGCAGCCGAAAACGTTTCGAGGGCACAGCAGCTCGGCGGTGGCGGGATCCTTGACGATGCCGCGGATCTTCTCGCGCGCGAAATCGGCGATGGTGTCGTTGGCGGCCTTCTCGAACAGGAGGTCGCCGAACGCGCCGAGGAAGGGCAGGCCGCCGCGCTGCCAGGCTTCCTCATAGAGCCGCTCGCGCTCGTGCTCGCTCGCCTGCAAGGCGGGCTGGGCGTTGAACTGAAAGTAGAAGCCGGTCGGGCGCGCTCGCGCTTTCGCGCGCAGCTCCGGATAATGCGCCTTGGCTTCCTTCAGATACTCCGCCGACAGCCGTTCGTTCCATGCCGGGACCGACCAGGTCGCGGTGCGCTGGAACACGGTGAGCTCCGACGCCTGCTGCGCGATGATCGGGATCGACTGGATCGCGGACGAGCCGGTGCCGATGACGCCGACGCGCAAGCCGGTGAAGTCGACACCCTCATGCGGCCATTCGCCAGTGTGATAGATCGGCCCGCGGAAATCTGCCATCCCGGGGAAAGCGGGTCGGTTCGGCGCCGACAGGCAGCCCACCGCCATGATGCAGAACTTGGCGGTGACCCGGTCGCCGCGGTCGGTTTCGATCAGCCAGTTGCCTGCCTGCTCGTCGAAGGTCGCCGCGGTGACGCGGGTGTCGAACACGATCTGGCTGCGCAGGTCGAAGCGGTCGGCGACGTGGTTGGCGTAAGCAAGAATTTCGGGCTGCGGAGAATATTTCTCCGACCAGCTCCAGTCCTGATCGAGTTCCTCGGAGAACGAGAAGGAGTATTGCAGGCTTTCGACGTCGCAGCGCGCGCCAGGATAGCGATTCCAGTACCAGGTGCCGCCGACGCCGCCGCCGGCCTCATAGACCCGCGCGGTGAACCCGAGCCCACGCAGCCGATGCAGCATGTACATGCCGGCGAACCCTGCGCCGATCACGACGGCGTCGAACGTTCCACTTTCGGCAGGACGCGCAGCCTTGCGCGCGGTGCTCTCCTGAGCCATGGCCCGTCTCTTCCCTATATCTTGTCGTTAAGTCTCGGCCGCGCCTCGTTGGACGCGACGACCGAAAGATTAGGGCGAGGGCGGCGCTGCCCGCAAGCGCATGCATTGCCCCGCCGGGTATGGCTCCTATGCCTGGGCGCCGATCGCTGCGGTATCCGGAGCAGGTTGGGACGATGCAGCCGAGGATTGCGTGGAGGTGCTCGGCCCCTGCGGAGCTTGCGACCGTAGTCAATGCAGTACGCTTATACTGATTTAAGGCTAGGCGCGAAGTTCAGCCGTCGTTGGCCTTCACGATCCGGATCAGCTCGTCGCCGTAATGCTCGAGCTTCTTGTCGCCGATCCCGGCGATGTTGCGCAGTTCGCCCAGCGTGTCCGGACGCATCGCGGCGATGCCGTCGATGGTCGAATCGTGCAGCACCACATAGGCCGGCACGCCGCGCTGGCGTGCGACTTCCGAGCGCCAGGCGCGCAGGGCGGCATGCAACGCCGGGCTGACGGCCCCGCCGGGACTGTCGGCCGCGGGCGCGAGTTCGCCGCGGCGCGACTTGCCGCGGACCGCGCGGTTGCGCGCGCCTTCCGGTTGCTCACGCAGCATCACCGCGGTCTCGCCCTTCAGCACGCCGCGGGCGCTGTCGGTCAGCTTCAGCGCGCCGAAGGCGTCGCTGTCGGCGCGGAGATGGCCCATCGCCACCAACTGGCGCAGCACCGCGCGCCATTGCTTCTCGTTGAGCTCGCGGCCGATGCCGAACACCGACAATTGGTCGTGGTTGAACTGCTTGACGCGTTCGGTCAGCCGCCCGATCAGCACGTCGATCAGGTGCATGGCGCCAAAGCGCTGCCCGGTGCGATAGACGCAGGACAATAGCTTCTGCGCCGGCACTTTGCCGTCGCGGACACGCGGCGGCGTCAGGCAGTTGTCACAATTGCCGCAGCTTTCATCCGAGCGGGTCTCGCCGAAATAGCCGAGCAGGCGCTGCCGCCGGCAATGCACGGTCTCGGCGAGCGCAACCAGCGCGTCAAGCTTGCCGATCGAGACGCGCTTGAAGGCGTCGGAGCCGGTCGATTCGTCGATCATGCGGCGCTGCTGCACGATGTCGGAGAGGCCATAGGCCATCCACGCGGCCGACGGCTTGCCGTCGCGGCCGGCGCGTCCGGTCTCCTGGTAATAGGCCTCGATGCTCTTCGGCAAATCGAGATGCGCAACGAAGCGCACGTCGGGCTTGTCGATGCCCATGCCGAACGCAATCGTGGCGACGATCACGATGCCGTCCTCATTGAGGAAGCGGTCCTGATGCCGGGCCCGCACGCTGGCGTCGAGCCCGGCGTGATAGGGCAGCGCGGGAATGCCGGCCTCGCTCAGCGATGCCGCGACATCCTCGACCTTGGCGCGCGACAGGCAATAGACTACGCCGGCGTCGCCGGCATGCCGCTCCTTGATGAAGGATTTCAGCTGCGTGGTGGCGTTCTGCTTGTCGACGATCTCGTAGCGGATGTTGGGGCGGTCGAAGCTTGCGACGAACTCCGGCGCGTCGGTGAGTGACAGCCGCTCGGCGATCTCCTTTCGCGTCAACGCGTCCGCGGTTGCCGTCAGCGCGATGCGCGGCACTTTCGGGAAGCGCTCGGCGAGTGCGGACAGGCCGATATATTCCGGGCGGAAGTCATGGCCCCATTGCGAGACGCAATGCGCCTCGTCGATCGCAAACAGCGCGATCTGCGCCTGGCCGAGCAGATTGAGGCAGCGCGGCGTCAGAAGCCGTTCCGGCGCGACATAGAGCAAATCGAGATCGCCAGCGAGCAGCCGGCGCTCGACCTCGGAGGCTTCCTGATAGGACAGCGTCGAGTTCAGCACCGCGGCGTTGACGCCGGCCTCGGAGAGGCCCGCGACCTGGTCACGCATCAGCGCAATCAAGGGCGACACCACGATGCCGCAGCCGTCGCGCAGCAGCGACGGCAGCTGGTAGCACAACGACTTGCCACCGCCGGTCGGCATCAGCACCAGGCAATTGCCGCCATTGGTGACGTGGCGGACGATCTTTTCCTGCGCGCCGCGGAAGCCCGACAGGCCGAATACGGAACTGAGCACGGACCGCGCGTCGCGAGGCGAAGCGGATGCATGATCGAGGGCTGGTTGGGCGGTCATGATCCCTGAGAGGGCGATTCGGGTTCCCGGATCGAACGATTCCGGAACGAAACGTGTTAATACACCGTCCTGCGATAAACTCAATTGAGGCAATGGCTGCCGGCCATCGCGCGCGCCGATGCGGTCGGCTGAGCTCAACCGCACGCAGATCAAGCTTGCCGATCGATGCGCAAAGCGCTTTCGAGCGAAGTGGATGCCGCTTCCCGTGAAGAAAAGCGCCTCAAGATAGGGAACTCCGACGCCGTCAGGCCGTCGGAGCGGGCGGCGCCGGTGGCGGCGTCATTGGCTCGACCTTGTAGGTCTTCGGCAGGTTGATCGGCCGGTAGGCCGAATCCTTCTCCATGCGCTCCAGTACCGAGGCGTGGATGGCCGCCCCTTCCGGTATCGGCCGCGGCTCGCCGCGCGGCAGATAGAAGCCGAGGAAGGATTTCCGCTCCGGCCATTCCTTCCATTTGTCGCTCTTCGGAATCCATTCCAGGATTTCCCAGGCGGCGGTAAGCGAATTGTGCAGCGGGGCCGTCGCGCTCGGCGGCACATAGTCGTGCTTGTGCGGCGGCAGCGGCATCCCCCAGGCGAGATGGTCGATCAGCGCCTGATCCATGTGCAGCCCGGCGGCCCCGGCCTGCGCGAGCATCCAGATCAGCGGAAATTTTGACGGCCCGCTCTGGTCCTCGGGATAGCCGCCGCCGACGTCTGAGTGCACGCCGGCGAACCAGACCTGGCGAATGTCCTGTTCCACCTCCGTCGCCGGATTGAACGGATCGGAACGGAACTTCTGCGGCTCAATCCAGCGGTTGAGGCGGAACATGCGCCTGCGTTCGTCGATCGAGATCGCCTGGCGAAATCGCCTGACACTGGAATTGGTGCGGGTGAACAGCAGCGTCTGGATGTCGAACAGGAAGTTGTCCTGCCGCGGCACGATGATCGAGGCCACGGTGTCCCAGACTCCGACGAACTCGATGTCGATGTTGCGTCCGCCGGCGATCTGGCTGAAGTGCCAGACTTCCTTCAACGGGGCAGGGTCAAACGTCCCGTCGGACTTCTGGGCATCGGAGCTGGCCTTCTTGTAGGTGCCGAAGGCGTAGCCGGCGAGGTCGAGCTGGTCGACCGGCAACAGGCCCATCACATGGACGAAGGCCGCCAGCGTGCGCACGGTATAGGCGCCGCGGCTGAAACCGAACATCCAGACCCGGTCGCCGGGCTCCCAGAGCCGGCACAAAAACCGGTAGGCGCCAAGCGTGTCCTCGTCGAGACCGGCGCCAAAGGCCAGCCCGAAAAGGCCGCGCACCTCCTGCTTGAAGTGGCCCCAGCTGTTCTGCAGGCCGATCGTGCCGAGACCCGGATGATAGTAGATCCGCTGCCGGTCATCCTTGTCGGCGACGCGAAACAGCTTCAGGACGTTGGAAATATTGGCGCCGATCTCGTTGCCGGTGCCGTCGCAACAAATCACAATATCCTTCGGCATCCGTTGCCCCCGCGGCCGCCGTGAAAATTCGCGACCTCAATGTACGGCAGAACACGGGGACGATTCAATCTCCAATTGAAGACGGTTCTGTGTACGCGGTGTGACCGCCGACCGTCCTTCTGGAGTCTGCGGCCGGCATCGGGCGCGCGTGCGCGCACTCCACAGCGGTCAGCAGAATTCAATTGCAACACTCTGGAAAAGGTGGGAATCTCATCGCCAGACATTGCGATATTGCGTCGATATTTTTCTCCCCTTCAGGATTTCGCCGGTGCGCGCGATCATCTTGCCTGCTGCTTTCCGCAGCTTCCTCAGCCTGGACGGGAATGGATCGGAATGAGCCACCAAGCTCTCGTGACGGTCATTCTCGCGGGATTGGTGGTGATAGCGTTCGGACTGTTCTGGTGGGTCGGCAGCTACTCCGATCGCGTATTCGCCAACAGATTTCGGACCCGCTTTCCGGAGAAGACGCTGAGTTACACCGGCGATCAGCTCGGCGAGCTGGTGCAATCCGATCTCCGGATGAAATATGTCTTCCCGATTCTGTTCCCGCTCGATCTTATCGTCATGCTGGCGCTGGCGGGCGCGATGGGCGCGGCGTCATCATACTGGCTCAACCCGATCTATCCGACTGCAGCGTGGCTCGGCCTGGTCGTGCCGGCGGTGTATCTGCTCAGCGACCTGATCGAGGATTGCTTGCTGGCCTGGTTGTTGCTGCACGGCGACCCGCATGCGGCGGCACGTTCCGTCTCGATCCTGAAGGCGATCACGACGATCAAGCTCGTCAGCATCTTTGCCTCGATCGCGCTGACGCTGGTTGCGTTCGTCGGATGGCAATTTCACAGCGACTCGCTTCGCCTCTAAAGCTTCGGTTCTGATTGAATCAGAACCGAAGCTCTAGATTTTTGTTTGACGCGTTTTCCTCACGCGAACCGGTGTCCACTTCGCTCGAAAACGCTCTGAAGCGCTGGCGGTCTACTGATAGGTCGCCACGATGTCGGAGACGGCGCGCTCGAGCTGCTGCGCGGTCGCGCACTGTCGCACCACGGTGCAGAAGGTTGCGTAGCGCGGCATCTCGGAATCGCCAAAACCCCAGACCATGCGGCCTTCGGGGTTGAGCCATACCAACCGCTTTGAACGCTCGCCGATGCGGCGCAAGATGTCGGCGCGCGGATCGAGATTGTTGCTGCGGGCGTCGCCGAGCACGATCACCGTGGTCTGCGGCGTGATCGCGCTCATCCAATTGTCCTCGAAATCGGCCAAGGAATTGCCGTAGTCGGACGAGCCGAAACCGACCCTGGACATGATCTCCTTCATCGCCTCTTCCGGCGATTTCGATTCCAGGATGTCGCTGACCTCGATCAAATGGCCCGAGAAGGCGAAGGAGCGGACGTCGTCGACGACCTCGTGCAGGCTGTGGATCAGGAGCAGGAAGAAGTCCGAGACGCGGGCGACGGAGCCGGAGACGTCGCACAAGGCGACGATCTTCGGCCGGTCGCGATGCTTGCGCTTCCACGCGGTGAGGAACGGCACGCCGCCCCAGGCCGCGTTCCGGCGCAGCGTGCGGCGGACGTCGAGATGGCCGCGGCGCTGACGCTTGCGCGGCTTGGAATAGCGCTCGCGCAGCCGGCGCGCGATCTGGCGGATCAGTGCGCGCATCTGCTCGACCTGGCGCGGCTCGATCCGTGCCAGCGGGGCGTTGCGCAGGATCTCGTTGCGCAAATTTTCGGTCTCTTCGCGCCCGTAGAGCAGCAGAGCTTGCGAGACCGTGTCGCGAACCGTGCCACGCAGGCCGTTGAGCGCCTCCTGCAGCCGCTCGGCGAGCGCCGGATTGCGCGTGGTCTGCTCGTCGATATCGTCGCGCAGGCGCTGGATGCCCATCGCATCGAGGATGCGGGTCTGGAAGATGCCGCGCTGGGTGAAGTAGCGGATGTCGGGCAGCGAGGCGGCGCCGGAGGCATTGGCGATCGCCGTCGATATCGCGGCGCGATCCTGCGATAGCAGCATCTGCGCCAGCGGTCCGACATTCTCGCTGGCGGCGTCGCCCGCCGCATCGCCATGCTCGTCGGCCGGCGGGTTGGCGCCGGATTCGCTGCTGTCGTCGGTCTTGTTCTGCTCGGCGGTCTCCTGCTGCGGCTCGGGCTGGCTGAAGAACAGATCAAAGCATTCGCCGAGCGAGCGCTTCTCGTCCTGGGTCTTGGCAAGCGTCAGCAGAAAGGTGTCGCGCAGGATGTCGCGGTCGGCAAAGCCGACCTGGGCGACCGCCCGCATCGCATCGATGCTTTCCGCGGGCGAGACCCGGACCCCGGCTCCCCGCGCCGCACGAAAGAAGCGATGCAGGTTCTCGCGCATCTTGGTCTAGCTGAACACGCCTTGGCGCGACGCCTTGGCGATGAAGGACGAAATCTGCGGCGTCGCGGCCTCGATGTCGGCCTCGTATTTCAGGAGCACGTTGAGCGTGTCCTTGACGATCTCGGTGTCGAGCTCGCTGGCTTGCAGCAGCACCAGCACGCGCGCCCAGTCGATTGCCTCGCTGACCGAGGGCAGCTTCTTCAGGTCCAGCGAGCGGATCTCGTGGATGAAGCCGACCATCTGCTTGCGCAGCGTCTGCGAGATGCCGGGCACCCGGCTCTCGACGATGCGCTCTTCCAGCTTCTGCTCGGGAAAGCCGATATGCAGATGCAGGCAGCGCCGCTTCAAGGCATCGCCGAGATCGCGCTCGCTGTTCGAGGTCAGGATCACGGTCGGCGGCGCCACCGCGGAGACGGTGCCGAGCTCGGGGATCGTGACCTGGAAGTCCGAGAGGATCTCCAGCAGCAGCGATTCGAATTCGGCGTCCGACTTGTCGATCTCGTCGATCAGGAGCACGCAGCCGGCGGGCTGCTCCAGCGCCTGCAACAGCGGTCGCGGCTCGACGAATTCCTTGGAGAAGAACACGTCGCCGAAGGTGTGGAGCTGGTCGAGCGCGGCAGCCAGCGTCTGCGCGCCGCCGAGCACCTCGCCGAGCTTGTCCTTCAGGATCTGGGTGTAGAGCAGCTGCTTGGCATATTTCCACTCATACAGCGCCTTGGCCTCGTCGAGGCCCTCATAGCACTGCAGACGGATCATCTTCAGGCCGCGCCAGGCGGCGATCGCCTTCGCAAGCTCGGTCTTGCCGACGCCGGCAGGGCCCTCGACCAGGATCGGTTTCTCGATCTGCTGCGACAGGTAGACCGCAGTCGCGATCTGCCGGCTCGCAATATAGCCTTGCGCGGCGAGGCCGCTTTCCACGGCCTCGATCGAGGCGGTTGGCCTGGTGTCAGCCACGAGGATCAGCTCCGAATTTGCCTTGAACTCGGACCTGTTCTGCTCCCGTTGCGGGCAAAGCACAAGGCTCGTTTGGCCCGCAAAGGCATGGGCTTAGCGCATGGTTCCGGGGTATTCCGCCGAGCGCAATACGGAGGAGGCGGCAGCTTTTAGCCCGCGCAGCTCTTCACGAAATCCTTGCGCTGCGGGCCGACGATCTTCTGGTCGATCGCCTGCTTCAGGCAGTCGAGATGCGCCTGCGCCATGCAGAGCTGCATCTGGTCGTGCCGGTCTTGACCCTTCAGCGCCTTCGCCGCGCTCTGGCAGGCCGCGCGCTTCGCGCCAGGCACGGGCACCGCCGCCGACGTGCTCTCTTGCGCGGGAGCCGCCGCCGGCGCTGCTGCCGGTGCGGGGGGTGAGGTTGATTGCGCGAACGCTGCGACCGCGACCAGCAGCGAACCAGCCGAGACCATGGCGACGACGAGACGTTTCATGGGGTGTGCCTCCGCGGGCATGATCCGGAGAAGTGAACGTCGGCTTTCCGGAAACGTCATGCTCAGACCAGGAATGGGATCACGATGCGATTTCACGGTCGCGCCGTGACCCAAGGGGAGGCTGAGAACTAGCGACTGCCGCCTGAATGCGGAGTGAATATGCGGCAGGGCCGCTTCACCTCAGCGTGAGGCCGGTCGCAGCTTCGAGCTCGGAGATCGCCTGCGCGGCGTTCGCGACCTTGATCGTGGTCATGCCCATCTCGCGCGCCGGCTTCAGGTTGACGCCGAGATCGTCGAGATAGACGCAGTGCTTCGGGTTCACCAGCAGCGTCTCCACCATCATCTGGTAGATGCGGGGGTTCGGCTTGCGCAGGCCGATCTTCGCGGACTCGATGACGTGGTCGAACAGCGACATCACCTCGGCAACGTAGAGCGTGCGTCCGCTGTGGCTGCCGATTGCGTTCGACGGCAGATTGTTGGTGATGCAGCCGGTCTTGAATTCCGCCTTGATGCGCTTCAGCGCCTCGACCATTTCCGGGCGCAGGTCGCCGGAGAGCAGCGGCAGCACGTCCTTGCCGCGCACCTCGGCGCCGAGCGCCTTCGATTCCGCGGCGAACAGCTCGTCGAATGCATCGATACCGATCTCGGCGCGTTCGAACTTGGCCCACGCGTTTTCCAGATGGTTGGCGGCGTTGGTGCGGCGGATGATGTCGATCGGCAGGCCGCGCTCAGTCTCGTAGCGCGCGAAGGCCTCGAACGGCGAGGTGGTCAAGACACCGCCGAAATCCCAGATCACTGCCTCGATCATCAATGTCCTGCCCGTTGCAAAGCGGCGGCTTCGCCTCGGGTCGTCCGGCCGTTTTGGCCGAAGACAGGGAAACGCGCGTTCAGCCTTCTTTATTGGAATTGCCGCCAATCAGGCAAGCCGCCAGTTCGCGGCAAACTCCGCCACGCGGAACGGGCTCACCAGACCATCGGAACCAGGCGGTAACGCACGCGCCCGAGATATTCGGCATAGCCGTCGAGCTCGGCAGTGAGCATCCGCTCCTCCATCATGGATCTCAGGCCGAGCAGCGCCGCCATGACCGGCACGATGCCAAGGCCCCACCAGGATCCGAGCAGCAGCGGCGTGCCGACATAGGTCAACAGGCCGCTGGCATAGATCGGGTGGCGCACATAGGCGTACGGCCCCGTGGTCACCGCAGCATGCCCGCGCTCGCGCTGGATCTTCACGACGGGGGCGGCGTAGCTGTTTTCGCGGTAGGTCCGATAGACGATGTAGAACGATGCGGCGATCATCACCGCGCCGGCGCATTGCAGCCAGAACGGGACGAACGATGTCCGGTAGCGCACCGCGTCGAGCGCCATCAGCGGCAGCCATGTCAGCCACAACAGCGGCATGATCGTCGTGATGACGCGATCCCACCCGGCCTGGCCGCGCGCGGTGCGGCGCTCCGCCAGTAGCCCCGGATCATGTCTTGCGAGCCATGCCTCCGTGATCAGTCCGCCGATCGTGATCTCGAGCAGGAACATCCAGGCGCCGGCCCATCGCATGGTGCCGGCCGCTAGAAACAGGAGCGTCCCAAGGCCCACAAACGTGCATGCGGCGCGGCGCAGATTGATGCGAGGAGGATTGCCGTTCTGGTTCATGTCTCTCTCCGACGAGCGGCAACGGCCGCGCCGCCGGACCGGGCGGGCCGTTGCATGTCCGGGTAACGGATCGAAGCGCCGTTCAATGCGTGGACCTGATTACGGTCTGCGGGTCCAGTTTCGTGCCTGTCCGGAATAGACCTTGCTCGGCAGCGCGCGGGCCGTTGGATCGAGCAGGATCTTCATCGCGGTGTTGAGCCGCGCCTCCGAACGCGGCGAGCCGTCATGGCGCATCTGCTGCGGAGCACCGGGGCCCTGCGGCGGCGCCATGTAGGCCGACGTTGTCGGCGGGGCGGGCGTGGTGGCGATCTTCGGACGGGCAACAACGGCCGCCTCCAACGGGCGCCGCGCGTCGGCGAGGCTTGACGCTGCGGATGCTTCCGCGGGCGGCGGAGAGGCGGCGCTGTCGGATCCGGATTTGCGGGGCGGTTTTGCCATGGCATCGGCTCCATAGGTTCGGTGATGACGACGACGTCAGGATTTGTCTTCGTCGGATGTGGTGCGTTTGGCGATGATCGGGTTGCGGTCGCTGATCGCGGCGAGCAGCGAGGCGTGGCTCACGACTGACGACACGACGATCTTTCCGGACGGCTCCATCCGGCGACCGTTCTGCTGCTGTTGCTGTGGGCTCCTGGCGGTGGATTTCTGCATCATGTCGGCCTCCTCGAGGGCAGGGGTGGGGCCCGACAGCGCCGGGCCCCGAGTTTGGCGATCAGATGCCGAAAGCACCGAGGACGCCCGGCAGCGCCTGCACGGCCGTACCGAGGATGTCCTGCCAACCCTGCGGGTTGACCGACCCGTTGGTCGCCACTTCGGCAATCCGCTTCGGACCGCGCTCGATGCCCTCACACTGGATCGGGCTACGCACGCTGCCGAAGGTCTCAAAGTCGTTCCTTGCGTACATGTTCAGCTCCTTCTTTCGGTTTGAATTGACGGCAACTACGGGAGGTGGGCACCGACCGGGGCAGCCGTCGCTGGACGTCGCCCAAGGGATCGCTCATCGCGTCGATCCCCTGGACCACGTGACGCTAATTCGCGCCACGTTCTGATCTCCTCCGGACGCAGAGGAGCAATCGCGTCAATAGACCTGCCACTGCCGCAGCGGCCCGACCGCCACCGGCACCACGTCGCTCACGTCGATCGTGTACTGATAGACTTCGCGCGCTTGGGTCAGGACCTGCGTCGGGTTGAAGAAGCGGTAGGTCACGTCGTGGCATTCCGAGTCCGGCCGGCAGATGACGCTCTGGTCGACTTCGACGGTGTCGAGCCGCAGGCCCTTCTTGGCAGCGTCAATGAAGATCTTCCGCGTGTTGTAGGCATTCATCGCGGAATAGTTCAGCGCGCGGTCCTGCGGGGAGAGACCGACATTGCGGAACTCGTTGTAGATCCGCTCGAGGAAGCCTTCTGCGCCGTCCGGCCAGGGGAGCGGCCCGAACAGCGTGTAGAGATCCCACTGGTAGAAGCCGCGCCAATCGGTCACCAGCGTCGGCACGACGGTGCCATTGAGCAGCTTGGTCGTGTTGGTGCTGTCGACCCAGCCAGCCATCGAGACCCGCGCAACGCCGCCGGGCGGCGGGAATGCCGGGCGCGTCGCTGGTGGCTCGCCGCCGGCGGGGGCCGACATCGTCGCGATCGCCACGGTGCGGGTCGTCGCGGGATCGTCGTGCGAAACTTCCTGATGCCACAGTGCCAGGATCAGCGCGGCGAAGAACCCGAGACCGAACACGTCGAGCGGCTTGATCGCATAGATCGGGATCGAATCGATCGTCATCGTCCAGGTGATGGCGTCGGCGTCCGGGAAGTTGTTGCCGGCCCCGGCCGGCGTCGCGGTCTCGCCTTCGGCCTGATTCAGCAGATAGCGCGCCATGATCGCCGGATTGTATGGCGCCGAGGTATCGCCGGAGTGGTCGCGCTCGGGCCCGAAGGCCGGATCGCCGCGGCCGATCAGGCTGTCGCGCCAGTTGGCGATCGCCTGCACGAAGTAGTCGAGGCGCGCTTCCTTGCCGAAATCGTAGAACAGCCGGCCGATCGGGAAGGCGAGCTGTCCGGTGGACTCTGCCGTAGCGCCCCGCGGACGCATGCCGCCGCCACAGCCGCAGCTCTTCTCGCTGGTTCGAACCGCGGGGGCTTCGTACATCGGCAGCGCCTGGGGCATTGCGACGGGAAGCGCATTGCTCGGCATCAGCGCGTGCAGCTGCTGCGGTTGCAGCCAGGTTTGCTGCGGCATCATGCCGGCCGTTGGCATCGCCATCTGCGGCATCATCATCGGCGGCATCACCATCTGGGGTGCCGGTGCCGGCATCCAGACCATGTCGCCGCCCGCATGGGGGCGTGATACGGATAAGGCGCGGGTGCGGCGATCGGCGCGGCGACGACGCCGTGATCAACGGGGACGGCCATGGCCGCAGGTGCCGCCGGCGCGGCAGGCTGCGCCTCGCTTGGCATGATCCCGGCGTTGCTTCGCAGGACCGAGCCGTCCGGCCCGAATATGCGTGGAGCCGATGGTGCAGACATTGCTGATAGATCTCCCATGGAACCCTCTCTGGTTGCAGTTGGCTGAGCGGCGGATGACGGTTGGACGAAAGGGCGCGCGGACACTCCCCAGAAGCGGGGAGGCGCGGCCGTGGCACCCGACGGCATGACGGCGTCCGCCTGCTCGCCAAGCAGGGCGGCGACAGCCGCGGGAATATCGAGCCGTCCGGCGAGACAGCGCGAGGCGCTGCCGTCGTTGCGGCAGGGCACCGCGCTTTCGAGCAGCGCAGCATGGACGGCTTGCGGATCGGCCTTGCGTCCGTTCTGGCGCAGGCATGAGAGCAGCAGCGCGACGACACCGGTGACGATCGGCGCCGCGTAGCTCGTTCCGGAACGGAGGCTGACGTTGCGGACCGGCGAGGCGCCGGCGATGTTCTCGCCCGGTGCCAGGATGCCGTTTTCGAGATAGGCGTCGCCGAAATTGCTGAACGGCAGCGGGTTGCCGGCCAGATCGCATGCGCCGACCGCAAGCACCGAAGCGAGGCTGCCCGGCACCTGGACGCAGCGGCAGCCATCATTGCCGGCGGCGGCGACGATCAGCTTGCCGGCGCGTTCGCAGGCGCGCACCGCGTCGACCAGAATGCGATCGGCCTGTCCCGTCGCGGATTGCTGACCGCTGCTGATGTTGATGATGTCGGCGCCCATCGCTAACGCCTGGTTGATCGCGAGCGCCAATGTGCTTTGCGAGGACGGCTCGATCTGCCCGGCGGCATTCTCGCGATAGATCGAGAACACGGTTGCGCTGCAGTTCGGCGCGACGCCGAGCACCGGGCTGCCGGGTGTCCCCATCAGCACGCTCGTGACATGCGTGCCGTGCTCGGACTGGATGATCGATGAAGACGGCGCGACGAATTCGCCGCCCATGGCGACACGGGCCTGCCTGAGCGAGGGATGATTGAGAGCGACGGGACCGTCGATGATCGCGATCTTCACCGCGGGGTCGCCACCCGACGTTCTCTGCCACAAGGCAGCTAGACCAGCGATGTCGGCAACTGGATTCATGAAATCGATCCTGGCCGATCTGCTGCGAATTCGTGCAGCCGATCCGTCTTCCACGGCAATCTGCAACCGCGCAGCGAACGAAAAGAGCGGCATGTCGCTGCGTTGGTGCTGTTGTGGCAGGTGTGCCGCGAAAGGCCTATTCGCCGCGGTGGATCAGAAAGGATCGAGCCGATGATACGGATCAACCGATCCGTGAGATCGATCCCGCGCCTCGAAAGATCGATCAAAGGGTTTAGTCGGGATCGGTCTCACGGCGTGATGCGGCGCGCATGCGTGCAAAGCCGCGCCGCATCTGCGCACCAATGCGTGCACGCGCTGCGGTCAGTCGAATACGGAATTCAGGTCGCTGGTGTCAGTCGAGCTCGCGGCGACGATCGAGAGCCGGCGCAGATGATGCGATCCATGGCGCTTCGCGAACCCGCCGCATCGCCTGCGCCCGGCGCGGCAGGCCGAGCTTTTGCAGCACGTGATGGACGTGATGCTTGACGGTGGCAAGACTGAGATTGAGATCGCGTGCGATCTCCTTGTTCGACATGCCCTGCCCGATGAGCTTGAGGACCTCGCCTTCGCGGCGCGTCAGGCCCTGGTCGGTATCGATCGTATCCGCCTGACGTTCCATGCAAAACAACGCGCGCAGCAGTCCGCCGGAAATCTCGGCGCTGCAGGCAAGCCGCCCCGATGCCACGTCCGACAGTGCGCGGCACAGCTCGTCGAAGCTGGCATTCCGGGAAATGTAGCCGCTGAACCCGGCTCGGCCGCAGCGGACCACGTCGCGCCCGAAACTCAACGAAATGGCGGATGAAAAGCCGTCTGCAGGTCGACGGCACCGGCATCCAGAAAGTCATGAAGGTAAGTATGCGGTATGCTGCCAGAGGTTGTATTATATTATCAGGTCGAAATTACGGCTCTGATACGCGCGGGATCAAGAGATACAGTTCACATTCGAGCGTCGTGCCGGCAGCACGACGCAGGATACGAAGTGATGGAGAGCGCGGCAAGGTGGCGACACGCAGCGCGTGTGTACCGTGGGGCTGCAGGAATCTCGTGGTGACTTCAACGCGGTAGTCATCGACGCCTAGATATTTAGATAATTGACGCGTGTGGGTGCGGGTGCTCTGTACAAGATTACGTGTTCTTCGGCCGAGTGTGAGCGACGCAATGCCGCGCCTCGGATGTGCTCAATCCAGATGCAGATCGACAGGATTCCATGACGAGCGTGATTCGAGCGACAGCCTTTCTGACCCTGTTGACGGCAACGCCGGCCTTCGCGATCGTCGGTGGTGGCGCGTCGTCGACCGATGGCGTCGCGCGCGCCGTCGTCACCATCGTCGGCTCGCGTGGCAATTTCTGCACCGGCGCGCTGATCGCGCCGAAGGTGGTGCTGACCGCGGCGCATTGCGTGCAGCCCGGTGCCGACTACAAGATCGTCGATTATGGGCCGGACCGGCAGCCGAAGCTGCAGAACGTCAAAACGGTCGCGATCCATCCCGGCTTTCGGATGCAGGCGATGACCAATCATGTCGCGACCGCCGATATCGCGCTGCTGCAGCTTGCGGACCCAGCCGCAGGCAAGGCGCCAGCCGTGCTCGGCATGCCCAACATTCCGATCCAGGTCGGCGGCCGTTTCACGGTCGCGGGCGTCGGTGTCACCGCGCGCGGCGACGGCAAGAGCGGCGGCAGCATTCGCGTCGCCGGCCTGATCGCGAGCGGCAAGCCCGGCACCCTGCAGATTCGTCTGGTCGATCCGGTCGGGCAGGGCGTGCGCGACGGGCTCGGCGCCTGCACCGGCGATTCCGGTGCGCCCGTGTTCGAGGACAAACCAGGCGGGCCTGTCATCGTCGGTGTGGTGAGCTGGTCCACCGGCCCGAGCGGCACCGCCGGCTGCGGCGGCATCACCGGGGTGACGCCGCTCACGCTCTATCGCGACTGGGTGATGCAGACCGCGCGCCAGTGGGGTGCGAGCTTCTGAAGTTACCTCGCCCCGCTTGCGGCTATCAGATTCACACATTCTGAAGCCTTAGATTGGCGCCGTATTTGATGGCGTGGAACTTGGCAAGGCCGATGCGGATGACTTTGGGACCCGGCTTGCCGTAGTAGCCGGTCCAGCCGCCGAGGCGTGCGATGACCCAAGCGACAAAGGCCAGGGATCCCTTCGGGTGCGGATTGCGTTGCCGCTCGGTCTTGCCTTCGAGCCGGGCGGAGACGGCTTCGAGGATGGGTTGGTCGTCCGGCTCGAAGGCATCGCTCAGGAGCTGATCCGTGTTGCCGTCGCGGGCCTGGACGAGTTGCTTGATGGTGATGGCCGCAACGGCTGCAGCAGCGACGAAGTTGATCATGGCCTGCGGGTCGCCGATATCGGCTTCCTCTATATCGAAGCCTGCCGTCTTGAGCGTACGGAAGAACTCCTCGATCACCCAACGCGTCCGGTAGAAGCCGACCACTTGACGCGCGTCGTTCAATGTAGCGACAGCGTGGGTAGTCAAAAGCCGCCAATGCACAGGTGCGCTACCGTCTTTCGGCTCCGATACCTCGCGGACATCGACCAGCGTCAGGTGAACCGTCTCGGGCAACGTCGGATCGGCTCCATGGAGCGGCCGGCATACGGCCACCGGCGCGAAGCGCACTGCGAACTCGGTATCGCGCGCGCGCCGTCCTGGTGCGGCGGGGACCGTCATGGCAACGCGCCCTTGTTCGGCCTGGGCGTCGATGAAGGTGAACAGCAAATCCGGGTCTTCTTCGGACCCCTCGATCCGCCGATTCTGGCAGGCCCTCACAACCAATTCGACGTTTTGCGGACGCTTCACGAACAGTTCGTAAAAGTCGCTTTCGCGGTCCGATACCATCGTGACGCTGGCCGCCGCAGCCAGTACCTCACCCGCCCGTTCGCTGCTCTCGATCCATCGTTGCGATTCCTTAGCCGCCGTCGCCCGCTTGCGCCGTGGTGCCAACTCCTCTCGGTTACGGTTCCAGACCTGCATCGAGACCAGACCGAGCAACCCTTGCGTCTCGGCCTCTACCGCCAGTGCCACATGCAGCAACAAACCCGCGGCATTGCCTTTGGCGACCGGTCCGTAGCATTGTCGCGACCGCCGGCCGCCCAAGATCAATTCCGACGTGTCCTGTGCGACAACAACATGCCGACCAGCCGCTCGCTGCCCGGTGAGGTCTCCGGCATGCCGTGACATCTCTGCGGCCGTCACCGACGGATTGTGAAGAAGCCGGCGAAACTGCATCTCGCCCGCACGGTCCTCACCGAGGCGGCGGATGCACGAGCCAGGCCGGGCCACCAGCGCCGCATGCAGCCGCGCCCCCCTTTTTCCAGGCGACGATCGCCAAATCGTCCCCGTCCATATGCCACCCCGGCCATCAAAACCTCCACCGGCTTGCCTACCGATAGAGAATCCCGCTTTACCGCTAATCGCAACCCAGATGTGTGAATGCGATAGCCGCTTGCGGGGAGAGGTCGGATCGCATCGAGAGATGCGATCCGGGTGAGGGGGAGTCTCCGCGAATCTGCTTGCCATTGTGTATGCGGAGACAGCCCCTCACCCCAACCCTCTCCCCGTAAGAACGGGGAGAGGGAGATGAGAGCGTTAATGCCCCGCCGCCTTGTTCGCGGCGGCGTTGTTCAGCACGATCAGGCCGTCGACGGCGACGCCGAGCTTGCTGTTGATCAGGAACGGATTGACGTCGATTGAGGCGATGCGGCCGTTGGCGTCGGCCATCAGGTTGGAGAGCCCGACCAGCGCCTTCACCGCCGACGGCTCGTGCAGCGCGGGCTTGCCGCGATAGCCCTTCATCTTGACCCCGGCCTTGGTCTTGGCGATCAGCTCTTTCGCCTCGGCGGCATCGAGCGGCGCGCCGGCAAGGGCGACGTCCTTCAGCAGCTCGATATCGACGCCGCCGGTGCCGAACAGCACCACGGGGCCCATCTCGGCATCGAGCGAGGCGCCGACCACGAGCTCGAGGTCGGCCTTGACCTGCTGCGCAATCAGGATGCCCTCGAGCTTCGGCTTGCCCTTCAGCTTCTTCACCCGCGCGGTGATGTCGTTGAACGCCTTCTTCACCTCGGCGGCATTGGCAAGGTTTAGCACCACGCCGCCGATGTCCGACTTGTGCAGGATGTCGGGGCTGACAACTTTCGCGACCACCGGGAAGCCGATCGCCTTGGCGATCTTCACCGCCTCCGCCGCAGTCTGCGCGACGTCTTCCTTGGAGATCGGGATGCCATAGGCCTTGAGCAGCTGCTTCGAGGCAACCTCGTCGAGCGCGGCGGCGCCGTTGGCCGCCTTCAGCGTCTTCTCCAGCACCGCGCGCGCGGATGCCTTCGAGCTTGACACGATGTCGGGCACCTCCTTGCGCAGACCGGCATATTCGATCAGCGACTTGATCGCGCCGACCGCGCGGTCGAGTCCCTGCATGACCGCGATATCGGGTAGCGACTTGCGTAGTCCCTTGGTGAATTCGGTGAAGCCGATCGACATCGCGCTGATATAGATCACCGGCTTGTTGGCCTGGCCCGCCATCTCGTTGACGATACGCAGATTGCGCTCGCGCAGCTCATGCGGCGCCTTCGGCAGCTCGGCATCGATGATGACGATGTCGGTGTCGGGATCGTCGATCATGATCTTGATCGACTTCATGTAGACGGAGGGATCGACCACCGCCGCAAAGCCGGCATCGAGTGGATTGCCGACGATGCTGCCGGGCCCGAGCATCTTCGCCAGCTGCTCCGTCGCGTTCGGGCTCAGCGCTGCGAAATTCAGGCCGGCGGAATGGAACGCGTCGATCAGCAGCCCGCGCTTGCCGCCGGACAGCGACACCGCCGCGAGGCGGTTGCCCTTCGGCGGATCGGCGTGGACGAAACACTCGGTGGTCTCGATCAATTCATCCAGCCCGCGCACGCGGATCACGCCTTCGCGGGTCGAGATCGCATCGAATGTCTCGATCGAGCCGGCGAGCGCGCCGGTATGCGCCATCGCGGCGGCGCGGCCGCCTTCGGAGGCGCCAAGCTTGAGCGCGATCACCGGCTTGCCGGCGGCGCGCGCGGCCTTGCAGGCTTCGCGGAACACCTTTGTGTTCCTGACGCCTTCGAGATAGACCACGATGACGCGGATGCTCGGATCGGCGGCGAAATAGCTCATCAGGTCCGGGGTCTCGAGGCCGGATTCGTTACCGGTCGTGACCATGTAGCCGACGCCGACGCCGCGATCCTCGAGCGCCTGGCGGATCGCCATCACGATCGCCCCGGATTGGCCGGCGATCGCGACCGCGCCCGGCTCCATGGTGACGATGCGGTCGTCGATATTGGTGAACAGGTTCTCGCCGGCGCTGAGATTGCCCAGGCAATTCGGCCCGGTGACCGCAAGTCCGGTCTCCTTGATCGCCTGCTTCAGCTCGACCGCGAGCCGCTGGCTCTCCTCGTCCTGCAACTCGCTGAAGCCGGAGGTGACGATGGTCGCCGAGCGCGCGCCGGCAGCGGCCGCGTCGCGGATCACCTGCACGGCAAAGCGGGCCGGTACCAGCACCAGCACATGGTCGGGCTTTTCAGGAAGGCTGGCGAAATCCTTGTAGCAGGTGACGCCCCAGATGGTTTCGCGCTTGGTGTTGATCGGAAACAGCCCGCCGGCATACTCGTATTTGATCAGATTGTTCCAGATCCGTTCGGCGTAGTTGCCGGGCTTGTCGGTGGCGCCGACCAGCACGATGTTGCGCGGGTGCAGCATCGCATGGATGCTCTTGACGATATCGCTCGCGTCGGCGGGCGGCGCCCATTTGCGGGACGGATGTGACGTGGTGCCTGCGAAAGCTTCCATGGAGCCTGCCTTATCCTTGTTCTGTTCGTTTCCTCTGGCCCACGGCGGATCACCGCAGAACGCGATTTTTCATTGTTTTTATGGCTGATGGAAGGGGGTAGCAACTCACGCTGCTGCAAGTCAGGGCATCGCTTGCAATATCCCGGCAGGCGCAAAATCGATGCCGATCAGGAACCTGATTCGGGTCGGCTCGAATCCGTCTCGAACGGGTTCGAATCCGGGTCGATCATGGTCGCGTGCAGCAGATAGCGCTCGGGCCCCGATGTCAGCGCGTCGAATGGCCAGCAGGTCGACAGCACCAGCTCATACCGGTTGGTGAGCGGATCGATGCCGGACTGGTCGAAGCGGACGACCGCGCTGCGATCAGCCCGGTAGCGAAAAATCTTGCCGTCGCTTCTCGTGACGTCGATCTCGTCACCGATTGTGACATCCTTCAGAAAGCGGAAATGGGTGTCGCGATGCGCGGAATAGACCGCAACGCCCGGCTCGCCGGCATCGACGGTCTGTTCGACATGGCCGGGGCCGAACGCCAGCGCCTGGCCGCTGCTGCCGGCAAGCGCAATTGCGGACGCGTGCAGGCGCTTCACCTCGATCCGGGCGACCGGCCAGGTATCGGCCCAGCGCCACGGCTTCACCGGATGTCCGGTCGCGATGCTCTGTGCGAAGGCGCGCTCCAGCAGCAGCTGCGCGAGCAGCGCCTTGGCGTGGATATAGGCGCCCTGGCCGAACAGGATCAGGCCGATGAGGGCGAAGGCGAGCGGGAGGATGAAGCGGCGCATTGCTATCTTGCTCCCGTCATTGCGAGCGAAGCGAAGCAATCCATCATGCGGCATATGGGGAGCCATGGATTGCGTCGTCGCTTCGCTCCTCGCAATGACGCTTAGCGAGAGAAGTGGCGCGCGCGGCCCTTTGGGGACGGGTGAGAAGGCCGCGCGCGCTCTTGAAAGAGGAGGTCGGGGGGGCCTCCTCCTTTCATCCGACGTCAGTGGGACGACGTCTGACGCCGGTTGAACACCAGAAGCAGAAGGCTGACCGTGAGCAGGATCACACCCGCAATCATCTTCAGTTCGGCATCGGTCGCGGTCTTCGGCAGCTGGATCGTGCCGGGTCCTTGCGTGGCGACCGGTGACCGCTTCAGCGCGGCGAGCTGCACCTTGCCGTCGCCGGCTTCAGCGCGGCGTCCGGTCGGTGCGGCCGGCAGGCGCGGACGCTCGCCGAATACCTTTGCGAAATCCCAGCCTGCGGGCAGGTTGAGCGGCAGTTCAGCAAGCTTCAGCGGCTCGCCTTCGGGACGGCTCGGCGTCTTGTCGACCGCAACGAGGCTGGTCAGCCGCGTCACGAGCTGATGCTCCAGCGCGAGCGCAAGGATGGTCTTGTCGGCGTCCTCGGAGCTCATCTGCCGCGTGGTGCGCGCAACCTCGGCATCCGCGATCTTGCGGCGTGCCCACAGCTTGGAGAGGCCCTTGCCTTCGGCCGCGTTCGCGAGCGGGAGTGTCACGCTCCACGGACGGTCGCCGATGCGGCCCTTGATCTCGACCGAGCCGGCAAGCTTGTCGAGCTTCGCGGCCAGCACCAGCGGCTCGTCGCGATAGACGTCGGGGAGTGCGGACGGCGTCAAGTCGGCCGTTGCATCGGAGAACTTTGCGGCGAGGTTCGTCACCGCGGGATTCTCCAGCTTGGCGAACAGGTCGCGCATCCGCTCGTCGACCTGCTCGACCGAGCCGATATGGGTGAAGGTGCCGCGGCCGAGCTCGGCGGCGCGCGTCATCAGGTAGGTGTTCGGCGCTGAGCCGATTCCGACCATGAAGACGCGTGAGCGGCCGCGCAGCGCGCTGATGGTTTCGAACAATTGCTGCTCGTTGCCGATGGCGCCGTCGGTCAGGAACACGACCTGGCGGACATGGTCGGCGTCATCATGATTGGTGTCGGAGAGCGCCGCGCGCATTGCCGGCACCATCTCGGTGCCGCCGCGCGCCTGCAACGCGCTGACGAACGACGTCGCGTTGCCGATATTGGCGCTGTTGGCCGCAACCGGCGCCGGGAACAGCGTGTCCATGGTGTCGTCGAAGCGGATCACGTTAAAGCGGTCGGCCGGCTGCAAGCGGCCGAGCGCGTAGATGAGGCTCGCCTTGGCCTGGATGATCGAGGTGCCGCCCATCGAGCCGGAATTGTCGATCACGAAGATCACTTCGCGCGGCAGGGGCTTCTGTTGCGCCTGCTCGACCGATGGCGGGGTGACGAAGGCCAGCAGATAGTCAGAATTGCCGACATGCTCGCGGAACAGCCCGACCGACGGCGCCTTCCCGGCGGTCGGCTTCCAGCTCAGCTCGAAATCGCGGTCGGCCGGCACCGGGCCTTCGGCGAGCTTGACGACGCGCGTGGTGCTGTCGGGGCTCTCGATCCTGACCTGGTGGAAATGGCTCTTCACCTCGCCGAGCGCGAAGCCTGCGTTGAGGTGAACGGTGATGTTGGTTGGGTTGACCGGAGCATTCGTCGCGGGATCGAGCACTTCGGAGGTGATGCGATCGCGGTCCGGCACCGGATCGGTCGTGGTGGCGCCCCAGCCGCTGCCATCGGCGCGGAGGTCGACGCTCTGCACCACCGGACGCGGATTGTAGCGCGGGCCGACCACCATCGGCACCCGCAGCGAGAATTCGTTGCCGTTCTGCTGCACCGGCTCCTGATATTCGATCTGCACCAGCACGGTTTCGCCGGGACCGATATTGGCGACCGAGTTGGTGAAGATGTTCGGCCGTTCCTGCTCCGTGAGCGCTGCCTTCTGGCCGTTCTGCTTGGCCTGCTCGTAGATGGCGCGGGCCTGCTGCCGCTCCTTGATGTCGCCGACCACGATGCGGTCGCCGACCACCATCTTCAGCGTGTCGACCGCGCCGCCTGCCGGCAGCGGATAGACATAGGTCGCTTCCACCCAGTCCTTGGTCGGATTGCGGAAGATTTGCGTGACGCGGGCACGGACGGTCGGACCGGACACGGTGAGATCGACATCGATGCCGAGCCTGGTTGCGTCGGCATAGCCGTTGTCGGTCTTGAACAGCAGCGAGCCGGAGCGCGCATCTGATGGCCGCAGCACCGCCTGTTGCGGCAACTCGGCCGACCACACCGGATCAAAGCTCACAAACAGCGCCGCGAAGCCGATCGCCAGCGCGGCGACGCCTTCCACCAGGAAGAATAGCGCAATGCGCATCCGGCGCGACATCCGGATCTGCGGGCCGCTCTCACATGCATCGTAAATCATCATTTTCGTCACTCCGAGCGAGACTTTCGCTGCCTCGCAATCATGGAGAACGGCGGTTTTGGCGCGAGCAGAATGATCGGCAATGATTGGCCGCCGTCCAGCGCGGGCCGCCGCCGTCCGAGGCGGGTTTGTGCGGTTTTGTGATGGATTGTCCGGTCTGCTAGAGTGCGCGGAATCAAGGGGAACCGGGCAGGAATCACGATGCCGACGCCTGACAAGCAGCTTTCCGCCGAGCTGAGCCAGCAGGTCGCGGAGACCATCCGCGAGGAGATCGCGCGCCGCCGCATCTCGCGGCAGACCCTGGCCGAGCAGGCGAAGCTCAGCCTGTCGACGCTGGAGAAGGTGCTCGGCGGCCGCCGCCCGTTCACGCTGGCGACCACCGTGCGGCTCGAGCAGGCGCTCGGCGTGTCCTTGCGTAAGCTGCCGGAGACGATCACGGTGGCGGCGCCTGCCAATGGCGGGATCGCGCCCGACAGCCTCGGATCCTATTCGCGCCGCTCGGTGGCGCGGATCGAAGGGACTTACATCACGGTGCGCCCATCGTTCGGCGAGCAGGGCGCGGTCTATGCCTATCGGACGGAGATCGCCTGGGACGATGCGGCGTCATCGCTCGGCTTTCGAGAGGGCGAGCGGCAGGATGCCGATTACACTCAGTATGGCGAGGTGGCGGTGCCCAATGAATCAGGCTTCGTCTATCTCGTGACCAACCGGCATGGCCAACACCGCGTGATCACGGTCTCGCGCCCGCGCAATTCCGGTGAAATGTACGGCATCATCACGACGCTGCTCGCCGGCCGTGGCTCGCTGCTGACGCCGGTCGCCGCGCCGATCGCATTCCTGCCGGTGAAGAACGTGTCGAAGCCGAGCCTCGGCCGGGTGTCGGCCGACGATGCGAACTACGCCCTCTATCGCGAGCATCTGCGCCGCACGATCGACGAGCCGTTCGCGATCTTCCTGCCGGGATAGTCGCAGGTTACGCGGCAACAAGGACGTCGTCGGTACACTCCGATGCTAGCCCCGTCATCCTGAGGTGCGAGCGGAGCGAGCCTCGAAGGATGCACGGCCACCATCGGAGCCGTCGACCCTTCGAGATGCGCGCAAGAGCGCGCTCCTCAGGGTGACGGTGAGAGAGTGGTGTGCCACCGGCTGGTTCAATCTGGCCTCTCGCTTCATACAAAGCACTCCGCAAGAACAACGAAGCCGCCCGGATGGGCGGCTTCGCGATGGCTGATGTTTGGTCGCGGTGCGCGTAGCGCTAGCCGCCGGTCTCCGCGCTGATGATGTCGCCGAACAGCTCCCACTGTCCGTTCTTGAACTGCATCATCTTGAGCTGCTCGACCGGAGCGAAGTCGGTCGCGCTGGTGTTGATCCGGATACCGGGGATCAGCGTGTCGGGCGTGAAGTCCTTCAGGCTGGCGGCCTGCTTCATCACGTTCTCACGCGTCAGGTTGTCGCCGGCCTGCTTCAGCACCTGAACCATGGTCTGCGCCGCGGCGTAGCCATAGACCAGATTGGCGTCGGACAAATTGGCGCCCGGCATGTATTTCTCGGCGAACGCCATGAACTTCTTCATGCCCTCGTCATTCTTCCACTGCGGGTCGGACGCGTCCTTGAGATAGCCGGCCGACAGCACGCCTTCGGACGCTTCGAGGCCGGCGGGCTTCATGACCGCGCCGATCGAGATCGAGACGTCGGTCATCACATGCATCGGCTTCCAGCCAAGCTCGGCGATCTTCTTGATCGCCTGCGCGGCGAATTTCGGCGTCGAGATATTGACGAACACGTCGGCGCCGGTGTCCTTCAGCTTGACGATGTGGGAATCGATCGAGGGCTCGGTGGTCTCGTAGCTTTCCTCGGCGACGATCTTGACGCTCGTTTTGTCGAGCACCTCCTTGAGGCCCACCAGGTAGTCCTTGCCGAAATCGTCATTGGCATAGAAGATCACGACCTTGGCATCCGGCTTGGCCTTGAGGATGTACTTGCCGAAGATCCGCGCCTCGACGCGGTAGCTCGGCTGGAAGCCCATCGTCCACGGGAAATCCTTCGGATCGTTCCACTTGCTGGCGCCGGTGGCGAGGAAGAGCTGCGGCACCTTCTTGGCGTTGTGATACTTCTGCACCGCGGTCTGGGTCGGCGTGCCCAGCGCGTTGAACACCAGGAAGACCTCGTCGCTCTCGATCAGCTTGCGGATCTGCTCCACGGTCTTCGGCGGCGAGTAGCCGTCGTCATAGGAGATCCAGTTGATCTTGCGGCCGTTGATGCCGCCCTGATCGTTGATCATCTTGAAATAGGCTTCTTCGGTCTTGCCGATGACGCCGTAGGCGGAGGCGGGACCGCTATAGGCCTCGACATTGCCGATCTTGATCTCGGTATCGGAGGCGCCGGTGTCATACTTTTTTTGTGCAAAGGCGGCCTGAGTGGAGAGCAGGCAGAGCGCTGCGGCAGCGGCCAGCAGCGACAATTGTGTGGTTTTCATAAAAGCAATTTCCTCGATTGATTCTGGTTGGGGACTTACGCAACGAACCCGCAGCCGGTCCCGGCAGACGGTTGCGGGCAACACTTCTCTCGACATGGCCAAGGAGACGCGAGACGCGTCCCCAGGCTCATGCGGCAGTATCGGTTGGCTTCGGCTGGCTGAATTGCTGCCGGAGCGTCGGCTTATGAATTTTGCCTGTCGCATTCCGCGGCAGGGCATCGATGAATTCGATCAGGCGCGGGCACTTGAACCGGGCCAGATTGGCCTGGCAATGCGCATGGATCTCGGCCGGCGTCAGCGTATGGCCCAGCTTCACCGCGATCACGGCCATCCCGACCTCGCCCCATTGCTCGTTCGGGATGCCGATGACGGCGGCCTCGGCGACGGCGGCCAATTGATGCAGCACGCTTTCGACCTCGGCCGGATAGACGTTCTCGCCGCCGGAGATGTACATGTCCTTCCAGCGGTCGACGATGTAGTAGAAGCCTTCCTCGTCGATCCGCGTGGCGTCGCCGGTATGCAGCCAGCCGTCGGTGAAGGAGGAGGCGTTGGCGTCCGGCCGGTTCCAGTAGCCCGGCGTGATGTTCGGGCCCTTGACCCAGAGCTCGCCGAGTTCGCCGACCGCGGCATCGCTGCCGTCGGGCCGCACGATCCGGACCTCGGTGTGCAGCACCGGCTTGCCGGACGAGCCGGCCTTGCGCGCAGCATCCTCGCGGTCGAGCACCATCACCGCGGGCGAGGTTTCGGTCATGCCGTAGCCCTGCTGCAGCGCGACGCCGCGCGCCTCGCAGGTTTTCAGCAGCGGTACCGGCATCGGTGCGCCGCCGACGCCGCCGATCGTCAGGCGGCTGAAATCCGCTGACGCGAAGGCCGGATGCTGCGCCATGAACTGGTAGATGGCGGGCACGCCGAAGAACACGTTGATGCCCTGCAAGGGATCGCCGATCAGTTTCAGCGCCTCGCCGGGATCGAACGCGCGCATGATCAGCACCGTGCCGCCGGCATGCAGCACCGGGTTGGTGTAGCAATTCAGGCCGCCGGTGTGGAACAGCGGCAGCACGGTCAGCAGCACCGAGGCCGGCGAGATGTAGGCGGGGCCGCCGAGATTGACGCAATTCCAGAACGTCATCCCATGCGTGATGATCGCGCCCTTGGGCTGGCCGGTGGTTCCCGAGGTGTACATGATGGTCGAGATGTCATCGAGCGTGACCTCCTCGAATCGTTCGAGCGGTTTCGCCGCCGCGATGCCGGCCTCATAGGCCCCGTCCGGGCCGAGCCGCACGGTCGAAGCGACATCGCAGAGCTTGGCGACCGCGAGCGCGGTCTCGGCGAGATCGTCGTCATGGATCATCACCTTCGGTGAGGCGTCGCCGGTGATGTAGCGCAGCTCGGGAACGGTGAGGCGGGTGTTGAGCGGCAGGAAGACCGCCCCGATCCGGAAGCAGGCGAACTGCACCTCCAGCGTATCCGTGGTGTTCTGCGCCAGCACCGCGACCCGGTCGCCACTGGCGACCTTGAGCTCGTCGCGCAGATAGCCCGCGAGCCGCGACACGCGGGCGTCGAGTTCCGCATAGCTGAAGCGGCGACCGCTTGCGAGATCGACGAGCGCCATCTTGTCCGGCGTGCGCCGGCGATGATGCGCAATCCAGTCGTAATAACGAACCGGCAAATGTTCCTCCTCTGGAACGGCAGTCTTGCGCCGCCTGTTCTTGGCTCAATTGATGCCATGAATTGGCAATGGAGGGGACGTATCGGGATACTGTCTTGCGTTTAGTGGCTGGTGGGAGGCCAGATGGAAACCCGATCCGGCGAACAGCCACTCGACGCAAGTGAACAGAGAAAAATCCGGACATCGTCGGAGGCGGGAATCAACGGAGCACGCGGATGGCAAACCCATTCTACACCAGCGAGCATGAGGCCTTTCGCGAGGTGATGCGGCGCTTTGTGGCCAAGGAAATCGAGCCTTATGCCCATCAATGGGACGAGGAGGCCGAGTTTCCCCGCGCGCTCTATGCCAAGGCGTCCGAAATCGGGCTGCTCGGCCTCGGTTTCCCGGAAGAATATGGCGGGATCGCCGCCGACCAGTTCATGAAGATCGTGGCCTCGCAGGAGCTGGCGCGCGCCGGCGCCGGCGGCGTTTCCGCGAGCCTGATGAGCCACACCATCGGCTCGCCGCCGATCGCCCGCGCCGCGCGGCCCAAGGTCAAGGCGCGGGTGCTGCCGGAGGTGCTGGCGGGCAAGAAGATCTCCGCGCTCGCGATCACCGAGCCGAGCGGCGGCTCCGATGTCGCGAACCTGCGCACCAAGGCACGGCGCGACGGCGACCATTACGTCGTCTCTGGCGAGAAGACCTTCATCACCTCGGGCATGCGCGCCGACTATCTGACGGTCGCGGTGCGCACCGGCGGCGAGGGGCCGGGCGGCGTCAGCCTGCTCCTGATCGAGGGCAATACGCCGGGCCTCTCCCGCACCAGGCTGAAGAAGATGGGCTGGTGGGCGTCTGATACCGCGACACTTCATTTCGACGAATGCCGCGTGCCGGTCGAGAACCTGATCGGCGAGGAAGGCCAGGGCTTCAAGATCATCATGCAGAACTTCAACAGCGAGCGCATGGGCATGGCGGCGGGCTGCACCGCCTATGCGCGCGTCTGCCTCGACGAGGCGGTCGCCTATGCCAAGGAGCGCAAGACGTTCGGCAAGCCGATCGCCCAGCATCAGGTGATCAGGCACAAGATCGTCGACATGGCGCAGAAGGTCGCGGCCTCGCAGGCGATGCTGGAAATGCTGGCGTGGCGGCTCGGCCAGGGCGAAAGCCCGGTCGCCGAGATCTGCATGATGAAGAACCAGGCGACGCAGACCATGGCGCATTGCGCCTCCGAGGCGGTGCAGATCTTCGGCGGCGCCGGCTTCATGCGCGGCATCAAGGTCGAGCGCATCTATCGCGAGGTCAAGGTCAACGCCATCGGCGGCGGCACCGAGGAGATCATGAAGGATCTCGCGTCACGGCAGATGGGGTTGTAATGAATTTGCTCCGTCATTCCCCGGTGCGCAATTGCGCACCTGAGGGCGCGCGTAGCGCGAGCCCGGAATCCATCGAGCGGCAAATTTGATGTGAAATGGATTCCGGGTTCGATGCTTCGCATCGCCCCGGAGTGACGAGGATCAAGGAAACATGCTCTTCACCGCCGATCACGACGAACCGCGCCGCGCTCTACAAAAGTTCATCGCGGCCGAGATCAATCCCCATGTCGATGAATGGGAGAAGGCCGACATCTTCCCGGCGCATGAGCTGTTCAAGAAGCTCGGCAATCTCGGATTCCTCGGCCTCAACAAGCCGGTCGAATTCGGCGGCCAGGGGCTGGATTATTCCTACGCGCTGATGATGGCCGAGGAACTCGGGGCCATCACCTGCGGCGGCGTGCCGATGGCGATCGGGGTGCAGACCGACATGGCAACGCCCGCGCTGGCGCGGTTCGGCTCCGACGAGGTGCGGCGCGAATTCCTGGTGCCTGCGATTGCAGGCGACCAGGTCGCCTGCATCGGCGTCTCCGAGCCCGGCGCCGGTTCCGACGTCGCCTCGATCAAGACCAATGCGCGCTCCGACGGCGACGACTACGTCATCAATGGCGGCAAGATGTGGATCACCAACGGCACCCAGGCCGACTGGATCTGCCTGCTCGCCAACACCAGCGACGGCCAGGTCCATCGCAACAAGTCGCTGATCTGCGTGCCGATGAAGACCAAGGGTGTGGAGGTCGCACGCAAGCTCGACAAGCTCGGCATGCGCTCCTCCGACACCGCGCAGATCTTCTTCGACAATGTCCGGGTGCCGAAGCGCAACCGGATTGGCGAAGAAGGACAGGGCTTCACCTACCAGATGATCCAGTTCCAGGAGGAGCGGCTGTGGGGCGCGGCCGCCTGCCTGAAGGCGCATGAATTCATCATCAACGAGACCATCGACTACACGCGCAACCGCAAGGCGTTCGGCGGCTCGATCCTCGACAACCAGGTGGTGCACTTCAAGCTCGCGGAGATGCAGACCGAGGTCGAGCTGCTGCGCTCGCTGATCTATCGTGCCGGCGAGGCGCTGGTCGCCGGCGAGGACGTGACGCGGCTTGCGACCATGGCCAAGCTGAAAGCCGGCCGGCTCGGCCGCGAGCTCACCGACGCCTGCCTGCAGTATTGGGGCGGCATGGGTTTTACCAACGAGACGCCGGTCAGCCGCGCCTATCGCGACAGCCGCCTGACCTCGATCGGCGGCGGCGCCGACGAGGTAATGCTGATGGTGTTGTGCAAGATGATGGGCACGCTGCCCGGGATGAAGAAGAACTAGCGCGAAGCCGTCCGGCGGATCGCACGCGCCGCCGGTACGACCGCAGGGATGGAGGCCGATATGCTCTATCAGGAGAGCCAGAAAGTCGCGGAGCTGAAGCATCGGCTTCAGTCGTTCATGGATCGCCATGTCTATCCGAACGAGGCCCGGTTCTACCGCGAGGCGGAAGAGCTCGGCCCATGGAAGGTCTTTCCGGTCGTCGAGGAGCTGAAGCCGAAAGCCAGGGACGAGGGGCTGTGGAATCTGTTCCTGCCCGAGAGCGAGCACGGCGCAGGTCTCTCCAATCTCGAATATGCGCCGTTGTGCGAGATCATGGGCCGGTCGCATCTTGCGCCCGAACTCTTCAATTGCTCGGCGCCCGACACCGGCAATATGGAGGTGCTGGCGCGTTACGGCACCAGGGAGCATCAGGAGCGATGGCTGAAGCCGCTGCTCGCGGGCGAGATACGGTCCTGTTTCGCGATGACCGAGCCGGCCGTTGCCTCCAGCGACGCGACCAACATCGAGAGCTCGATCGTGCGCGACGGCGATGACTACGTCATCAATGGCCGCAAATGGTACACCACCAACGCCACCGATCCGCGCTGCAAGATCTGCATCTTCATGGGCAAGACCGATCCCAATAATCCGGACCGGCATCGCCAGCAGTCGATGATCCTGGTGCCGATGGATACGCAGGGGATCGAAGTGCTACGGCCGCTGCCGGTGTTCGGCTTCTACGGTGTGCCGGACCGTGCCTCGGAGGTCGTGTTCACCAATGTGCGGGTGCCCGCAAGCAACATGCTGCTCGGCGAGGGCCGCGGCTTCGAGATCGCGCAGGGGCGGCTCGGCCCGGGCCGCATCCATCACTGCATGCGGCTGATCGGACTCGCCGAGCGCACGCTGGAGAAGATGTGCGTCAGGACCAGGAGCCGGGTCGCGTTCGGCAAGCCGGTCGCAGAGCAGACCGTCACGCAAGAGCGGATCGCGGAATCGCGCATCATGATCGAGCAGGCTCGCCTCTTGACGCTCAACGCGGCCCACATGATGGACACGGTAGGCAACAGGGTGGCCAAGGCCGAGATCGCCATGATCAAGGTCGCTGTGCCCAACATGGCCTGCCAGGTCATCGACTGGGCGATCCAGGCGCATGGCGGCGGCGGTACCAGCAACGATTTCGGGCTCGCGGCGGCCTACGCGACGGCCCGGCTGCTGCGTCTCGCCGACGGCCCGGACGAGGTCCATCGCAACCAGATCGCGCGGCTCGAGCTGCGCAAATACGGCAATGCCTGAAGGAGAAGCGTGCGCGATGAATGCACCGCGCATGACAATGTTGCAGTCACCTCGCCGGCGCTCCATGGTGGCGGCGATCAAGAACATGGGAAACGCCTGATGATCACGCTCTATCACTGCGATGCCGCGCGCTCGTTCCGTCCGCTGTGGATGCTGGAGGAGCTCGGGCTGCCCTATGAGCTGAAGATGCTGCCGTTCCCGCCGCGCGTGTTCGCCAAGGAATATCTCGGCATCAATCCGCTCGGCACCATCCCGTTCATGGTCGATGGCGAGACGAAGATGACGGAGTCCTCGGGCATCTGCTACTACCTCGGCACCAAGTACGGCCCGACGCCGCTGATCGTAGGTCCTGACGAGCCGGCCTATGGCGCGTTCCTGAACTGGATGTATTTTTCCGATGCGACGCTGACCTTCCCGCAGACGCTGGTGCTTCGCTACAGCCAGCTCGAGCCGGAGGAGCGGCGCAACCCGCAGGTCGCGGGCGATTATGCAAAATGGTTCCTGGGTCGCCTGCGCGCAGTGGAGGCCGCCGCGGCGAATTCTGAATTCCTCTGCGCGGAACGCTTCACCGCCGCCGACATCGCCAACGGTTATGCGCTCCGGCTCGCCAGCAATATCGGCCTCGCCAAGGATTTCGGGCCGAATGTCGCGGCCTATTGGGCGCGGCTGCAGCAGCGCGAAGGTTACAAGCGCGCGGTGGCGTCGGAGCAAAAAGCCGGGCAGGAACAGAACGTTGCGCCGCGGGCGCGGCCGTAACTTCCCCGTCGTGCCGGGGCAATGCACAGCATTGGGGTTCGATGCGTCGCATCGCCCCGGAATGACGACGTATCGCTTTTGCGAATTTGCGCTATGGTAGCTTCGCCGCAGCGGCCTAAAGAGCCGCGCGAGGAGGAACCGCCATGGACGCGATCGTGGACGCGAAGTGCCAGAACTCCGGCCAGCCGTCCGGCCACCGGATGTTGATCACGCCGGAACGGGTGTTCTATGCGGGGCTGCTCGGCCGCCCGCGCGAACGCTGTCCCGGCGCATTCCATGTCTATGTCGCGATCCGCGAGGGCCTGCATCTGTCGACCAGCGAAGGCCGCGAATCCCACGGCGAGCTCGCGGTGACGATGCCGAACCTGCGCCACACCATCACCAGCGAATATCGATCCGCGATCTGCGTTGCGATCGAGCCGGAGAGCGTGCCTGATGGCACGCTCGAAGCCGTCGCGCGCCGCCTGCAAGGACCCGACTCTCACTTGTTCGCGAACCGGATTCGCAACGCTTATGCGACGCTTGCCGAGATGCAGCATCGCGACGCGATCGCGAATGCCGAGTTCGACACCATGTGCTTCGGCGACGCGCTGCCGCAGCGTGTGCTCGATCCGCGGGTCGTGCGCGCGATCGGCCGCATCGGGCAGTTCTCCGGCGAGCCGGTGACCGCGGCTGGCTGCGCCACCGAGGCCGGGCTATCGCCCTCGCGCTTCCTGCATCTGTTCAAGGAGGAGACCGGAATCTCGTTCCGCTCCTTCCGCGCCTGGAAGCGCGCGCGGCATCTGCTGCATTTCGCCAACCAGGACATCAATCTCGCGCATCTCGCGCAGGATATCGGCTATCCCGATAGCACGCATTTCAGCCACTCGATCCGCCGCTTCTATGGCTTGAAGCCGCGCGCGATCTTCTCCGGCTCACGGGATCTTGCGATTTATCGCACTGGGCAAGAGCGCGCGTTGACGTAAACCATCCGTTGTCCCGGCGAAAGCCGGGACCCATATGTGGACGGCCCCCGTGGCACAAGAGCTTTCTGGGATTGGTCGGATCGCTGTCATCCATATGTCCGGCCTGTTTGATGCGATCGTGTTGATCGCTGGGCCAAGATGGTTTCCGCGACGCGAGTGCCAAACAACCTGGCGACCTTGTGAAGGCCAATGGGTCCCGCGGCTTGTCTCGCGTTCTGGATCGATCGATCATTCCATCTGCTCTTGCAGCTCCGGTTCGTCCGGCGAGCGCTACGTCCGGCCGGCCGACCTGTTAGGTGACAGCGTTCATGCGTGCGGCATCATAGCTCTCGCCGGTCGCCATCAGCTTCCAGGCGATGCGGGCCACCTTGTTGGCGAGCGCCACGGCCGCAAGCTTCGGCGGCTTGCGCCTGAGCAACGCCACGAGCCAGCGCGAGGGGTGGCCGCGCCCGAGCCTTGCCTGCCGGATCACCGCGGTCGCCCCGGCCACGAGCAGGCGACGCAGGGTCTCGTCGCCAGCGCGGGTGATCTTGCCGAGCCTGGTTTTGCCGGCGGTGGAATGGTCCTTGGGCGTCAGGCCGAGCCAGGCCGCGAACAAGCGGCCGGAGCGGAAGGCGTGCGGGTCCGGCGTCTTCATCACAAGCGAGGTCGCGATGATCGGACCGACCGAGGGGATCTGGGCCAGACGACGGCTTGTGGCGTTGGCCTGGTGCCAGGCCAGCAGCCTGGCCTCGACCGCCTTCAGCTCACCCTGCAACTGCGCATAGTCACGGCCCTGCATGGCGAACAGCTCGCGCGCCATAGCGGGAACGCTCTCGTCCTGCGTGATCCGGGCCAACAGCGGCTCGATCTTGTCCAACCCCTTCGGCGCGATCAGGCCAAACTCCGCCGCGTAGCCGCGGATCGCATTGCTGAGCTGGGTACGGCGGCCGATCAGCCCATCGCGGACACCTGCAAGCATCAGCGCGGCCTGCTGTTCGGCGCTCTTCACCGGCACAAACCGCATCCGCGGTCGGCCCATCGCTTCGCACACCCCATCCGCATCTCGCCCGTCGTTCTTGTTCCGCAGCACATAAGGCTTCACCAACTGCGGCGCTATCAGCTTCACCTCATGGCCAAGCTTGCCAAGCTCGCGCCCCCAGTAATGAGCCGCCCCGCAGGCCTCCATCCCGATCACGGTCGGCGGAAGCTTGGCAAAAAACTCAAGCACCTGCTTGCGCGACAGCTTCTTGCGCAACACCGGCTGTTCCGCCGCGTCAACTCCATGCAGCACAAAAATATGCTTCGACGTATCCATCCCAATACGGATAATCTCTCTCACGGACGGTCTCCTTGTCTGAGATTTACAACAACCTCATTCTGGCACACTGATGCCGTAGGGGGCCGTCCACACCATCAACCACAGCCGGTTATTGTTTCAAAAGGGCCTCTGCCATCCCGCATCACGGATAGATCACGCGGTATGGGTCCCGGCCTTCGCCGGGACGACACTTAGGATTCTCCTCCGCTACAGATTCGCGCCCTGGATCACCTCACCGAATCGGAGCCAGCCAGGCCCTTCGATCCGTTGCAGCTGAAGCTGCTGCAGTGGGTGGTGATTGGTCGGGCTGGTGTTGACGCGAATGCCGGGTAACAGCGTCGGGACCTCGACATCTTTCAAATTGTTCGCCTGCGCCATGATGTTGTCGCGGGTGAAATTGCCATTGCACTGCTCGAGCACGATCTTGAGCACCTGCGCCACCGTGTAGGCGTAGAGGCTGTAACCTTCCTTTGGGTTGCCGTCGGGGAAGTATTTTCCCATGAAGGCGAGGAAATCCTTGACGCCCGGGTCGTTGGCCCAAGCCGGATCGGCGACGTCCTTCACATAGGCCGACGAGATCGTGCCCTGCGACTTGTCGAGACCGACGGGCGCAATGGTCGAGGAGATCGAGGCCGCGCCGCTCGCAATGAAATGCATCGGCTTCCAGCCGAGCTCGTAGATCTTGCGGATCGACTGCGCGCAGAATTTCGCCGTCGTGCCCGAGATCAGCACGTCGGGATTGGCGCCGCGCAGCGCGACGATCTGGGAATCGATCGTCGGATCGGTGACCTCGTGCGAGGCCACCACGGCCGACGTCACGAACCGCTCACCCAGCACATCCTTGGTGCCGGCGACGAAATCCTTGCCGAGATCGTCGTTCTGGTAGAGTACCGCGAACTTCGCGTTCTTGTTCTGGCTCAGCGCATATTTGACGAATACCTGCGCTTCGGTGCGCGCGCTCGGCGCAAAGCCCATGGTCCAGGGATAGGTCTTGTAGTCGCCCCATTTGTCGCCGTTCACCGACAGGAACAGATGCGGCACCTTGGCGGCGTTGATGTACTTGACGACCGACGAGTTCGGCGCGGTGCCGAGCATGTTGAACAGGAAGGCGACATTGTCGCTCTCGATCAGGCGGCGCACCTGCTCGACGGTCTTTGCCGGATTGAACGCATCGTCGTAGTAGATGTATTTGATCTGCCGGCCGGCGATGCCGCCCTGCTCGTTCAGCATCTTGAAATAGGCTTCCTGGCAGCGCGCCTGCACGCCGAGCGCGGACACCGGGCCGCTGAGCGAGGTGGTGCTGCCGATCCTGATCTCGGTCGCGGTGACGCCGGGCGTATCTTCGGCAAGTGAGGGCTTGAGGCCCGCGACCGCGGCAAGCCCCGCGCCTGCGGCGCCGGTGAGCCATCTGCGCCGGTTGATCGAGACCATGATTTTCTCCCCGTGATGCCGGCTTGTTGCGCCGCTTCTGCTTACAGCGACTCTACGCGCCGCGTGGGTGTCGCGTCTTGTGTTAACCGGCTGACCGCGGATTCCGACGTGCGCGCATCCACTTAGCCAGTCAACGCAAGATGGCGCACAGACAAATTTCTCATCATGGGAAAATCAGCCGCGCAGGTGCGCCGCAACCCGGACGAGAGACCCATGAGCGACAAGGCCGTCATCACCTGCGCGCTGAACGGCGTGCTTACCGACCCGAAACAGCACAACGTTCCGGTGACGCCGGAAGAGATGGCGCGCGAGGCCAGGGCCGCGTTCAACGCCGGCGCCAGCATCATGCACATCCATCTGCGCCAGCAGGAGCCGAACAAGGGCCACCTGCCGTCGTGGGAGGTCGGCGTCAGCAAGGAAATCCAGCAGGCGATTCGTGAGGCCTGCCCCGGCGTGATCATCAACCACACCACCGGCACCTCGGGCCCGAACTACCAGGGCGCGCTCGACTGCGTGCGCGAGACAAAACCCGAGATCGCGGCCTGCAATGCCGGATCGCTGAACTATCTGAAGGTCAAGGCCGACAACACCTGGGCCTGGCCGCCGATGATGTTCGATAACGCGGTCGAGAAAGTGCAGGACTATCTCGATGTGATGAAGGTGGCCGGCACCATCCCCGAATTCGAGTGCTTCGATGTCGGCATCGTGCGCTGCGTCGGCATGTACCGGCAGACCGGCATGTATTCCGGCCCGCTCGAGTACAATTTCGTGATGGGCGTCGCCTCGGGGATGCCGGCCGATCCGGAGCTGTTGCCGATCCTCTTGAAGCTGAAAGTGCCGGAAGCGCATTGGCAGGTCACCGCGATCGGCCGCGCCGAGATCTGGCCGCTGCACCAGCGCGCCGCCGACCTCGGTGGTCATCTGCGCAGCGGCCTGGAGGACACGTTCTATCTCGGCGACGGCACCAAGGTGACGTCGAACGGGCAGCTCGTCGAAGGACTCGCCGCCTGTGCACGCCGTGCCGGCCGCGACATCGCGAGTCCTGCGGAAGCGCGGCAGATTTTTGGGGTCAGGCACTGACGTCAACCCGGCCGTCATTGCGAGCGAAGCGAAGCAATCCATCTAGCCACTCGAAGATTGGGTGGATTGCTTCGTCGCTTCGCTCCTCGCAATGACGAGGCAGGAGAGAGCACATGGACAATCTCGCAGCAACCGGCGGCGTCACCGGGCCGGGCCGCATCGGACGGGTCGCGATCGGCGATCTCCTCAAGCGCGCCGCACGGCGATTCCCGGATCGCGTCGCGCTGACCGATGGCGGCCGGCAGGTCACCTTCACCGAGCTCGAGCGCGACGCCAATCGCTTCGCCAATCATCTGGTGCAGCGCGGGTTGAAGCCTGGCGAGAAGATCTCGACGATCTGCAACAACTCCGTCGAGTTCGTCAAAGCGCTGTTCGGCATCCATCGCGCCGGCCTGGTCTGGGTCCCGATCAACACCATGCTCGGGCCGTCGGACATGGACTACATCCTCGGCCATGCCGAGGTGCGCTTTGCCGTCATCGACGACAATCTCCACGGTCAGGCCGACCGGCGCGCAGCGCTGGAAGCGCGCGGCATGGAGATGATCGCGGTCGACCTGACCGGCAATGCCGGCAAGACCGGCTTGCAGGAGTTTAACGGTCTCCTCGAGGGGCAATCCGATATCGAGCCTGACATCGAGATCAACGACCGCGATCTCGCGATGGTCATCTATACGTCAGGCACGACCTCGCGGCCGAAGGGGGCGATGCATTGCCACCTCGCCGTGGTCATGGCCGTGATGAGCAACTGCATCGAGATGCAGCTTTCGCGCGATGACGGGATCACCGGGCAGTTTCCGTTGTTTCACTGCGCCGGCCACGTATTGCTGCTGAGCTATCTCTCGGTCGGCGGCCGCATGGCGCTGATGCGCGGCTTCGATCCGGTCGTCTGCATGGAGGCGATCGTTCGTGATAGGCTCACCGTGTTTGTCGGCCTGTCGCTGATGTACCAGGCGATCCTGGATCATCCGCGCCGGCGCGAATATGATCTGTCGGGCCTGCGCTGCTGCATCTACACCATGGCGCCGATGGGCAAGCCGCTGCTGGAGCGTGCGATCGCCGATCTCTGTCCGAACTTCGTGCTGACCAGCGGCCAGACCGAAATGTACCCGGCGACGACGATGTCGAGGCCCGAGGTACAGCTCGACCGCTTCGGCAATTACTGGGGCGAGTCGCTGATCGTCAACGAGACCGCGATCATGGACGACAACGGCAACCTGTTGCCGCGTGGCGAGATCGGCGAGCTGGTGCATCGCGGACCCAACGTGATGATGGGCTATTACAAGGACCCGAAGTCGACCGAGGAGGCGCGCAAGTTCGGTTGGCACCATACCGGCGATCTTGCCCTGATCGACGCCAACGGCGAGGTGCTGTTCCTCGATCGCAAGAAGGACATGATCAAGTCGGGCGGCGAGAACGTCGCTTCCGTCAAGATCGAGGAGACGCTGCTGGCGCACCCCGCCGTGCAGAATGCCGCGGTGGTGGGCCTGCCGCACCCGCAATGGGGCGAGGCGGTCTCAGCCTTCGTCAAGCTGAAGCCCGGCGCGATGGCCGACGAGGCCGGCATCGAGGCGCATTGCAGAAAGCATCTCGGCGGCTTCCAGGTGCCGAAGCTGGTGCGTATCCTCGACGAGATGCCGATGACCGCGACCGGCAAGCTGCGCAAGGTCGAGCTACGCCAGCAGTACAGCGGGCATTTTGTGGAGCGCGCCTAGTGGCCATCATCGAGAACACCATTTCCACCGGCAGCGCCGCGTTCCACAGCAATCGCGACGGCATGCTGGCGCTGATCGCCCGGATGCGGGGGCTGGAAGAGCGGACGCGCGCCGCATCCGCCGCGGCCAAGGACCGCTTTCACAAGCGCGGTCAGCTCTTGCCGCGCGAGCGCGTCGCGCTGGTGCTCGATCCCGGCTCGCCGTTCCTCGAACTCTCGACGCTCGCCGGCTACATGTTCGATGTGGCGGATTCGGACAAGAGCGTGCCCGGTGGCGGCCTGGTCGCCGGCATCGGCTTCGTCTCCGGCATCCGCTGCATGGTTAGCGCCAATGACGCCGGCATCGACGCCGGCGCGCTGCAACCCTACGGCCTCGACAAGACGCTGCGGGTGCAGGAGCTCGCGCTGGAGAACAAGCTGCCCTATGTGCAGCTGGTCGAGAGCGCCGGCGCCAATCTGCTGCGCTACCGGGTCGAGGACTTCGTCCGCGGCGGCAACATCTTCCGCAATCTGGCGCGGCTATCTGCGACGGGGCTTCCCGTTGTCACCGTCACCCATGGTTCCTCGACCGCGGGCGGCGCCTACCAGACAGGCCTCTCCGATTACATCGTGATGGTGCGCGGCCGTACCCGCGCGTTCCTCGCCGGGCCGCCTCTGCTCAAGGCCGCCACCGGCGAGATCGCGACCGAGGAGGAGCTCGGCGGCGCCGAGATGCATACGCAGGTATCCGGGCTTGGCGATTATCTCGCCGAGGACGATCGCGATGCGCTCCGTATCGCGCGCGACATCATGGCCAAGCTGCCGTGGGACCGGCCGGCGCCGGAGCCAGCCGCATTCAAGCCGCCGCGCTATGACGCGGAGGAGCTGCTCGGCATCATGCCGATGGACCACAAGCGTCCCGTCGATATGCGCCAGGCGATCGCGCGCTTCATTGACGATTCCGATTTCACCGAGTTCGGCGCCAATTACGGCCCGGCGACGGTGTGCGGTCATGCGCGTATCGAAGGGCAGGCGATCGGCATCATCACCAACAACGGGCCGCTCGATGTGCCCGGCGCCAACAAGGCGACGCATTTCATCCAGGCCTGCTGCCAGTCGCGCACGCCGATCCTCTACATGAACAACACCACCGGCTACATGGTCGGCCGCGCCTATGAAGAGGCCGGCATGATCAAGCACGGCTCGAAGATGATCCAGGCCGTGACCTCGGCGACGGTGCCGCAGATCACGCTGTATTGCGGCGCCTCGTTCGGCGCCGGCAATTACGGCATGTGCGGCCGCGGCTTCCATCCACGCTTCTGCTTCTCCTGGCCGAACGCCAAGACCGCCGTGATGGGCGGCGAGCAGGCTGCCGAAACCATGGCGATCGTGACCGAGGCGGCGGCCGCGCGGCGCGGCAAGCCGATCGAGAAGGAGAAGCTGGACGCGATGAAGGCGCAGATAACCGGTGTGTTCGATGGCCAGATGGACGTGTTCTCGACCAGCGCCCGGGTGCTCGACGACGGCGTGATCGATCCGCGCGATACGCGGAGCGTGCTCGCCGAGGTGCTGGCGATCTGCCGCGAGGCCGAGGCGCGCAGCCCGCAGCGCATGCAGTTCTCGGTGGCGCGGCCATGAGCGGGGTAATCGTGAAGCGGACACCGTTCTTCAAGATCCTGATCGCCAATCGCGGGGAGATCGCGCTGCGCATCATGCGATCGGCGCGGCGGCTCGGCCATGGCGTCGTCGCAGTTTATTCGGATGCCGACCGCGACGCACTGCATGTGCGCGAAGCCGATCAGGCGGTACGGATCGGCGAGGCGCTGCCCGCGCAATCCTATCTGAAGATCGACGCGATCATCGCAGCCGCCAAGGCGAGCGGTGCCGGCGCCGTGCATCCCGGCTACGGCTTCCTGGCCGAGAACGAGGACTTTGCGCAGGCCTGCCGCGATGCGGGGCTGGTGTTTATCGGCCCGTCGCCGGAGGCGATCCTCGCGATGGGCAACAAGGCCGGCGCCAAGGAGATCATGCAGAAGGCTGGCGTGCCCTGCGTGCCCGGCTATCAGGGCGTCGACCAGAGCGATGCCGTGATGCTGGCGGAAGCCAAGGCAATTGGTTTTCCGGTCATGATCAAGGCGGTCGCCGGTGGCGGCGGCCGCGGCATGCGGCTGGTCGCGGATGCTGCGGCGTTTCCGGATGCGTTGCGCAGCGCGCGGTCGGAGGCGCAGGGCGCGTTCGGCGATCCCACCGTCATCCTCGAGCGCGCGATCGTCGATCCCCGCCACATCGAGATCCAGGTATTCGGCGATCGCTATGGCAACGCCGTCCATCTCGGCGAGCGCGATTGCTCGGTGCAGCGCAGGCACCAGAAGCTGATCGAGGAGGCACCGTCGCCGGCGGTGACGCCGGAGCTGCGCGCGCGGATGGGCGCGGTCGCAGTCCAGGCGGTCAAGGCGATCGGCTACGAGGGGGCCGGCACGCTGGAATTCCTGCTCGATCGCGCCGGCAATTTCTACTTCATGGAGATGAACACGCGGCTGCAGGTCGAGCATCCCGTCACCGAGGCGATCACCGGGCTCGATCTGGTCGAGTTGCAGCTCCGCGTCGCCAGCGGCGAGCGGCTCGGCCTGAGGCAGGAGGACATCACCTTCTCCGGTCATGCCATCGAGGTGCGGCTCTGCTCGGAGGATGCCGGGCATGATTTCATGCCGCAATCCGGCACGATGGCGCGGTGGCAGATGCCTGAAGGCATCCGCGTCGAGCACGCATTGCAGTCCGGCTCGGAGATTCCGCCGTTCTACGATTCGATGATCGCCAAGGTGATCAGCCACGGCGCAATCCGTGATGAATCGCGCGGCAAGCTGATCTGCGCGCTGGAGCAGGTCACGGCCTTCGGCGTCACCACCAATCAGGGTTTCCTGATCGACTGCCTGCGTCATCCGGTCTTTGCCAAGGGCGAGGCGACCACGGCCTTCATCGGCAACAATCGCGATACCCTGCTGGCGTCCCGGCCCGATCGCGGCAGCGACCTCGCGCTCGCGGCGCTGCTGCTCTACGTCACCAATCGGCACGCGCCGCCATGGCAGCGCGGCCGCTCGCTGTCGGCGACATTCCCGCTCGGCTTGCGGATCGATCTCGGTCACGGCGTGCAGGAGATCGAGATTGTCCGTGAGCGCGACGGCAGCTACCGCGCGGCTCGCAACGGCGATCGCTTCAGCTTCGAGATCGACGAACTCGATCAGGACAACATCCGTTTCCACCACGATGGTTTGATGGAGCAGGCCAGGTTCCTGCGCGACGGCGATCGGCTCCATATCCTGCATCGTGGCGTCACTCTGGTGGCGCGCGATCTGACGCTCGCGCCGCCGGAGAGCGCTGCGGCCGCCGGTGGCGACGGCAAGGTCCGTGCGGCGATGAACGGCCGGGTCGTCGCGGTGCTGGTGAAGGCCGGCGACAAGGTCGCGGCCGGCCAGCCGGTGCTGACGCTGGAGGCGATGAAGATGGAGCACGTGCATACGGCGGGTGTCGCGGGCACGGTGTCGTCGATCGACGTTGCCGAGGGCGAGCAGGTGACGACGGGGAAGATCGTGGTGGAGATCGAGGCGGCGGCATAGCTACTGTCGTCCCGGGCAAGCCAACGGGTCGGCGCGAAGCGCCGCCCGATGACAGGCTCCGCGCGAGCCGGGACCCATAACCACCGATCGATGTTGTTGGAACAGACCGTGGCCACAGCTCGGTGCAACAACGAGCAACGGTGGTTGGGTCCCTGCTTTTGCAGGGACTACAGTGGAGTCACTCGTCCCGCCCCGTCCCGTCATTCAGCCAGCAGGCGACCTGATGCCCGGTGCCCGCCGCCTGCAGCGCCGGGCGTTCGGTCTTGCAGCGATCGATCGCGTAGCGGCAGCGGGTGTGGAATGCGCAGCCAGACGGCGGGTTGATCGGGCTCGGCACGTCGCCGTCGATCAGCGGCGTGAGCCGCCTGGCCTTGGGGTCGGCGATCGGCACCGAGGCGAGCAAGGCCTGGGTGTAGGGGTGGCGCGGATTGGCGAACAGCTCGCGCTTGTCGGCGATCTCGACAATGCGGCCGAGATACATCACGGCGACGCGGTGGCTGATATGGGCGACCACCGCGAGGTCGTGCGCGATGAACAGGTAGGAGAAGTTCTGCTTGCGCTGCAGGTCGATCAGCAGATTGATCACCTGCGCCTGGATCGAGACGTCGAGCGCGGATACCGGCTCGTCGCAAACGATCAGCCGCGGGCCGAGCGACAGCGCGCGGGCGATGCAGATGCGCTGACGCTGCCCGCCGGAGAATTGATGCGGAAAGTTCTTCATCTGATCGGGCCGGAGACCGACCTGCTGGAACAGCTCCGCGACGCGCTCCTGCTTCTTCGCGCCGGTCGCGAGCCCATGCACGATCAGGGGCTCACCGACGATGTCGCCGGCCGTCATGCGTGGATTGAGCGAGGCGAACGGGTCCTGGAACACGATCTGCATCGAGCGCCGATACGGCCGCAGCGCGCTCTTGCTGAGCGGTGCGATGTCCTCGCCATCCAGCTTGATGGCGCCGCTGGTCGGCTCGACCAGCCGCAGCACCGTGCGCGCCACCGTCGACTTGCCGCAGCCGGATTCGCCGACCAGGCCGAGCGTCTCGCCGGCGCCGAGCGAAAAGCTGACGCCGTCGACCGCGTGAACGGTGCCGACCTGCCGGCGCAGCACGCCGCCGCGCACCGCGTAGTGCTTGACGAGATCGGTCACCTCGAGGAGCGGGCGTTGCTCGGTCATGACGCCTCCAGCATCTCGCCGGCGCGCCAGCATGCCGCCCAGTGATCGCTCTTGACCTCGTCGAGCGGCGGATACTCCTTGAGGCAGCGGTCGATCGCGAACTTGCAGCGCGGCGCGAAGGCGCAGCCGGGCGGCAGATTGGTCAGCGACGGCACCATGCCGGGAATTTCGGTCAGCCGCGCATCGGTCTTCGCGCCCAGCGCGATCACCGCCGGCATCGAGGCCATCAGCCCGCGCGTATAGGGATGCAGCGGCGTTTCGAACAAGGATTCAACTGTCGCCTCCTCGACCTTCTTGCCGGCATACATCACGATCACGCGCTGCGCGGTCTGCGCGACGACGCCAAGGTCATGGGTGATCAGGATCAGCCCGGTGCCGAGCCGCTGCTGCAAATCGACGATCAGCGCGAGGATCTGCGCCTGGATGGTGACGTCGAGCGCGGTGGTCGGCTCGTCCGCGATCAGGAGCGCCGGCCGGCAGGCCAGCGCCATCGCGATCATGGCGCGCTGACGCATGCCGCCGGAGAGCTGGTGCGGATATTCCTGCGCGCGGCGCTCCGGCTCCGGGATGCGCACCAGCCGCAGCATGTCGACCGCCTGCGCCCATGCCTCCTTGCTACTCATCTTCCGATGCAGGCGCACGGCCTCGGTGATCTGGTCGCCGATCCGCATCACCGGATTGAGCGAGGTCATCGGCTCCTGGAAGATCATGGAGATGCGGTTGCCCCGGATGGCGCGCATCGCGGCATCGTCGAGCTTCAGGAGGTCGGTGCCCTCGAGCGTCACGGAGCCGCCGACGATGCGGCCGGGCGGATCGGGCACCAGACGCATGATCGAGAGCGCGCTGACGCTCTTGCCGCAGCCGGATTCGCCGACGATCGCCAGCGTTTCGCCGCGGCGGACCGAGAACGAGACGTCGTCGACCGCGCGGAACAGGCCGGAGTTGGTGAAGAACACCGTCTGCAGGTTCTTCACCTCGAGAACCGTCTCTGCCGCAATAGCGTCGCTCATCAGCCGCGCTGCCTCGGATCGAGGATGTCGCGCAGCGCGTCGCCGAACAGATTGGTGCCGAACACCGCGAGACTGATCGCGATGCCGGGGAAGATCACCAGCCACGGCGCGGTGCGGACATATTCAGCGGCGGATTCCGACAGCATGCGGCCCCAGGACGGATAAGGCTCGGGAATGCCGAGGCCGAGGAACGACAACGACGCTTCGGTGAGGATGGTTGAGCCGAGCTGCGCGGTGGCCAGCACGATCAGCGGTGCGATCGTGTTCGGCAGCACGTGGCGCAGCGCGATGCGCGTCTCGCTCATGCCGATCGATTTGGCGGCTTCCACGAATGGCTGCTCGCGCAGCGCCAGCGTGTTGGCGCGGACCACGCGGGCAACCGTCGGGATCAAGGGAATGGCGATGGCAAGGATCACGTTCGGCAGCGAGGGACCGAGTGCCGCGGTCATCACAAGCGCGAGCACCAAGAGCGGCAGCGATTGCAGGATGTCGGTCACTCGTTGGAACACGAGGTCGACCCAGCCGGAGAGATAGCCGGAGGTGAGACCCACGATGACGCCGAGCATGGCGCCGAGCGTCGTGGAGCCGATGCCGACCGCAAGCGAGATCCGCGCGCCATGGACGATGCGGCTCCAGACGTCGCGGCCGAAGGAGTCGGTACCGAACCAGTGCAGCGTGGAGGGGGCGGCCAGCCGGTGCGCGGAATCGACGGTGAGCGGATCGTAGCGGCTGATCAGATCGGCTGATATCGCGGTCAGCACGAACGACAGCATGATGATCAGGCCGATTGTGCCGAGCACATGGCGCTGCGCGAGGAACGCGAACCGTCCCCAGCCGGTCGTGGCGTTGGCTCCGGCGCGGCGCAGTTCGCTGTCGAAATTGATTGTTGCCACGCGTTCAGTCTCCGAACCGGATGCGCGGATCGATCGCCGCGTAGAGCATGTCGACGATGAAATTCACGACCACGACGACGACCGCGATGAACATCACGAGGTTCTGCACGATCGGGTAATCGCGCCAGCGCAGCGCCTCGACCAGGAAGCGGGCGATGCCGGGAATGTTGAACACGGTCTCGGTGACGATAAGTCCGCCGATCAGGAATGCGGCCTCGATGCCGATCACGGTGATGACCGGCAGCACCGCGTTCTTCAGTGCGTGGTGATAGTTCACGGAGGCCTCGGAAGCGCCCTTGGCGCGCGCGGTGCGGATGTAGTCCTGGCGCAGGATCTCCAGCATCGAGGAGCGGGTGATGCGCATGGTCAGCGCCGCGCTGCGGAAGCCGACCGCCATCGCCGGCACCGCATAGATGGTCAACGCCTCGAGCCAGGTCTTCGGGTTCGGATTGAAGATCGGCATGGTACCGAACAGCGAGACCGAGGCCATCAGGATCAAGAGGCCGAGCCAGAATGACGGCAGCGACAGGCCGCTGAGGCTGACGACGCGCAGCGCATAATCGAGCTTCGAGCCCTGGTGCACGGCGCTGATGACGCCGAGCGGAATGCCGATCGAGGCGGAGAACAGCAGCGCCAGCCCCGCAAGCCGTGCGGTAATCGGAATCCGCGGCAGGATCTCCTCCAGCGCCGGCTTCTCGGAGACGTAGGAATAGCCGAGGTCGCCGTGCAGCAGGCCGCCGATCCAGTGCAGGTACTGGATCACGATCGGCTGGTTGAGGCCGAGCTCGCGCTCGAGATTGGCCTTGTCGGCGGGATCGACGAAGCCCGCGGCGTCGAACAGGATGTCAACGATGTTGCCGGGCACGACGCGCAGCAGCACGAAGATGATGACCGAGATCCCGAACAGGGTCACGAGCATCAGGAACACCCGCCGCACGATATAGGCAAACACCCTGGCTCTCTCCCTAATCCCGAATCTTCTCTTGATGCGTTTTCTCGACGCGAACCGGTGTCCACCTCGCTCGAAAACGCTTTGCCTACTTGTCCAGCCAGACGTCTTCGTAGCGATAGCCGTTATAGGAGCTGTTGGACATGATCGTGACATTCTTCACGTAAGGCTTCCAGCAGGTGCCGGTCCGGGCATGGAAGATGATCGGGCGCGCGACGTCTTCCTGCAGCTTCTTGTCGATCTCCCAGACCAGCTTCCTGCGCTTGTCGAGGTCGGTCTCCTCGGATTGCTGGTCGAACAGCTTCTCGATGTCCTTGTTGCAGTAGTTGGTGTAGTTGCGCTCCGAGCCGCAGGCATAGTTCTCGTAGAAGGACTGGTCAGGCTCGTCGACGGCGTTGCCGGTGAGGTTGAGGCCGAGCGAATAGTCCTTGCGTGCGATCTTCGGGAACCATTGCGCGGTGTCGACGACGTCGAGTTCGGCGTCGATGTAGATGCTCTTGATCTGGTCGATCAGGATGATCGCGGGATCGCGGTAAACCGCGATGTTGCGGGTCGACACCTTGATCTGCAGGTGCTTGTCCGGGCCATAGCCCGCCTTCTGCATCAGCTTGCGGGCTTCCTCGCGGTTCTTCTCGATGTCGGGACCGTAGCCGGGAATCGATTCCAGCATCTCCTTCGGCATCGCCCACAGGCCGTCGGGTGCCGGCTCCATGGTGCCGCCGATGTCGCCCTGGCCTTCGAACATGATCTGGATGAACGCCTTGCGATCGAGCGCCAGCGCCAGCGCGCGACGGATGTCGAGATTGTCGAACGGCGGTCCGCTCGAATTGATGATGATGTTGGTGGAGACATTGTTCGGTTCCACCACACAGACCGCCTTGGAGTCCTGTGACTTGACGTCCTTGAGCAGCGGGATCGAGACCTCGGTCGGGAACGTCATGTCGAACTTGCCCGAGACGAAACCGAGGATCGCCGTCGAGCGGTTGGTGATAATGGTGAACTCGATGCCGTCGAGATAGGGCAGGCCCTTCTTGAAGTAATCGGGGTTCTTGGTGAGCTTGATCGATTCGTTGGCCTTGAACTCGACGAACTTGAACGGGCCGGTGCCGACAGGCTTGGTGCGCATCTCCGCCGGCGACACATGGCAGGGATAGACCGGCGAATAGCCCGAGGCGAGCAGCGACAAGAGCGCGGGCTGCGGCCGCTTCAGCTTGAACGATGCTTCATAGTCGCCGTTGGTAGTGACCTCGTCGACCTGGTCGTACCAGGACTTGCGCGGGTTCTGCCGGAACTTCTGCTGCGACTTGCCCATCAGCATGTCGAAGGTGCATTTGACGTCAGCCGCGGTGAACGGCTTGCCGTCATGCCACTTCACGTCCTTGCGCAGCTTGAAGGTCAGCGTCTTGTTGTCGCCGCTCCAGGCCCAGCTCTCCGCAAGCTCGGGCCGGATCGTGCTGGCGCTGTTCTGGGCGATGTGCTGATCGAAAATGACGAGGTTGTTGAAGATCGGCATGAACGGAATGTTCACCGAATAGGTCGCGCCCTCGTGGATCGAGGCGCTGCCGGGGCTGTCGCGGTGATAGATCCTGAAGATGCCGCCGGATTTCGGCTCGGCTGCGCGTGAAACGTCGCCGATGGTCAGCACAGACAACACCGCGACGGCCAGCGCTTGCACGCTCCGCATGGTCCCCTCCACGAATTTCGGTCTCAATGGCCGATTGGCATCGACGATACCACGGTGAGGCCGTCGGGCAACCGGCGAGGGCCGTGCGGGGATTGGCAATTCGGATGACGTGGCAGGATTAAAATTTCCACGAACGGGGAATAATGGCTGTGATTGTGCGGGGAACTCTGGTTGTTTTGCTATGCGGTGACGCCTCTCCGTTCGAATTCGAGGCGTGAAGCGTCCTACAATGAGCGACAGTTTGTCGCCGATCCAATCGCGATGCTTCTCACCGTCATCCTGAGGTGCGAGCCTTGCGGCGCAATTGCGCCGCTGGGCGAGCCGCGAAGGATGCACGGCCACGAGCCGGGCCATTCATCCTTCGAGACGCCGCTTCGCGGCTCCTCTGGATGACGGTATGACCGGCGCCACATCACCTCACTCCGCCGCCTGCGTTGAGGGCGGCTGCATGTTCGCGACGCCGTCCGCCTCGGTCGCCGAGATCGTGGTGCGGATCATCAGGCGGCCCTCGTGCGCCGGCCAGGGGCGGCCGCGATGCATGGTGGCGCGGTTGTCCCACATCACGACGTCGCCCTGCTTCCATTGATGCAGATAGCTGACGCCGGGCGCGGTGGCGGCTTCGGTCAGCTGCTCGATCAGGGCCTTGCCGGCATCGGCATCCATGCCCTCGACGCCATAGGCGTGGGAGGCCAGATACAGCGCGCCGCGACCGTTGACGGGATTGCGCCAGACCATGCGCCAGCACACCGGCGGCAGCGCGTCGACTTCCTCCGACGTCGCGAGCCCGGTGGCCACCTTGCTGCGCGAATGCGCGTAGGAGTGCCAGGCGAAGGAGTTCTCCAGCCGCTTGGCCACATCCTTGTCGAGCCGCTCGAAGGCCAGCCGCATCGAGACGAATTCGGTCTCGCCGCCATGTTCGGGGATGATGCGCGCGGACAGGATCGAGGTCAGCGCCGGCACGCGCTTGAACGAGGAGTCGGTGTGCCAGAGCTGGTTGGCCTTGGCGCGCAGCTGCTGCCGATGGTCGGACGGAACCACCTTGCCGTCAGGTCCGAAGGTCGAGAGGATCACGAAATGCGAGCCGGTGCCCATCGAACCGACCTTGGTCGTCTCAGGCGGACCGAAGCGGCGCGAGAAGGCGAGCTGGATGTCGTCGCTGACCTCCTGGCCGCGGAACACCAGCACCGAGTGTTCCTCGAATGCCGCGCGCACCGCGGCATAGGCGGCATCGCTGGCGGCAACATCAGAAAGCGTGACGCCGCGCAGTTCGGCTCCGAATCCCTCGCGCAGTGGGATCACTTCCATCGGCAAATCCTCCCTGACGTTTCTTATTGAGGCGAGGTTAGGGGAAAAGCCGGCCAGCGGCAACGCGGCTCGCGCCGCCTCACCCCATCGCGATCAGTTTGTGCCGCGTCCGCCGGTCGGCGACCTCCATGCGATGCGTGACGAAGGCGAACAGCGCCCAGCTGGAATGGAAGGCGACGCCGGCCAGAACCACGATGGCTCCGGGAATCGGGCCGATCGAGGCGCGGTCCCAGATCTCGCTCACCGTGGTAAGCGGCAGGGGGTGGATCGCCAGCTTGCCGTAATAGGCGATGGCCTGGATCGCGAAGATCCAGCCATAGGTCCGGCGCAGCCGTCGGCCGATCGCCCGGGCAAGGCTGATGTGATAGCTCGGGCGGCGGTAGTCGTTGGCGAGCAGCTCGGTCCAGGCCGAGCCCGGCGAGGGACCTTCGCCGCGGATCATCGGCGCGTAGAAATCGGTTTCGAGCAACCGCGCGCGGGCGCGCCAGACGTTGAAGTAGCGATAACGCCGCGCCTCGAACAACAGAAACACCGTGACCAGCAACCCGACCAGCACCATCGGCAAAGGCGAAGCCTCCGCGCTGCTGTAGGTCGCCGACAGCGCGATGCCGGTCGTGACCACCGCCCAGTTGGTCGAGCTGTCGAGGCGGGTGCGCCAGACCGTGCTGCGGTAGACCTCGCCACGATAGAGATGGGCGAGCGCACCGATCTCGGCGGCGGTGAATTCGAGCCTTCCGGCCTGTACCGGCTCGGGCTCGCGCGGTTGGGGCGACGGCATGGCGGCCTCCGGCGAAGCTGGCTTGCGATCCCGGAGCATAGCGCGAAATCCGCGCGAGGGGTGAGTCCGTTACGCCGCCCGACGTCCCCGGCTGCGAGGGCCCGGCCCGCCGCATCGCCTGTTCATACGATCCGCGAGGTCTTGTTGCCCCAGTAGCGATCGCGCAGCAGGCGCTTGTAGAGTTTTCCGGTCGGCAGCCGCGGCAGCTCGGCCTCGAAATCGACCGAGCGCGGCACCTTCTGGCGCGACAGCGAGCTTGCGCAGAAGGCGATCAGCTCCTCGGCGAGTTCCGGCCCCGGCGCGATGCCGTCGACCGGCTGCACCACCGCCTTCACCTCCTCGCCGAGATCGACATTGGGCACGCCGAACACCGCGGCGTCGGCGACCTTGGGATGAGTGATCAGGAGGTTCTCGCATTCCTGCGGGTAGATGTTCACGCCGCCGGAGATGATCATGAAGGTGGCGCGGTCGGTCAGATAGAGGAAGTTGTCGTCGTCGACATAGCCGACGTCGCCGACCGTGCTCATGCTGCCGTCCGCCGAGCGGGCCTCGCTGGTCTTGGCCGGATCGTTGAAATATTCGAACGGCGTCGCGGTCTTGAACCACACGGTGCCCGGCGTGCCCTTCGGGCAGGGCTGCATGTTCTCGTCGAGGATATGCAGGTCGCCGAGCAGCACCTTGCCGACGGTGCCGCGATGGGCGAGCCACTCCTCGCTGTTGCAGGCGGTGAAGCCGAGGCCCTCGGTCGCGCCGTAATATTCGTGGATGATCGGGCCCCACCATTTGATCATGTCGTCCTTGACCAGCGCCGGGCAGGGCGCTGCGGCATGGATCGCGATCTCGAGCGTCGACAGATCGTAGCGGGCGCGAACCTCCTCGGGCAGCTTCAGCAGGCGCGAGAACATCGTCGGCACCAGTTGGCTATGGGTGATGCCCCATTTTTCGACCAGCTGGAGATAGCGCTCGGGATCGAAGCTCTCCATGATGACGACGGTGCCGCCCATCCGGATGGTGAGATTGACCGCGGCCTGCGGCGCCGAGTGATAGAGCGGCGCCGGCGACAGATAGACCATGCCCTCGCGGTAGTGCCAGAGCTTGGTCAGGAAATCGAACAGCGGAAGGTTTTGCGACGGCGGCTGCTCGGGCAGCGGCCGCACGATGCCCTTCGGCCGGCCGGTCGTGCCGGACGAATAGAGCATCGCGGTGCCCGCATATTCGTCGGCGATCGGCGTCGCCGGCAGCCCCGCGGTCGCCTGTTGCAGTCCGACGATGCGATCGCTCTCACTGTCGCCGTCGACCACGATGCAGAGCTCGACCTGCGGGCACTCCTTCAGCGCCTCGCGCGCGATGTCGAGCTTCAGCTTCGAGGTGATCAGGATCCGTGACTGGCTGTTGGTCAGGATGTAGGCGAGCTCGCCGGCCGTGAGGTAGGAATTGACGCAGGTGAAGTAGAGGCCGGAACGTTCACCGGCGCCGCAGGCCTCGAGGTAGCGGTTGTTGTTCTCCATGAAGATCGAATAGTGGTCGAGCCGCTTCATGCCGCGGTTGCGAAACAGATGCGCGAGACGGTTGCTGCGTGCCTCGAGCTCGCGATAGGTGACGATCTCGCCGGTCCCGGCCATGATGAAGGCCGGTTGCAGCGGGCGCAGGTAAGCATGCTTGCCGGTGTACATCGAAGCTCAGATCTCCCCTCAATGTTACTTTGTTTCCTGTTTGAGCATGATCTTGTCGGAGAACCGCTTCGCACTTTTCCGGATCATGCCTTAAGCGGCCATCATCAGAATCTCGCGGACCTGGGATGGACCGTCGATCTTGCGCGGATTGCGCGGCACCCAGGGCGTGCGCATCGCACCCGCCGCGATGCGGTCGAAATGCTCAGGGCCGACGTTGACCTCCCTCAGGCTGCGCGGCATGCCGAGATCGCGGATGAAGCGGTCGAGCACGTCGCCGGCGTCGGCGCCCGGATGGCCCATCGCGGCCGCGACCAGCGCCTGCCGGTCGGCATTGTCGCGCTTGTTCCAGCGCATCACCGCCGGCAGCATCACGCATGAGGTGTAGCCGTGCGGCACGTCGAACTCGGCGCCGAGCACGTAGCCGATGCCGTGGCTCGCGCCCATCGGCACGCCGGAGGCGAGCGGGCCGGTCGACAGCCAGGTGCCGATCTGGCAATCCATCCGCGCCGGGATGTCCTTCGGATCGGCCTTCACCCGCGGCAGGCCCTGCGCCAGCATCTCCAGCCCCTTCAGCGCCTGCGCATCGCCGTAAGGATGCGCCTCGCGCGAGCAGATGCCCTCGACGCAATGATCGACCGCGCGGATGCCGGTCGACAGGAACAGCCAGTCCGGCGTGTGCACCGAGAGTTCCGGATCGAGGATGGTGGCGCGCGGTATCACCAGGGGATGGCGCAGCATCTCCTTCTGCCGCTTGGCCTCGTTGGTGACGCCGGCGATCGACGAGAACTCGCCGCCGGCGATCGTGGTCGGCACGCTGATCTGGCGCACGGTCGGAGGATTCATCTCGGGCGAGACGCCGCCACGGGTGCGGATCGTGTCGATGCCGTCGGATGTCGTGACATTGTTGGCAAGGCAAAGCTGCACCGCCTTGGCGCCGTCGGTGATCGAACCGCCGCCGATGGTGACGATCAGATCGGCCTTGGCATCACGCGCCTGTGCCGTCGCCGCGATCACCGCGGCGCGCGGCGTGTGCGCCGGCATCTGGTCGAACGTGCCGACACAGCGGGCGCCGAGCGCCTGACGGACCTTTTCGATCTCGTCGGTTTCGCGGTTCAGCGTACCTGACACCATCAGGAAGGCGCGCTGGGCGCCCAGCCGGTCCAGTTGCTCGACGATGGCCTCACGGGCGGGCCGCCCGAACACGACCTCGTCCATGGCGCCGAATACGACACGGCCTCGATGCACGCGGCTGTCCTCCCTCAAGATGGCTCGCCTTGCCGGCGGCCCTTTGCCGGGAGGTTAGCGGAGGAAATCGGGGCCGTCATCAGGGCTTGCGCGGTCGGAGGCTCCGTTCACCGCAGTCGTCCCGGCGAAGGCCGGGACCCATACGCCGCAGCAGATGCAATGAACGGGACTCGTGATTCCGGCATCGCGCAACGACTTGCATTTGGGGTTATGGGTCCCGGCCTCCGCCGGGACGACACCGAGTATGTTGCGCGGCTTGTGAGTCATACATCTACATCCTCGCGGCGCGCGGCGCCCGAGTCCTGCGTTTACTTGCCCTCCACTTGAGCAGAGAGCGCAGGGAAAGCCGGTGCGGCAGGAGAGGCACGGCTCCATCCACCCGTCATTCCCCGGCGCCCCGGAATGACGAGGAGCTTTGGTTCAGACCGCGGATGGCCGGCAGAAATCTTGACGGCAACATCGCAGCGTGTGTTACACCTCGAAGGCAACAGAGGCGTGCGCATGTCATCCACCGTCGATCTGGCGAAACTGCATATTGACGACTTCACGCTGCATCAGGGCGCGGAGTTCGAGATGCAGACGGCGGAAGGCGTCGTGGCGCTGAGGCTCACCAAGGTCGAGCCCGCGGGCAACAGCGGCCGGCCGGGCGGCGCCTTCTCGCTGCTGTTCGCGGGGCCGAAGGGAGCATGGTTGCCGCAGGCGATCTATCCGGTGCGGCATCCGGCGCTGGGCCTGATCGAGATCTTCCTGGTGCCGATCGGCCCGCTCGGAGACGGCAACGGCTATCAGGCGGTCTTCACCTGATGGCCGGAAGCTGCGGTCCCGCACCAGCGCATCAGGTCGTAGACGCCCTTGTCTTCCTCGGTGACGAAACCGAGCCGGCGGTAGAGCCGCATCGCCGGATTGAACTTCTCGACATGGATTGACATCGCCTTGCCTGCGCCGGCGGCCTCGTCGAGCAGGTCGCGCATCAGCGCGCCGCCGAGACCCGATCCGCGATGTTCGGGCAGGAAGGCGATATCGATGACGCAATGCTCGCTCGGCCAGCGGTCGACATAGAGGCGGCCGATATCCTCTCTATCGCGCATCGTCACCAACCAGTCGGCCGTCGGATAGTGCTGCTGGTAATGCGCATGCTGCGCCTGGAACTGCATCGCCAGAAAAGCGGCCTTCTGCTCCGCGCTCCACGATGTCACTGCCAGTTCATCGGTGCGCGTCGAAGCATAGAGCCGCGACAGGAAGGGCAAATCGGCATCGGCGATACGACGGAAGCTCAGGCCCGCATCCGCGGCGCGCGTCCATCCGAACGCCGCGGCAGCCGCATCAGTGCTCAAACCATCCGTCATGGCCGATCTAGCTGCGCGGCGGGAAAATGCCCTGCAACGCGATGCAGAAATTCAACGTGAGATAGGGCATCAGGTTGTTGTGGGGCTGGCTGCCGCCATTCGGCAGAATTGAACTGGTTGCCGAGAAAGGCGAAACGTTGGTCAGCGTCGCCGTGTAGGCCTGTCCCGGGTTTGCCCGTGCAAGGGATCGTGCCGGACTGGGCGTGGCAAGCTGAGACTGATTGATATTGCCCAGAACCCCGTGGTTGTGCTGGGGCATCTGGCTTTGCAGCAGCGTCACCGTCGTCGTACCGGCGGACTGCCCGATGTCGTAGAAAGTGCCGGAGGAGCTCTGCCCCTGCTGCATCGGCGCGCTGCCTTGCAGGTTGGGCAACGCAAAAGTGCTCTTGCCGTCGCCGCCATAGTAGGTGCCGAGCAGCGAGAAAAGCGCGGTGTTCTGCGAGATCGGCATGAGCTGGCCGTTGCAGAGAGCCCACCCCGTCGGCGCAAAGTCGAACGGAAAAATGCGGATCTCGGCCAGGAATTGATCAGACATGGTCCTGTCCTAGTTCTGGCTCGGGTAAACGCCGAACAGTGAAATGATGAAGTTGTAGCAGAGGTAGGGTTGCATGTTGTCGTGCGGCTGGTTGCCGCCGACGAGCGAGCACGCCTGGCTCGCCATCGGCGAGGCGGCTGCGACCTCGCGGTAGATCTGGGTCGCTCCCACCGCGCCCACGACATTGCCGGTCACCGTGTTGCCGGTCGCGTTGTTCAGGGACGCTGCCATCGAGTGGTTGTGAACGGGCAGTTGCTGGGTGATCAGCGTCACCTGCTCGGAGCCCCCGGTCTGCCCGATGACAAAGCCGCTGGTCTGGTGCAGCGGCAGCCGACCTTGCAGGTTCGGCAGCGCGAATGTCTGCTGGCCGTCACCGCCATAGGTGGTTCCGATCAAATTGAACAGCGTGTCGTATTGGTCGATCGGCAGGATCTGTCCCTGGCAGAGCATCCAGCCGGCCGGTGCAAAATTGCCGGCGAACATGCGGATCTCGCCAACATAAGGCTGGCCCATGGCGCGCGTCCTTCAATTCCGGGAGGGGAAGATGCCCTGCAATGCGATGCAGAAGCTCAGCGTGAGATACGGCTGCATGTTCTCGTGAGGCTGCGAGCCCCCGGCATTGCCGACGGTGCTCGGGTCCAGCGTCGTCAAATTGGCGGGAGCGGTGTAGAGATTGGCCGACGTCGCCATCAGATTGTTGGTGACCGCGGCGTTGTCTGCGCCGTTGGTCGTGCCCTGAAACGTATGCGGATGCTGTGGCATCTCGGCGATCGATAGTGTGTGGGATGTTTCACCGCCAGTCTGCCCGATTGTGAATCCCGACCCCGCATGCAACGGCACTTTTCCCTGCAGGTTGGGCAGCGCGAAGGTCGTCTGGCCATTGCCGCCATAGATCGTGCCGAGCAACGAGAACAGCGCCTGGTTCTGATTGATCGGCAGCAACTGGCCATTGCAAAAGGCCCAGCCTTTCGGCGGAAAGTTGAACGACATCATCCTGATTTCAGAGAGAAACGGTAGGGACATCGATCCTCCGTCAGACGATCCGTCTCGTCAGTGACTCAATTAATGAAAATGCAAGGCAAATGCGGTCGCGCGATTACGAATGCACGATAGCGTGTTCTACGCGAAGTGCAACCTAAACGATTGCCGAAGTTTCGTGATTTTTTGTCTGGCTGCGTGACGCGCAGATGTCGTTCCGATGACGTTCGCTTCGCCACAACGACCGATGCGAATGCGGCGCGACCGAATCGCGACGCCTGCCGGATCGTTCCGGCAGGCGCTGCTCGCGCCGTTCGATCAAACCACCAGATCGTGATGGGTCTGGAGATGATCGGTCGGGTTGCCGCCCATGGCGGCGTAGGCCGCCTCGTGGCCGACCCACCATGGCGTCGCGGCACTGGACTGCCCGCTGAACAGATCAGATAAAGTCTGCGTGTTCGTGGCCACATCCACGTGGTTTGTGTTGGTCTGCGACTGCGTCTGGGTCAATGACGAGAAGTCGAAGCTGTCGCCGTTGGTCACCTTGAGCAGACCGGTGGTCTGCAAAGTGGCGGTTTGCTGGTTCGAGGTTGAGGTGCCTTGCGTGGGCATCGCCTTTTGCAGGGCCGCATTGGATTGGGCGACATCCGAGGTAGTGGCAAGCCGGCGCTCGCCGTCGGCGATGCCGATATACATCAGGCTGTTGGCATCGGATGGCGAAACGGAGTCGGGGAGGCCGAGCACGTGACCCAGTTCGTGGACCACGGTGGTCAGCAGATCGAGATGACCCGCAGCCGCCGTCGACGGATCGGTCAAGAGATCGGTGCCGGCGGCGTTGACGGCGTGGGTGAATTCGAAATTGTCCGACGGGGTCGGGTCGATGAACCAGCCATGGCCGGCGGCATCGGCGTCGATCGTGATATGCAAGGCGCCTTCCTGACCGACAATCTGGCCGGCGAGGTCGGCGATGCTGAAGGTCGCGGCATGCAGGAGGGCGAGCTGCGTCGCGTTGGCGCCCGCACTCGCCCATTCGGCGATCGCCGCCGACACCACCGAATTGAGCTCGGCCTGCGTCAGGTGCATCTCGCCGGTGCTCGGGGTCGACGCCTGAACGCCGCCCGCTTCGGCAAGCAGCGGCGCGACCACCGCGGGCAGTGCAGGCAGCGTGCCGACCAGCGTCGTCGTGCCGTTGCCGCCCGTGGTGTCGACGGTGATGCCGCCCGTGGTGCTGGTGTTGTCGTCGGTGATCACGCCTGCGGCGGTCCCCGATGTTGAACCGTTCTTCGAGAGGTTCAGATGGGTGCTGGCGCCGAAATTGCTCAACTCGACGTCGGTGGCGTAGAGCGTGCTATGGTTCAGCGTATTCTTGCTGCCCGTGCCGCCGGCACCCATGCCGATGACGACATTCGTCGTACTGGTGTCGGTCGCCGTCGCGCCGTTCTCGACGTCGAGCGCCGCGAACGGACTGTTGGAGGTCGGAGACGACACCGAGTTGCCGTAGAGCGTGGCGTTGAGGGTCGAGCTGCCGTCGTTATTCTGCAGCGCGATGCCGGCGTCGCCGACGCCGGTGATGGTGTTGTTCTGGATCAGCGTCGTCAGGCTGCCGGCGCCTGCGTCGCGGACGAAGATGCCGTCGGAGTTGGATCCCACCTTCGCCGGGCCGATATCGTTGCTGGCGATGGTGCCGGACATGGTGCCGTTGTCCTGGCCCTTCGCTACGAAAATGCCGACCGTGTCGAAGGCGTTGGCGCCGCCGTCGGTCAGGATGTTGTGCGAGATGTCGAACGTGGTGGTCGCGGCGGAGACATTGCCGCCGGAGCCGCTCCTGATGTCGACCGCCGTGCCGCCGCCGGGAACGATCGCTTGGCCGTTGTGGAAGGTGTTGCTCCGCACTACGGCGTCCATCGACGAATTGTTGTTGGCGGCGAACGCGATGAAGTCGGACCGCGTGCCGGAAAACGTGCTGTTGGTCACCGTGTAGTTGGCGGTCGCGGAGTTGTAGACTTGGCCGAGGACGTTGTCGTTGCCGCTCGAGCCGATCAGGCCGAACGTGTCGCTGTCCATGGTCAGGCGGTTCAGCGTGCCGCTGGTGTTGTAGAGATCGACATTCTGGGTGAAGCCGCCCGAAATGCTCGATCCCGTGATCGACGCGGTGCCGAGCAGATTGTCGAACCGGATGCTGCTTTCCTCGCGGTCACCGGCATTGGTGGTGCCGTTGGTGCCGCTGATCGCGCTGTTGGCGAGCGTGAAATTGGTGACGCCATTGCCGTAGATCGCGAAGTTGCTGAAGTCGTGCAGCGTCATGTCAGTCAGCGACACGTTGGCGGTGTTGTGCAGGAAAATGCCGGTACCGCCGTCGCCCGATGTGGTTTGCCCGCCGGCGTCGGTGCCGCTCAGGATATCGCCGCCGGTCTTGTTGTTGATCGTGCCACCGGATCCCGCGGAGCCGGTCCCGGTGACCGTGAGCCCGCCGGCCGTTCCCGTCGTGTCGAGGATGATGCCGGCATTGCCCGACGAGCCTGTCGCCGAAATGCTCTTGAAGGTGAGATTGCCGGCGCCGATGTTGGTGTGCTCGACATCGAGGGCGGTGCCAGTCGTCGACGTGATGGTGTTGTTGCTGCCTGTGACGGTGATGGTGCCGCCATGGGTGAAGCTCAAGCCGGCACCGCTGGCCGTCTTGACCGTGATGTCGGACATCGTGACGGTGCCGACATTGTTGCCGTCGTCGCTGATGCCGATGCCGGTCGAGGCCGAGGTGTCGATGCTGACGCCGGTGATGGTGTGGCCCGACGTGCCGAGCAGGTCGATGCCGTTGTCGGCGCCGGTGACATGGATGACCGGATCGGTGCCGGAGCCGACATTCGCGGTCACCGTGGCGTTGGTCACCGGATTGGTGAACGTCAGGGTATGGCTGCCGCCGATCAGGTTGACGCCGCTGGCGAGGTTGATGCCGTTGGCTTCGCTGTAGGTGCCGGTGCCGTGCTCGAGCACGACATAGTCGCCGGAGCCGGCCGGATTCGCCGCGTTGAAGGCCGCGATCGAGGTGTAGGGATCGTGCTGGGTACCGAGGTTGAGGCTGGTGCCTGTCGTCGAGTTGTCGATGTAGAACACCTGCGGCACGACGCCGACATGGAAGGTCTGCGGGCCGGAGGTTTGCGCGCCGGGTGTGCCGGTGTTGCCGTTGTCGTTGACGTTGAGCGTGACGGTATCCGAGCCGGTGAAGCCGTCGTCGCTGTTGTAGGTCAGCGTCGCCAGCGCGGTATTGACCTGCGCGATGGTGCCGGTGAGCGTGACGGTGTGGCTGGCGTTGTTGGTGAAGCTAGCGAGCCCCGTGGTGTCGAAGCTCAGGGCCGCGTGGCTTGAGGCGATCGTCGCCGTGACGTTCCCACTGCCGGCGTCGACGTCGGCGACCGACAGGCCGGAGATCGTGAGATTGGTGTGCGAGAAGGCGGTGCCGATCGAATTGTCCGCCGGCACCGTCGCGGTGGGCGCATCGTTGACGGCGGTCACGCTTCCCGTCGTCGATGCTGTCCCGGTGTTGTTGCCGCCGTTGGCGGTGCCGCCGTCATCGTGCACGGTCAGGGTATAGGAACGCGCGGTGGTATCGGGGTTTTCGCTGGTGTTGTTGAACTGGATCAGGTCGAGCGCCGCATTATAGTGCGCCAGCGTGTCGGTGCCGGTGAAGCTGATCGTTTCCGTTCCGGCGGTGCTGCTGATGTCAAAGTGGATCCCGCCGATGTCGCCGCTGGTGCCGGCGTGCCCCGCGATTGAGAGCGCGTCCGACGGCTTCAGATCGTTCAGCACGAAGGTCGCATCGGTCAGGTTGTTGCCTTCGGCGTCTGATATCGTCAGGTTTGGCGTGATCGTCACCGGCGTCGAGTTCGCTGCCGGCGTGCCATTCGGCGGTTCGGTGAATCCGGCGATGGCGCCGAAGCTGATCACCGGCGCGTCGTTGACCGGTGTGACATGGATGGTCGAGGTCGATGTGTTGCTGTCCAGCGAGCCGTCATTGACCGTAAAGCTGACGGTACGATCCGCCCCGGACGGATTGTCGCTGGTGTTGAAATAGGTGATGGAGTCGAGCGCGGCCTTGTAGTTCGCGACGCTGGAGGAGCCGGTCAACGTCAAAACGCCGGTCGCGGCGTTGTACGATCCGTTGATGCCGTTTTGGTTGATGAAGCCGAGCACGTCCTGGCCCGCGGCGAAGCCGCCGGTAATAGCAACCGTGGCGCTGGCCATGTTGGCGCTGTCGACGTCGGACACGTTGACCGACGTGTCGATCGCGGTCGCGGCCTGGTTCTCGATGTAGTTCAGCGTGCCGCCGGCTGACGTGACCGGCGGATCGTTGACCGGCGTGACGTTGATGGTGTCGGTGACTGCCGTGGAATTCGCGGCGCCGTCATTGGCTGTTATCGTCACCGTGCGCGCCAGGCCCGACGGGTTGTCGCTGGTGTTGAAATAGGTCACCGAGGCCAGCGCGGCCTGGTAGTTAGCGACCGTGTCGGTGCCGGTCAACGTCAGTTTGCCGGTCGCGGCATCGAACGTGCCGGTGATGTTGCCGATGGTGGTGAAGCCCAGGACATCCTGGCCGTTGGCATAGTTGCCGGTGATCTGCACGGTAGCGCCGGCCAGCGTGGTGTTGTCGACGTCGGTGACCGTGATCGCCGGGTCGAACGCGGTCGCGACCTGGTTCTCGGTGTAGTTCAGCGCGTGGCCGGCGGTGACCACGGGCGGGTCGTTGACCGGGGTGACGTTGATGGTGTCGGTGACTGGCGTGCTGTCGAGCGTACCGTCATTGGCCGTGATCGTCACGGTGCGCGCCAGCCCAGACGGATTGTCGCTGGTGTTGAAATAGGTCACGGACGCCAGCGCGGCCTGGTAGTTGGCGACAGAATCGATGCCGGTCAGCGTCAGCGTTCCGGTCGCGGCATCGAACGTGCCGGTGATCGTGGCGGTGTTGACGAAGCCGAGGACGTCCTCGCCGCTCACATAGTGGTCGGTGATCTGGACCGTCGCGTGGTCGAGCGTGGCGTTGTCGGAATCGGTGACGGTGATCGCCGAATCGATCGCGGTCGCAACCTGGTTTTCCGTGTAGTTCAGGGTGTGGCCGGCGGTGACGACCGGGGCTGCGTCGATGACGACGCCGATGGTGAAGGTCTGCTGGCTGTGCAGCGTGCCGTCGGAGGAATCGACCGTGACGTCGTAGGACGGATCGGCGGCGTGGATCTTGGTGGGGTCGGCGACCGTGACCTTGCCGGTTGCCGCATTGATGGTGAAGGCGCCGCCGGAGGTATCGCCGACCAGCGAATAGGTCACGGCCGGGCCGTTGACGTCGGTCGAGGATGCCGTCACGCCGGTTCCCGAACCGACCGGTGCGCCGACTGCGACGCGGTTAATGGCGCCGTCGCTGTCGACCGGGGTCGATGGCGCGACGTCGTTGACGGCGATGGTGAAGGTCTGCGAACTCGCGAGCGTACCGTCGCTCGCCTGGGCGGTGACGGTATAGGCGTGCCCGGCCGCGCTTTCGTAGTCGATCTTGGTCGAGTCCGCGACGGTGATGACGCCCGTAGCCGCGTTGATGGTGAAGCCGCCGCCGGAGGTGTCGCCAATCAGCGAATAGGTCACGGCCGGGCCGTTGACGTCGACCGACGATGCGGTGATGCCGACGGTCGAACCGTTGGCCGCGCCTTCGGCGATCGAATTGGGAGTGGCGTCGGCATCGACCGGGGTCGACGGCGGGGCGTCGTTGACGGCGATGGTGAAGGTCTGCGAGCTCGTGAGCGTGCCGTCGCTGGCTTGCGCGGTCACCGCGTAGGAATGGGTTGGGCCGCTGCTTTCGTAGTCGATCTTGGTGGGGTCGGCGACGGTGATGACACCCGTTGTCGCGTTGATGGTGAAGCCGCCGCCCGAGGTGTCGCCGACCAGCGAATAGGTGACGGCCGGGCCATTGACGTCGGTCGATGACGCGGTGACGCCGACCGTGCTGCCGGCGGCGGCGCCTTCGACGACACTGTTGGCGGCGACGTTGCTGTCGACCGGGGTCGACGGCGCAACGTCAGTAACGGCGATGGTGAAGGTCTGCGAACTCGCCAGCGTGCCGTCGCTCGCCTGTGCGGTAATGGTATAGCTGTGAGCCGCGCCGCTGGTTTCGTAATCGATCTTGGTGGGATCGGCGACGGTGACGACGCCGGTCGTCGCGTTGATGGTGAAGCCGCCACCCGAGGTGTCGCCGGTCAGCGAATAGGTCACGGCCGGGCCGTTGACGTCGATCGCCGACGCGGTGATGCCGACCGTGCTGCCGGCGGCGGCGCCTTCGACGACCGTGTTGGCGCCGACGTCGCTATCGACCGGGGTCGATGGCGCAACGTCCGTGACAGCGATGGTGAAGCTCTGCGTGCTGGTGCCGCCCTGGCCGTCGCTGGCCTGCGCGGTGATGGTGTAGGCGTGGCCGGGCGCGCTTTCGTAATCGATCTTGGTGCCGTCGGCGACGGTGACGACACCCGTCGTCGCGTCGATGGTGAAGCCGCCGCCGGAGGTGTCGCCGACCAGCGAGTAAGTGACGGGCGGGCCGTTGACGTCGATCGCCGACGCGGTGACGCCGACCGTCGAGCCGTTGGCCGCGCCTTCGGCGATCGAATTGGGGTTGGCGTCGGCGTCGACCGAGGCCGACGGCGGCGCGTTGGTGACGCCGATGGTGAAGGTCTGCGAACTCGCGAGCGTGCCGTCGCTGGCGGTCGCCGTCACGGTGTAGGCGTGGCCGGGCGCGCTTTCATAGTTGATCTTGGTCGGGTCGGCGACGGTGATGATGCCGGTCGCCGCATCGATCGCGAAGCCGCCGCCGGAGGTATCGCCGGTCAGCGAATAGGTCACGGCCGGGCCGTTGATGTCGACCGCATGCGCGGTGATGCCGACCGCGGTGCCGGCGGTTGCGCCTTCGACGACGGTGTTGGCTGCGGCGTTGCTGTCGACCGGGGTCGATGGCGCCACGTCGGTGACGTTGATGGTGAAATTCTGCGTGCTGGTCAGCGTGCCGTCACTGGCCTGCGCGGTGATGGTGTAGGCGTGGCCGGGGGCGGTTTCGAAATCGATCTTGGTCGGATCGGCGACGGTGACGATGCCGGTCGCAGCGTCGATGGTGAAGCCGTGCGCATCGCCGACCAGCGAATAGGTCACGGCGCCGCCATTGATGTCGGTGGCGTGGGCAGTGATCCCGACCGCGGTACCGATGGCCGCGCCTTCGACCACTGAATTGGCCGTGACGTCGGTATCGGTGGGCGCCGACGGCGGTGCGTCGGTGACGCCGATGGTGAAGGTCTGGGTCGACGAGGTCGCGCCGGCGGTCGCGTGCACGGTGATGGTGTAGGCGTGGCCGGGCGCGCTCTCATAGTCGAGCTTGGTCGGATCGGCGACCGTGACGACGCCGGTATTGGGATCGATCTTGAAGCCGCCGCCGGAGGTGTCGCCGGTCAGCGAGTAGGTGCTTGCGGGACCGTTCGGATCGACCGCGGACGCCGTGATGCCGACCAGCGTGTTGACGGCGGCGCCTTCGACGACGCTGTTGGCGGCGGGATTGGTGTCGACCGGCGTAGAGACCGGAACGTCGTTGACGTTGATCGTGAAGCTCTGCGAGCTAAAGCCGCCATGGCCGTCGCTGGCCTGCACGGTGATGGTGTAGGCGTGGCTCGGCGCGGTCTCGAAGTCGAGTTTGGTGGAATCGGCGACGGTGACGACGCCGGTGTTGGGATCGATCTTGAAGCCGCCGCCGGACGTATCGCCGGTCAGCGAATAGGTGACGCCGGGGCCGTTGACATCGGCCGACGATGCGGTGATCCCGACCAAGGTATTGACGGCGGCGCCCTCGTTGACGGCGTTGGCGGCGGCGTTGCTGTCGACCGGTGTCGATGGCGGCGCGTTGCTGACCGCGATCGTGAAGCTCTGCGACGAGGCGAAGATGCCGTCGGTTGCCTGCACATTGACGATGTAGCTGCCGCCGGAGCTCTCGAAGTCGACCTTGGTGGGATCGGCGACCGAGATCACGCCGGTGTTCGGATCGACCTTGAAGCCGCCATGGGAGGAATCGGATGTCAGCGAATAGGTGACCGGAAGGCCGATCAGGCTGCTCGACTGCGCGGTGATGCCGACCGAGGTGTTGGCTGCCGCGCCTTCAACGACCGTGTTGGTGCTGGAATTGGCATCGGCCGGCGGCGCCAGGAAGCCCTGGATCGGCGGCCAGAGCGTACCGGGAGGGCAGCCGAGGTAGAGATACTGCAGACCATACGTGTCGGCGAACGCCTGCGCGGCCGGATCAAGAATGATATGTCCGGTCGGATCGAGGTGAAGTTCGGGGCGCGTTAAACCACCGATTGTATAGGCAGGTATGGTCGTCATGAGCACTCCTGCGACCGGCGTGGAAGCCGATCAATATTTACAATTGTTGGGGACGATGACGTGTGAAGCCGTTCACACGTTGAAGTTGATCGCCCGCGGCCGGCGATCGCGCCAAGCCGCCTGCAATTCGAGAAAGCCGCGATGTTCGCGGAGCCGCAGCATCAGCGAGATCAAATGCGCTTGCCATTTACGTAGTCGCTTTCACACACTCGCGCCGCGACAAAACACTATGAATGTTCGAGAAAAATGCGGCCGGCCAAGAATATTCATGCTTTGGCAACCATGACCGTATTGGCGATACTACCGGGTGTCAATGTGTGTCCGGATGACAACCGCGCCGTTAACGACGATTTCGCCGTGCAGCGGGAGGTAGAGTGTGGGAACCTGGCTGGTCGTGACGAAAGGTTCCTGCGCCAAAGGTAGAATCGGGGCGGTGTGACGAATCTGTGAAACGAACTCGCGTTGTGATTGATTCGAGACGATCTGTCTGTGACCTTGCACCCTCGATAGGCCAGCTAAACTGCCCCTTTTCGTCGTCACGGTTTCGCGAGCGTGTCGTAAGGCTTTCAGATTGCGCAACTATTCGCTTGATCCGGCGGCCATCTTGAACAGACTGGGGCGCGGCTACATCTGTGACGTCCGCTGCCGCGACATTGCGGTGGTCCAGCCGTGTTGAATCACCGCAAGTTCAATTGCGACTTTCGTAGCCCTGATTTGGTCGGCGTGCTTCGTGGTCTTTTGGGGAGAGCGAATTGAGTTCGATTGACAGAACGGAGCATCCGGCTCCGGTAACCGGCGTCGAGCGTCATTCGCTTCGCCGCCAGGGATTTGTCAGGGCGTGCCGGCGCGGCCTCGCGCCGATCGGGCTGTTGGCCGCGCTGGCGCTCGGCGGCTGCGGCGACAAGAGCGCGCAATCGCAGGCCGCGCCTCCGGCGCCGCCCGTGACCGTCGCGCAGCCGGTCAAGCGCACCGTTACCGACTGGGATGAATTCACCGGTCGCTTCGAGGCGATCGAGGAGGTTCAGGTCCGCGCCCGCGTCGGCGGCTTCGTCAACAGTGTCGAGTTCAAGGACGGTGCGATCGTCCACACCGGCGATCTGCTTTACATCATCGATCCGCGGCCGTTCGAGGCGGTCGTGCTGCAGGCCGAAGGTCAGCTCGCCGACGCGCGCGCCAAGGGGGAGCTTGCCAAGCGCGATCTCGAGCGCGGGCTCAATCTGGTGCAGACCAGCGCGGTCTCGGAGCAGGTCGTCGACCAGCGCCGCCAGGCATTGCAGGCCGCGCGCGCCGCCGAGACACAGGCCGAGGGCACGCTGAAGGCCGCGCAGCTCAACGTCGAATTCAGCCATGTGCTGGCGCCGATCACCGGCCGCGTCAGCCGGCATCTGGTGACCCCGGGCAACCTGGTGCAGGGCAGCGAGAGCGGAGCGACGCTGCTCACCTCGATCGTGTCGCTCGATCCGATCTACATCTATTTCGACGTCGACGAGGCGACCTATCAGCGCAACAGCAAGCTGTGGTTCGAAGGCCGGCGGCCGAGCTCGCGCGATACGGCGAACCCGGTGCAGGTGACCCTGACCGGCGAGACCAAGCCCTCGCATGAGGGCAAGATGGATTTCCTCGACAACCGCCTCGACGTCTCGACCGCAACGCTGCGCAGCCGCGCGGTGATCCCGAACAAGGACCTCTCGATCCTGCCCGGCCAGTTCGGCCGCGTCCGCCTGATCGGCTCCTCGCCCTATGAGGCGCTGCTGATCCCGGATACCGCCATCGCCACCGACCAGTCGCGCAAGATCGTGTTCGTGGTCAAGGACGACAACACGGTGGAAGCACGAGCGGTCACGCTCGGACCGCTGGATGAGGGCTTGCGCGTGATCCGCGAAGGCCTCAAGCCGGAGGACCATGTGATCGTCGACGGGCTGCAACGCGCCCGCGTCGGCGCCAAGGTGACGCCGAAGATGGCCCAGGCTCCGGCCGAAGCCAAGCTCCCGGCAGGCGATAAGCCGGCGGCCGGCGACAAGCCCGCGGAAGCTGCCAAGCCCGCGGCAGGAGACAAGCCCCCGGCTGGAGACAAGCCGGCGGCAGGTGCCAAGCCATGAATCTCGGCAGGCTCTCCATCAACCAGCCCATCCTCGCGATGGTGCTGTCGATCGTGCTGCTGATCGTCGGCGCGATCGCCTATCCTACGCTGCCGGTCTCGGAATATCCGCAGGTCGTGCCGCCGACCGTCACGGTGACCACGCAGTATCCGGGTGCCTCGGCGCAGACCGTGTCCGACACCGTCGCCGCTCCGATCGAGCAGGAGATCAACGGCGTCGAGGACATGCTGTATCTCTACAGCCAGGCGACTTCGAACGGCCAGCTCACCATCACCGCGACCTTCAAGCTCGGCACCGACCTCGACAAGGCCCAGGTGCTGGTGCAGAACCGCGTCGCGATCGCGCAGCCGCGGCTGCCCGAAGAAGTCCAGCGCAACGGCGTCGTCACCCGCAAGAACTCGCCTGACATCCTGATGGTCGTGTTCATGCTGTCGCCCGACGACACGTTCGACCAGCTCTACATCTCCAACTACGCGCTGCTGCAGGTCCGCGACCAGCTGCTGCGGCTCGACGGCGTCGGCGACATCCAGATGTTCGGCGCGCGCGATTACTCGATGCGGCTGTGGCTCGATCCCGACCGGATCGCCAATCTCGGCCTGACCTCGGCCGAGGTGCTGGCGGCGATCCGGGCGCAGAACCTGCAGATCGCGGGCGGCCAGATCGCGGAGCCGCCGATCGCCGATCGCGCCTTCCAGCCGAACCTCGTGTTCACCGGCCGCCTCAAGGACATCAGGCAGTTCGAGGACATCGTGGTGAAGGCCGGCTCCGACGGCCGGACCGTGCGGCTGCGCGACGTCGCCCGCGTCGAGCTCGGTGCGCTGTCCTACGCCACCAACAGCTTCCTGCTGCGCAAATCGGCGGTCGCCCTGCTGGTGACGCAACGGCCGGGATCGAACGCGCTCGCCACCGCCAAGAGCATCTCCGACACGATGGAGCGGATGAAGGCGGGTTTCCCGAAGGGGCTCGACTACAACATCGGCTACAACCCGACCGAGTTCATCGCCCAATCGGTTCATGAGCTGATCAAGACGATCTACGAGGCGATGGCGCTCGTCGTCATCGTGGTGCTGGTGTTCCTGCAGGGATGGCGGCCTGCGATCATCCCGATCATCGCGATACCGGTGTCGCTGGTCGGCACCTTCGCGGTGATGGCCGCGCTCGGCTTCTCGATCAACAATCTGACGCTGTTCGGCCTGGTTCTCGCGGTCGGCATCGTGGTCGACGACGCCATCGTGGTGGTCGAGAATGTCGAGCGGCATCTCGAGCACGGCATGAGCCGGCGCGAGGCTGCGCTCAAGACCATGGAGGAGGTCGGCGGCGCGCTGGTCTCGATCGCGCTGGTGCTGTGCGCGGTGTTCGTGCCGACCGCCTTCCTCGGCGGCATCTCCGGGCAGTTCTTCCAGCAATTCGCCGTGACGATTGCGGTCGCGACCGCGATCTCCTGCTTCTGCTCGCTGACGCTGTCGCCGGCGCTGGCCTCGCAGATCCTGGTCCCGCACGAGGAGAAACGCCCGCCGGCACGCTGGAACATCATCGCGCGCGGCTGGGACAGCTTCACCGCGCTGTTCAACCGCGTATTCGACCGGCTGGCGCATGGCTATGCGGCGGTCGCCGACTTCGTGATCCGGCACACCGTGGTGATGGTCGCGATCTACCTCGTGTTGATCGGCAGCGCCGGCTGGCTGCTCGCGACCACCTCGCAGGGCTTCATTCCGGCGCAGGATCGCGGCTACGTCATCATCTCGGCGCAACTGCCGGGCGCCGCGTCGCTGGCGCGGACCACGGCTGTCGTGCGCGAGATCGAGCGGATTGCGCTGGATACGCCCGGTATCGTTCGCGTCGCGGCCTTCGCCGGCTTCTCCGGCGCGACGCGCACGCAGGCGGGTAATGCCGCGGCGCTGTTCCCGGTGTTCGACGAGCCGGAGGCACGCCTGAAGAAGGGACTGACGGCGACCGCGATCACGGCCGACCTGCGCAAGCGCCTGTCGGTGATCCAGGGCGCCTTCATCATCGTCATTCCGCCGCCGGCCGTGCCCGGTATCGGCACCGGCGGTGGTTTCACCATCCGCGTCCAGGATCGACAGGGGCGCGGGCCCGAATTGCTGGCGTCCGCGACCGACGAACTGGTGTTGGCCGCGCGCAAGTCGCCGAGCCTGACCTCGGTGTTCTCGCCCTATTCCGCGAACACCCCGCAATTGTTCGTCGATATAGATCGCGTCAAGGCGCAGAAGCTCGGCGTTCCCATCGCCAACATCACCGACACGATCGAGACCTATTTCGGTTCGACCTATGTCAACGACTTCAACCTGTTCGGGCGCACCTATCACGTCACGGCGCAGGCTGATCTGCCGTTCCGCAAGGAGACCACCGATCTTTCGCGGCTGCGCACCCGCAACGCCGCCGGCGACATGGTGATGCTCGGCAGTGTCGTGGACTTCAAGGACATCTCGGGTCCCGACCGTGTCGCACGCTACAATCTCTACTCGGCATCCGAACTGCAGGGTGAGCCGGCGCCGGGCGTCAGCTCGACGACGGCGCTCAACGCCATCAAGAAGCTCGCCGACGAAACCCTGCCGAGCGGCTTCTCGTTCGAATGGACCGATCTGTCCTACCAGCAGATCAACGGCGCCAACGCCGGCCTCTACGTGTTCCCGATCTGCGTGCTGTTCGTCTATCTGGTGCTGGCCGCGCAATATGGCAGCTGGACACTGCCGTTCGCGGTGATCCTGATCGTGCCGATGTGCCTGTTCGCGGCCACGATCGGCGTGCGCATCATGGGCCAGGACGTCAACATCCTGACCCAGATCGGCTTCGTGGTGCTGGTGGGCCTCGCCGCCAAGAACGCGATCCTGATCGTCGAGTTCGCGCGCGATATCGAGCTCGAGGGCAGGCCACGGCTGGAGGCGGTCATCGAGGCCTGCCGGCTTCGCCTGCGGCCGATCCTGATGACGTCGTTCGCCTTCATCCTCGGCGTGCTGCCGCTGGTGCTGTCGACCGGCTCGGGCTCGGAGATGCGCCAGGCGGTCGGTGTCGCCGTGTTCTTCGGCATGCTCGGCGTCACCCTGTTCGGCCTGGTCTTCACGCCGATCTTCTACATGGTGGTGCGCAACCTCGCGGAAGGAAAGAACGAGGGCAAACCGAAGGAACCCGCGGCTGTGGTGGGGTAGCGCGACCTGACGTTCCGCGGCTGCAAGTCTTTCCCCGTCATCCTGAGGTGCGAGCTCTTGCGAGCCTCGAAGGATGCACGGCCCCTGCCGGGCCATCGACCCTTCGAGACGCGCGTTCCGCGCTCCTCAGGGTGACGGGGAGCTATAGGCGCGCGACGACGCCAGCCCATACTTTTGGCTGATCGGACCGAGGCGGAAATCGATGGGCAGGCGCGGGGTTATAAAATAATGTCGCGCCGATTTTTCCTGATGAGAGACTGCTGGGAGAGCACAAAAATGAAGTCGGGATTTTTGGCTGCGGTCGCGGCTTGCAGCCTGATGCTTGCGGCGCCGGCGGCGGCACAAGGTGTCAAGATCGGCATCCTGAACGATCAGTCCGGCGTCTACGCCGACTACGGCGGAAAGTATTCGCTCGAGGCGGCGCGGATGGCGGTCGAGGATTTCGGCGGCGAGGTGCTGGGCCAGAAGATCGAGATCGTCACCGCCGACCATCAGAACAAGCCGGACCTCGCGACCGCAATCGCGCGGCGCTGGTACGAGGTCGAGAACGTCGACATGATCACCGAGCTCACCACTTCGTCGGTCGCGCTCGCGGTGCAGGAGCTGTCCAAGGAAAAGAAGAAGATCGACATCGTGGTGGGTGCGGCGACCTCGCGCATTTCAGGCGATGCCTGTACGCCCTACAGCTTCCACTGGGCCTACGACACCCGCGCGCTGGCGGTCGGCACCGGCGGGGCGCTGACGGAAGCGGGCGGCGACACGTGGTTCTTTCTGACCGCCGACTACGCCTTCGGGTACGCGCTGGAAAAGGACACCAGCGACATCGTCGCCTCGAAGGGCGGCAAGGTGGTCGGCTCGGTCCGCGTGCCGCTCAACTCGTCGGACTTCTCGTCCTTCCTGCTGCAGGCGCAGAGCTCGAAGGCCAAGATCATCGGGCTTGCCAATGCCGGGCTCGACACCACCAACTCGATCAAGCAGGCCGCCGAGTTCGGCATCGTCAGGGGCGGCCAGAAACTCGCCGGCCTGCTGATGACGCTGTCGGAGGTGCACGGTCTCGGGTTGGAGGCAGCCCAGGGTCTTGTCCTCACCGAAGGGTTCTACTGGGATCACGACGACGCCTCGCGCGCTTTCAGCGAGCGCTTCATCAAGCGCACCGGCCACATGCCGAGCATGATCCATGCCGGCACCTATTCGGCGACGCTGAGCTATTTGAAGGCGGTGAAGGCCGCCGGCACCAAGGACAGCGAAGCGGTCGCCGCGAAGCTGAAGGAGCTGCCGGTCGACGACGCCTTTGCCAAGGGCAAGGTGCTCGCCAACGGCCGCATGGTCCACGACCTCTACCTGTTCGAGGTCAAGAAGCCGTCGGAATCGAAGAAGCCGTGGGACTATTACAAGCAGCTCGCCGTGGTGCCGGGCGACAAGGCGTTCTTCAGCGCCAAGGACAGCGGCTGCCCGCTGACGAAGTGACGCGCAGCTGACGTATCACGCAGCTCGCGACACAACATCACCGTCGTCCCTGCCTTGTGCGCAATTGCGCACTGGAGCAGGGACCCATAACCACCGAACTTGGTTGTGAGATCAGGCTGGGGCCCCAGCCATCGCAAAACTCGACCCTGTGGTTATGGGTCCCGGGTCAAGCCCCGGGACGACAGCGGAGTGTGTGGCGCGATCGCGCCCTCAATGCACCAGCCGCCACACCGCGCCGCCGAGCGCGCCGATCCACAGGATGATGCACGCTGCGGCCTGGATGGCAAAACCTCGGCTGCGCTTCGCCACCGCCTCGCGATAACCGATGAAGTAGACGATGCGGCCGATCACCCAGAGTGCACCGACGGCTGCGGCCGCGGCATCGCCGACATAGATAGCGAACAGCCACAGCGACGGCAGGAAGATCGGCATCCATTCCAGCGTGTTCATCTGGATGCGGAAGATGCGCTCGAAATCCGGATTGCCCGAAATCGCCGGCAACTTGACGCCATAGGCGACGCGGGCGCGCGCGACCTGTGTCGAGGTGAAGAAATAGAACGCGACCGCAAGGCAGGTGACGATGGTCGTGTAGTGATACATGTCAGGCGTGTCCTCTTGTTTCATTGGCCCCGATGTCATGACGGGGCGGCAGCGACCGGTGTGACAGGCTGGACGATTTTGGGCGCGCCGATCTTCTGTCGGCGTTTCAGTACCCGGTCATCTCAAGATAGCCGATTCCCGCGTGGCTGCCCGCAAAGCGGATCGGGCCTTCCCAATAGGGGAAGCTCGTCCCCATCCAGGCCTTCGGATTGACCGGCGTGGTCTCGATGGCAAGGCCGTGCGCCGGAAGGGCGACGCGCCATGATGTCGGCAGCTTGCGGCCGTCGATCTCGGTGGTCGCAACCGGCGTGATGCTGTTGCCGGGGCCAGCGATCTCGGCCGAGCGGCCGTCCGGCGTGAGCCAGTTGCCGAACAGGTTCTCGCGGCCATCCTTCTGGCGCAGCCGGTACAGCATCAGCTTCTCGTCGCCGGGCAGATGCAGCGAGAACCAGTCCCAGCCGGTCTGATCCGCCGCCAATGGCTGGCTGCTCCATTCGCGATCCATCCAGGCCATACCCGTGACGTCGACCGGTCTGTCGTCGATCACGATGCGGCCGGATGTGTTGTAGAACGGCTGGCTGTAATAATAGGAGGCCTGTCCGCGATCCGACTTGCGGCTGTAGCCATGGTCGCCTTGCAGCACCAGCGGGCGATTGGCGTCGAGGTGGAGCGCGGTGCTGAAGTCGGCAGCCGAGGCCGTTAGCTCGAGCGGTGCGGCGCGCTGCGCATCGAACGGGTCGAGCCCGTGCATCTCCCAGGCGTCGATCCAGGCACGGAACGGCGTGGCCTCGACGCCGGCCTGACCGACGCCGCCGCGCGCAAAGGTTTCGCTGAAGCGATGCGTGGTGGCGCTGGTCACGGCAGCGTGGCCCATCCAGACCTGCTGATTGGCCCAGCCCTCGCTGGGGCCGCCCGGCTTCATCGCCTGGCGGAACAGCGTCCATTGCGCGCCATAGGCCGCACCATTCGCGTCGGAGAGATTCGCCGTGACGTACCACCACTCGATCCGGAACTCCGGATGCGGGCCGTGATCGATCGGGAATGCGAATGGCTTGCCCGGCGTGACGGCGGCAAAACCTTCGGCATTCTCGCCGAGCCCGGCAAAGCCCTGCGCAAGGCTCTTGCCGCCGAGCGCGAGCGCCAGCGCACCGCCGGCAAAGGTGCGGCGCGTGATGATCGCGCGAGCGGCGACTGTACGTCGTATGGACCGGCGCATCCGCAACCTCATGTCACCTCTCCCGCTTGCGGGGGAGGTCGTATCGCATCGAAGATGCGATACGGGTGGGGGCTCTTTCCGCAATGCGACTCGCGGAGATACCCCGACCCTGACCCTCCCCCGCAAGCGGGAGAGGGAATAGAGTTTCCTTGCGGTCGCTGATTGCCCTCATCGCGTCTCAGCGCTCATTGACGAAGATCCTGATCAGGCTGGCTGGCTGCATGCGCGCCAGTCTAGCGACCGGCAGCGCCGCCGCACAGAAGGCGGCAACGAGCGCCACCGCGAGCAGCTCGATCAGCTGCAACGGGAAGACCTGGAACGGCAGCCGCCAGCCGAACGCCTTCACATTGACGATCGCAAGCAGGCACCAGGCGACCAGAAGGCCGAGCGGCAGCGCGAACAGCGCGGTGATCAATGCGACCGCCATGGTCTTCAACAGTTCGAGCGCCGCGAGCCGCCGCCGCGTCAGGCCGATCGCCCACAGCGGCGCAAGCTGCGGCAGCCGCGAATTGGCCAGCGTGAGCAGGCTGGTCAGGAGCGCGATGCCGGCGACGCCGAGCGTGAAGGCGTTGAGCGCCGCGGTCACCGAGAAGGTGCGGTTGAACACCCGTTTGGATTCCCGCTTCATCGTCGCCTGGTCGGCGATGTTGCGGTCGTCGAGGCCGAACTTCTCCTGCAACGCCGCGATCACCGGCGCGATGTGATCTGGCGCGACGCGGAGTCCGATCCGGGTCTGCGGCGTCTGCGGGAAACGCCGGGTCAGCGCAGCGAAGTTGACGGCGATTTGGCCCTTGGGGTTGCCGTAATCGGCATAGATGCCGACGATCTCGAGCGGCCAGTTGCCGCCCGGGGCCGGCACCTCGATATGATCGCCAATCGCAAGCTTCATCCGCCGCGACAGCTGCTCGCTGACCAGACAAGTGTCGCCGGGACGCAAGCGCACCCAGGCATTCGCCGTGCTCTCCAGCAACGGCCAGTTGTCGCGATAGGTGGCGTGGTCCGGCAGGCCCAGCACCTCGATCGGCGCGCCGCCAAGCTGGGTATCGGCGCGGCCGCCGGGCAGGATCGCCGCGACTTCGGGCCGATCGCGCAGCCACGCCTTGATCTCCTTTGCCTGCTGATCGCTGGCGGCGCTGATGTAGACGTCGGCGGCGAGGCGGCCGTCGAGCCAGACCAGGAAGGTGCGGCTAAAGCTTTCCACCATGGTGCTGACGCCGACATTGACCGCGAGCGCGAGCAACAGCGCCATCAGCGCCAGCGACAGGCCCGAGAGCTGCTGGCGGCTGTCGGCCCAGAACCAGATGCCGACCGGCGCCCGTGCGCTGCGCTGGCCGAATGCGAGCGCGATTTGCAGCACCATCGGCAGGATCAACGCCGCGCCGAGCATCAGCGCGGCCAGCACCGCAAAACCCGCGATCAGGGAATCGCCGAACTGAATAAGAGCCGCTGCGACCGCAAACACCGCGAGCGCCGCGGCACTCTGGAACATGAGCCAGCGCCGTTGCGCCTGCTGCCAGGCCTGCGGCTGCGCCGTCGCCAGCACCGGCATCCGGATCGCCTTGGCAAGGCTCGCGGCGGCGGCTGCGAGCGCGCCCAGGATGCTGATAGCGATGCCGGCGAACCACCAGACGGGCTTGAGCGAAAGCTGTCCCGGGATCTGCGCGCCATAGAGCCCGCGCAGGGAGGCCGCGACATCGGGCAGCAAGGCTGCCGCGATGAAATAGCCGCAGACGAGGCCGATCAGGCCGGCGACCAGCGCCAGCGACACCAGCTCGATCACCAGCACGGTGTTGAGTAGCCGCGCCGAGACGCCGCAGGCGCGCAAGGTGCGCAGCATCGGCAGCCGCTGCTCGAAAGCGAGGCCGATCGCGGAGTTGACGATGAACAGGCCGACGAAGAACGACAGCAGGCCGAATGCGGTGAGGTTGAGATGGAAACTGTCGGTTAGCCGCTCGAGGTCGCTCTCGGCGCTCGGCTCCACCAGCCGAAGTTTTTCGCCTGCCACGCTTTCAAGCGTCGCGCGCGGCGTTTTCGATTTGCCGACCAGCAGGCGCGACACCAGGCCGGGCATCTTCAGGATGTCCTGCGCGATGCCGATATCGACGACGAGCGCGCCGGGCGCGAGCTCCGCCTGCACGCGCAGCGGCGGCAAACTCGTGCCGTTGGCCTGCGGCCGTTCGCCCTCCTTGAGGCCGAGATCGCGCAGCGTCTCGCCCGCCACCAGCATCTCGCCCGGCGGCGTGACAAAGGATAACAGGCTGCCGCGCCCGACCGCCGGTGCGTTGCCCACCTCGGACGGCAGCGTCACCGGCTCGACACCGAGCAGGCGCAAGCTGCGCCCGTCGATCTGGACCCGGCCCTCCAGCATCGGCGACACCGGCCAGCCGGCGCGGCGCAGATCGACGAACAGGTTTTGCGGGAAAGTCGCGCTGTCGCGGCTCACCAGCATGGCGGTGCGCGCGCCGCCGAAGGTCGCGGCGGCGCGGTCATAGGCGATGCGCGCCTGCTGGTTCAGCGCCTGCACGCCGCTCCACAGCGCGGTGGCCGAGATCAGCCCGATCAGCAGGGTTGCGAGCTGCATCGGATGCCGTCGCCAATGGCTGAGCAGCACGGCGAGGATCCAGAGCGCCCGCCTCATGCGATGACCCCGGCATGCAGGGTGACCTGGCGGTCGAGCGTCGCGGCGAGCCGCG